>NZ_CP013233.1:4349324-4723987 GCF_001584165.1 Collimonas arenae
ATCAGATAAGCGATGCACGGATTCGAATTGATGACAATTTCGTAGGCTAGGCCCATCTGGCCGCGCTTGTAATCTCGCTCCGTCATCAGGAAATGCTTGCCGAACGACCAGTGCCGGTAATTCACCGGCATCCCTGCCGAAGCATAGGCGTCCATCATCTGTTCAGCAGTAATGATCTCCAACTGGATCGGATAGATATCCAGCTTGTAGCGCGCCGCCACGCGGGCAATTTCATCGTTGTACTGTTCGATCAGATCGAAACTCCAATCCGACGGACATGGCAACTGGCGATTGATCAGACGGTCATTCATGTCTGCACCTGCTTCTCGAATAATTCGCGGAACACCGGATAGATCTCGCTGGCAGTTTGCACTTTCTTCATTGCGAACTGCGGATTGACCGCGGCGATCTGCTCATATTCGGTCCATAGATTCTGTTCTTCGACTGTCACCTGGATGTAGGCAAAATAGCGTGAGCGCGGCAAGATTTCCTGCTCCAGCAGCTGTCGGCATTTCGGCGAATCGTCATTCCAGTTGTCGCCATCCGACGCCTGGGCGCCATAAATATTCCAGTCGCCCGGCGGATAGCGGGCATCGATGATCTGCTTCATCAACTCCAGTGCGCTCGACACCACCGTGCCGCCGCTTTCCTGCGAATGGAAAAAAGTATCTTCATCGACCTCGTCGGCACGTGTGTGATGGCGAATGAAAACCACCTCGATATGCTCATAATTTCTGGTCAGGAACAGATAGAGCAAGATGAAGAAGCGCTTCGACAAATCCTTGCGCTGCTCATCCATCGATCCGGATACGTCCATCACGCAAAACATCACGGCGCGGCTCGACGGCTGCGGCACCTTGACCCGGTTGACGTAGCGCAGGTCGAACGGATCAATGAATGGAATGCGCCAGATGCGGCCCTTGAGATGATGGATATCGTCCTCCAGGCGCTTGATCTCATCGCGCCGGTCTTGCGGATCGGCCTTGAGCGCCTCCATCAGCTGCTCCAGCTCGCGCAGCTTGACCACCAGCGGCGAACCCAATGCAATACGCCGCCCGAGCGAACTGCGCAGCGAGCGGACGATGTCGATATTGTTCGGTGTGCCGTCGGTAGAGTAGCCGGCGCGCATGTTTTTCCAGCTTGGTACAGCGATCAGGTTGGTCTTGATCAGGCGCGGCAACTCGAGGTCCTCGAAGAAGTATTGCATGAATTCTTCGCGCGACAGCTGGAAGACAAAATCGTCTTCGCTTTCGCCCTGATTGCTGGGTGAACTGCCGCCACCTCCAGCGCCGCCCTGAGGGCGGGCGATTCGGTCGCCTTGCAGGTAATCCTGGTTGCCAGGGTGGACCATCTCGCGCTTGCCGCCCGGCCCATGGCCGAATACCGGTTCACTGATGCCCCTGCGCGGAATGCTGATGCTCTTGGCGTTCTCGATTTCCTTGATGCCGCGGTCACGTACCGCTTCAGTCACCGAGCGATGAATAGCCGCCCGGAAGCGCCGCAAAAAGCGCTCCCGATTGGCAATGCTCTTGTTCTTGCCAGAAAGTCTACGGTCGATTATCTGATGCAACACGGTCGGCTCTCCTGGTCGGAATGCATCTGGTGAGCTGCTGGTAACTGGCGCTTTTCTTTATGCTACTTACCCGCGATCCACCTCATGAAGATTTGCGTACTCGCAGATACCATTCGCACAGTAATCGTACCTGTTTCGGCGTATACCCTTTGCTGACCATGCGATTCACAAAATCTTCATGCTTGCGCAATTCTTCGTTGGAACCCTTGGCGTTGAACGAGATAACCGGCAGCAAGTCCTCGGTATTCGAAAACATTTTCTTTTCGATAACGACGCGCAATTTCTCATAGCTGGTCCACAACGGGTTCTTGCCGGCATTCGAGACGCGCGCACGCAATACGAAATTGACAATTTCGTTACGGAAATCCTTCGGATTGCTGATGCCGGCCGGTTTCTCGATCTTTTCCAACTCTGCATTCAAGGCTGCGCGATCGAAACTTTCGCCAGTGTCATGGTCGCGGAATTCCTGATCCTGGATCCAGAAGTCGGCATAGGTCACATAGCGGTCGAAAACATTCTGTCCATATTCAGAATACGACTCCAGATAAGCGGTCTGGATTTCCTTGCCGATAAATTCGGCATAACGCGTTGCCAGCGTATCCTTGACGTAAGACAAATACTTCTGCTCCACCTCCTGCGGAAATTGCTCGCGCTCGATCTGCTGTTCCAGCACATACATCAGGTGCACAGGATTGGCCGCCACTTCGGTCGAATCGAAATTGAACACACGCGACAGTATCTTGAACGCGAAACGCGTCGACACCCCTGTCATTCCTTCATCGACACCCGCATAGTCGCGATATTCCTGGAACGACTTGGCTTTTGGGTCGCTGTCTTTCAGATTCTCGCCGTCATACACCTGCATCTTCGAGAAAATACTCGAATTTTCCGGCTCGCCAAGACGCGTCAGTATCGAGAACTGCGCCATCATCTTCAATGTGCCCGGCGCGCATACCGCCTTGCCCAGCGAGGATGTGCGAATCAATTTTTCATAAATCTTGATTTCCTCGGAAACCCGCAGGCAATAAGGCACCTTGACGATGTAGATCCGATCCAGCAGCGCCTCGTTGTTCTTGTTGTTGCGGAAGGCTTTCCATTCCGATTCGTTCGAGTGCGCCAGGATGATGCCGTCGAACGGAATCGCGCCAAAACCTTCGGTGCCCTTGAAATTGCCTTCCTGCGTTGCAGTCAGCAAAGGATGCAGCACCTTGATCGGCGCCTTGAACATTTCAACGAATTCCAGCAAGCCCTGATTCGACAGGCACAAGCCGCCGGAATAGCTGTAGGCGTCGGCATCATCCTGCGAATATTGTTCCAGCTTGCGGATATCGACCTTGCCGACCAGGGTGGATATATCCTGGTTGTTTTCATCGCCCGGTTCGGTCTTGGAAATCGCAACCTGCCGCAAGATCGACGGATAGCGTTTAACCACGCGGAACTTGCGGATATCACCGTTGAATTCATGCAGGCGCTTGACGGCCCAGGGGCTCAGGATCGATTTCAGGTAGCGGCGCGGAATGCCGTACTGTTCTTCCAGGATCGCGCCATCCTCTTCATAATCGAACAGACCGAGCGGCGATTCATTGACCGGCGATCCTTTCAGCGAATAGAACGGCACATGCTCCATCAGCTGCTTGAGACGCTCGGCGATCGACGACTTGCCGCCGCCGACCGGGCCCAGCAAATAAAGAATCTGTTTGCGCTCTTCCAGGCCTTGCGCAGCGTGGCGGAAATAGGCGACCACCTGCTCGATCACCTCTTCGGCGCCGTAGAACTCCTTGAATGCGGGATAGACCTTGAGAACCTTGTTGGCAAAGATGCGCGACAAGGAAGGGTCGTGGCGCGTATCGATCTGCTGCGGTTCGCCTATCGCCATCAGCATGCGTTCCCCAGCTGTCGCATAACAGCTTGGATCGTTCTTACAAAGCGCAAGATATTCTTCTAAGGAAAATTCTTCTTCTCTGGTTTTGTCGAACCGACTCGCAAAGCTGCTGTAGATATCCATATCACCCCCGCATCAACGATGTTGCGAAAACAAATTGAAGATTATTTCTACCGAATTCGACCTCTTCAGATATTCACAGTTCCTTGGTCAGCCAGCTTCATTTTTCGATGCGGCCCAGAAGAGGATTACGCGATTTGATTCTAAACCTTTTTCTAAGATGCAACAGGGTTTTCTGTTTTTTCACTCCACGGTGCGACCTTGAATAAAATCAACATTCCCGGCAGCGCCAGCGCGAAGCACAAAATGAAAAAATTGAACCACCCTGTTTGAGCAACGATGTAACCCACCGATGAGTTGACAAAGGTGCGCGGCACCGCGGCAAGACTGGTGAACAGTGCGTACTGCGTTGCAGTGTAGCGCGGATCGGTAGTACGGGCGATATAGGCGACAAACGCGGCGGTGCCGAGGCCAACGCCGAATGCTTCGCCGCCGATCACGATCGCCAGCACGAACGGATCGGGCCCGACCTGCGCCAGCCACGCAAACCCGAGAATCGTCACCGCCTGCACCACGCCAAAAATCCACAAGGCGCGATTGATGCCGATCTGGACCATCCATATGCCGCCGATCAGACCACCTACCAGGCTGGCCCACAGGCTGGTGGTCTTGGAAATCACGCCGATCTGCGTCAGCGAAAAGCCGAGATCGATATAAAATCTGGTAGCAAGCGCTGTGGCCATGCTGTCGCCCAGCTTGTACAGGAAAATGAATCCGAGCACCCACAACGCGCCACGCCAGCCATCTCTTGCGATGAATTCCTGGAACGGCAAGACCACCGCTTCGCGGATATTCTTCGGCGGCGAACCATACACCTCCGGTTCCTTGATCAGTAACGTGCAGATCAGGCCCGGCAACATGAACGCCGCGGTAATCCAGAACACCGCCTGCCAGCTCATGTGATCGGCCAGGAACAACGACAGCGCTCCCGGCACCATACCGGCCACCTTGTAGGCATTGACGTTGATCGCCGCGCCCAGGCCCTGCTCGTTGTCCGGCAGGATTTCACGACGATAGGCGTCAATGACAATATCCTGGCTGGCCGATAGGAACGCCACCACCGAAGCAACGAAGGCGATCGTCGCCACTTGCGTATGCGGGTCGAGCATGCCCATGCCGCCAATGGCAACGAACAGGCTGGCCTGGGTCAACATCATCCAGCTGCGCCGGCGCCCCAGCTTACCGAAATGGAAGCGGTCCATCAGCGGCGACCAGAGGAACTTCCAGGTGTACGGAAACATGACCAGCGCGAACAGGCCGAGCGCCTTGACGTCAAGGCCTGACTTGCTTAACCAGGCTTGCAGCAAACTCAGCAGAATGAACAGCGGCAGGCCGGAACTGAAGCCGAGGAAAGCGCAAATCAGCATGCGCCGGTTGAGGTAGTGATGCCAGGGATTTGAATCTGATGTCATGAATGCGCCCGCGTCGGCGGGGAGTTGGGTATCTGCCGCCAGACTACAGCATCAACTGCAGTCCGGCATTTTAAAATCGCCTTCATGCGCGCGCCGGCAGGGATCCATGTTGACAGCGAAATGGACCCCGCATGCGCGGGGATGACATGGCTAACGTTGAATCGAAACAGCTTTGCAGCCCTGCATACTTTTTCTTACCAGCCTTTCTTACCGGCTTATTTCTTGCGAAAACGGAATACCGCAAGACTACCACGCCAGTTGGGCAAGACCGAGATCGGTTGGCCGTCGTGTAGCGCCACGCATTCGAGTACTTCCAATCCGACCTCGTTCGCCAGCTCTTCAAAATCCTTGATGGTCGCGCAACGCAGGTTGGGGGTGTCATACCATTCGTAAGGCAGCGTCTTGGACACCGGCATGCGACCGCGCAATAGCGCCACTCTATGCGGCCAGTAGGCAAAATTGGGGAATGACACAATCGCCTCGCGGCCGACGCGAGCGATATCGCGCAGGACGCCCTCGACATTCTTCATCATCTGCAAGGCTGACAGGCACAGCACCGTGTCGAAGGCGTTGTCGGCAAACAGCGTCAAGCCGGCTTCCAGATCCTGCTGAATGACTGAAACGCCGCGCGTCACGCACGCCGGAATCTTGTCATCGTCGATCTCGACGCCGTAGCCGGCGCATTGCTTGTCGGACTGCAGGTAATCGAGCATGACGCCGTCGCCGCAACCCAGATCGAGCACCTGCGATTGATCGCGCACCCAATGTGCGATGAAGGCCAGGTCGGGACGCAAATTACTTAATTGCTGGAAATTCATGCGTTTGCTCCCGCCACTTCGGTCTTGTCATTCATTATCGATGATTGCTGCCGATCCAGCTCCTGCCAGATGCGGTTGTAGTATTCGCGCACCACGCTTATGTAGCGCGGGTCGTCGAGCAGGAACGCATCATGGCCGTGCGGCGCATCGATCTCAGCATAGCTGACGCGGCGCTTGTTGTTGACCAGCGCCTGCACGATCTCGCGGCTGCGCTCCGGCGAGAAGCGCCAGTCGGTCATGAACGACACCAGCAGGAACTGCGCCTGGGTCTTGCTCAGGGCGCGCGTCAGGTCGCCGTCGAATTCCTTGGCAGGGTCGAAATAATCGAGGGCCTTGGTAATCAGCAGATAGGTATTGGCGTCGAAATACTCAGAGAATTTATCGCCTTGATAACGCAGGTAGGATTCGATTTCGAAATCGATGCCGAAACCGAACTGGTACTCGCCGGAGCGCAGGTCGCGGCCGAATTTTTCGGCCATGTCGTCATCCGACAGATAAGTGATGTGCCCGACCATGCGCGCCACCCGCAAGCCGTTCTTCGGCACCACGCCATGCGCGTAGTAATCGCCGCCATGAAAACCCGGATCGGTCAGGATCGCCTGCCGCGCGACGTCATTGAAGGCGATATTCTGTGCAGACAGCTTGGGGGTCGACGCAATCACCACGCAATGGCGCAGGCGGGTTGGATACATCAGGCTCCAAGCCAGCGCCTGCATGCCGCCCAGCGAGCCACCCATCACTGCGGCGAATTGCACGATTCCGAGCGCATCGGCCAGCCGCGCCTGGGCCTGTACCCAGTCTTCGACCGTGACGACCGGAAAATCGGCGCCATAAGGCTTGCCGGTGGCGGCGTTGATGTGCATCGGCCCGGTCGAGCCAAAGCAGGAACCGAGGTTATTCACGCCGATGACGAAGAATTTATCGGTATCGAGCGGCTTGCCCGGCCCCACCATGTTGTCCCACCAGCCGACATTCTTTTCATCATCCTGATACACGCCGGCGACATGATGCGAAGCGTTCAGCGCATGGCAGACCAGCACCGCATTGGATTTGTCGGCATTGAGGCTGCCATAGGTTTCATATACCAGCGTGTAATCCGCCAGCAGCGCGCCGCTTTGCAACTGTAGCGGCGTCGCGAAATGCATCGATTGCGGTGAAACTATTCCTTGGGACATGGTTCGGGCGCCAGGAGGTAATTGACAATAAAAAGCCCGAGAGCTTTCGCTAGTCGGGCTAATAATGGGCTTGTACATCAAGCTCGCTTTAGCCGTATTTATTTGGCATTTCCAGATCGATAACGATTCCGGCAATGCCGCGCGCCCGCAAGCTGAGGTGGTGAGACCAATCAAATCGGCGCGATATACAAGAATAACCAAGTCGAAGCCTGGCGTCAAACGCTACCAGGTTGTCAGCCTTTCATGCTGTCGCACGCATTTGGCTGACCGCGGCTGCAATCGCGCTGGGTTCGGTGCTGCGCAGGATTTTCTTGGTTTGCAGCGTCAAGTCATCAAGATCGCTATTCAGGATTTCCTGCTTGACTGCCAGCAACTGCGCCGGATGCATCGAAAACTCCAGCAAACCCATGCCAAGCAGCAAACGCGTGAACTTGACGTCGCCAGCCATTTCGCCACACACCGACACCGGAATCCCGGCCTTGCGTCCCATCGCGATCACTGTCGACAGCAGGAACAGCACCGCCGGGTGCAGCGGGTTGTATAGGTGCGCCACTTCGTGATCGACGCGGTCGATCGCCAGCGTGTACTGGATCAGGTCGTTGGTGCCGATTGACAAAAAGTCCATACGTTTGATGAACATCGGCAGCGCCAGCGCCGCCGCCGGAATCTCGATCATGGCGCCGATCTTGATGCTCTCGTCGAACCCAATGCCTTCATCGCGCAACTGCTGCTTGGCTTGCTCGATGATGGCCAGCGTCTGGTCGATTTCAAATGCGTGCGCCAGCATCGGAATCAGCAATTTGACGGTGCCGAACGCGGAAGCGCGCAAAATTGCCCGCAATTGCGTCAGAAACAACTGCGGCTCTGCCAGGCAATAACGGATTGCGCGCAAGCCCAGTGCCGGGTTCAGCGCGGTTTGTTCTTCGGCGCTGAGCGGCTTGTCGGCGCCGACATCCAGCGTGCGGATCGTTACCGGTCGCCCCTTCATCGCTACCACTGCCTGCCGATACGATTCAAATTGCTCATCCTCGGTCGGCAATTCATGCTGTGGACCAATCCGGCCCATGAACAGGAATTCCGAACGGAACAGGCCGACACCATTGGCGCCGGACTCCATCGCCGACGCACAATCGCTTGGCAACTCAATGTTAGCCAGCAAACTGATTTCGGTGCCATCCAGCGTGACCGCGCGGGTTTTCTTGATCTTGCCGAGCTTGCGACGTGCGCGCAGCTGATGCGCCTGGAGCTCCCGGTATTGCTTCAATATCATCGGCGCTGGATCGACGATCACTACGCCGGCGTCGCCATCGATGATGATCCAGTCATCCTGCTTGATCAGCTTGGAAGCGTGGTTCATGCCCACCGCAGCCGGAATATCAAGGCTGCGCGCGACAATCGCGGTGTGCGAATTCTGACCACCGAGATCGGTCACGAAACCGGCAAAGGCGCGATCGCGGAACTGCAGCATGTCCGCCGGGGAAATGTCATACGCAACCACCACGATATTGGCGAACGATGCGCCGTCGCTATCGACTTCAGGCAGGCGGGTAGCGGTGCCGGTCAGGACTTTCAGCAAGCGCTCGCCAACCTGCAGCACGTCCATCTTGCGCTCACGCAGGTAGGTGTCTTCGATTTCGTCGAACTGCGCCGACAATTCGTCGATCTGCGTAACCAGCGCCCATTCTGCGTTGTAGTGACGGTTGCGGATGATGTCGAGCGACATTTCGGCCAGCATTGGGTCCGACAGGATCAGCAGGTGGACATCAACAAACGCGCCCAGTTCAGGCGGTGATTCTTTCGGCAAGTCGCTACGAATGGTCTGCAATTCAGTGCGCACCTTGGCCACTGCATTCTGCAGGCGCTGGACTTCAGCTTCGACCTCGGTTTCACCGATCAGGTAATGCTTGACGTCCATTGCCGCCGGCGCAAGCAGGTGCGAACGGCCAATCGCGATGCCGCGCGATACCGGAATGCCATGTAGGGTAAAGGATGCCATCTGGTCAGCCCGCTGGAAAATTCAATTCAAATAATCGTGGGACAGAGAAGTCGTGCCAATCTTGCCGTCTGGCGCAAGGTTTATACATCGGCAAGGCCGTCCTTGCGACAAATTACCTTATCGCCAACTGATTCAACAAGAAATATCAAGTCACCAAGTAAGTTGCCGCACCGGGCGGCTGCGGACCGGCTTTATTCGCCTTCGCCAAACTTGTCCTGAATCAGCTGGTGCAAGGCGTCGAAACAGGCCTTCTCATCCTCGCCCTCAGCTTCCAGCAGGATCGTGCTGCCCTTGCCTGCTGCCAGCATCATCACACCCATGATCGATTTGGCGTTGACGCGGCGTTTGTTGCGCGTCATCCACACTTCGCTTTTGAACTTGGTTGCCAGTTGTGTAAATTTGGCCGAAGCACGAGCGTGCAGGCCGAGCTTATTAATAATTTCGATTTCTTGTTGAATCATTTTGTCTTTTAGTTAATGTTGTTTTATCGAAATACAACGTTGAATGATCATGCGTTGCCAGCCGCTCCTAGTGCGACACCCGGACCCGATTATCGACCCGAACCGCCCCGCCCTGACCGCCAGCCAGCGCCATTTCCGTGACCACGTCG
This sequence comes from Collimonas arenae, assembly GCF_001584165.1. NCBI lineage: Bacteria > Pseudomonadati > Pseudomonadota > Betaproteobacteria > Burkholderiales > Oxalobacteraceae > Collimonas > Collimonas arenae. Next base: position 4,358,911 of record NZ_CP013233.1, read on the forward strand.
AGCGTATCGTTACGATAGGTCAGTGCCCGCAACAGCATCGGCAGACTGATCCCGGCAATGACCTGGGTCTGGTTGCCGCTGCAAAACGGTAGCGTGCAATTGGACGGCGTGCCGCCCATGACGTCGGTAATCACCAGTACGCCCGAGCCGTCGTCCAGGCGTGCAGCGGCCTGCTTGGCCAGTTGTTGCACTTCAGCGGGATTCTGGTCAGCGATCACGTCGATCGCTTCGAGCCGCTCCGGGGTCTGGCGAAACACATGAGAGGCAGCTGCGATAAATGCCTGGCCCAGTGGGGCGTGAGTTAATAGAAGAATGCCAATCATAGTTTCAATCTCAAATCCGCTTGGCGGATTTATCCGGGTTTACAACGGTTTTACAGCAACTGCATCGTGACTGGCCAACGGTTTTACAGCAACTGCATCGTGACTGGCATCGTTGAAAGCGCAGTCCTCTATAACGAAAAACAAACTTTCCTGTTTTTCCTGTTATTTCAGCGCTGCTTCCAGCGCATCGATGAACATCGCGGCGACATCGAAACCGCTTTGCTGCTTGATTTCCTGGAAACAGGTCGGGCTGGTGACATTCACTTCCGTCAGATAGTCACCGATCACATCTAATCCTACCAGTAACAAGCCGCGCTGTGCCAACACCGGGCCAAGCGCCTCACCGATTTCGCGGTCGCGCGCAGTCAGGGGTTGCGCTACGCCAATTCCGCCCGCCGCCAGGTTGCCGCGCACTTCGCTGCCTTGCGGAATCCGTGCCAGCGAGTAAGGCACCACCTTGCCGCCGATCACCAGCACGCGCTTGTCGCCGGCGACGATCTCCGGGATGAAGCGCTGGATCATGATGGTGCGCTTGCCATTATCAGTCAGGGTTTCGATGATCGAGCCGAGATTCAGGCCATCCTGGCGCACTCGGAATATCCCGGTGCCGCCCATGCCGTCGAGCGGCTTCAGGATCACGTCCTGGTGTTCCGCATGGAAGGCACGTAGACGCGTGGCGTCGCGCGTCACCAGCGTTGGCGACGTGAATTTGGAGAATTGCGCGATCGCCAGCTTTTCATTGTGGTCGCGGATCGCCTGCGGCTTGTTGAACACGCGTGCGCCTTGCGCTTCAGCCAGTTCCAGCAGGTAGGTAGTGTAGATGTACTCCATGTCGAAAGGCGGATCCTTGCGTAGCAGGATCGCGTCGAATTCCGACAGAAACATCGAAGTCGCCGGACTGGCCCGATACCAGTCCTTGTCGTCCCCGGTCAACGTGACGCGCGCCACGTTGGCAGTGACGATCCCGCTTTCCAGCGCCATGTCTTTTTGCTCGAAGGCATAGATCGTATGGCCGCGTTTGACGGCTTCAACCATCATTGCGTAGGTCGAATCTTTATACGTCTTGAAGGTGTCGAGCGGATCGGCGAGGAAAGCGATTTTCATTTTTTTGGGTCCATATGAGTGAATGGCTGTTTAGTATTCTTCCGGGTTCGGATCAGTCTTCTCCATCTCCAGAGACGCTGCCAGCAAACCGAGACGCGCCACTACACCATACATATAGAAGCGGTTCGGTGCAGTGGTGCCTGGCTTGGCCAGCATATCCGGCAACGCATGCTGCTGGGCGAAGGCGAGCGGCACAAAATGGGCGCCGGGGGCGTTCAGGTTTTCGTTGATGCCGCGTTCCGCATGGACCCGATAGAAACCGCCGACCACGTAGCGGTCGATCATATAGACCACCGGTTCCGCAACCGCATCGTTGATGTGCTCGAAGGTGTGCACGCCTTCCTGGATGATCAGGTCATGGATTTCGCCATCAACCTTGCCTTGTGACAGCTTCTCGCGCTGCTTGCGGCTGAGTTCCTTGATCTGGCCGACTTCGGTCACGCTCATCACGCCCATGCCTTCGGTGCCGGCATCAGCCTTGACGATGACGAACGGTTTCTCGGTGATGCCGTATTCTTTGTATTTCTTGCGAATCTTCGCCAGCAGCGAGCTGACGCTGGCAGCCAATTTGTCTTCGCCGTCGCTGGCCTGGAAATCGACCTGGTCAACCTTGGCGAAGAACGGATTCAGCATCCACGGATCGACATCGACCAGCTTGGCGAATTTTTTCACTACATCGTCGTAGGCGGAGAAATGGTTGCTCTTGCGACGCACGGTCCAACCGGCGTGCAGCGGCGGCAGCAGGTTTTGCTCGTTGAGGTCTTCCAGGATGCCCGGCGTGCCGGAAGACAGATCGTTATTCAACAGGATGGTGCACGGATCGAAATTCTTCAGCCCCAGACGACGGCCGTTGGCGGAACGCTCCAGCGGCTCAAGCGTGATCGTGCTGCCGTCCGGCAGTTCGATGGTCTTGGCTTCCTTCAAATCCGGCGACAACGAACCGAGTCGCACGTGCAGGCCGGTCTGGCGGAAAATCTGCATCAGCCGCGCGACATTCTGCAGATAGAAGGTATTGCGCGTGTTCTGTTCCGGCAGCAGCAACAGGTTCTTGGCGTCCGGACAATACTTTTCAATGGCCGCCATCGCAGCCTGCACGGCCAGCGGCAACATCTCTGGCGACAGGTTGTTGAAACCGCCCGGAAACAGGTTGGTATCGACCGGCGCCAACTTGAAACCCGAATTGCGCAGATCCACCGAGCAATAGAACGGCGGCGTGTGCTCTTGCCACTCCATCCTGAACCAGCGCTCGATGGCCGGGGTGGCTGCGAGAATTTTCTTTTCTAGATCGAGCAACGGGCCATTCAGGGCCGTGACAAGGTGGGGAACCATAAAAACTTTCTTTTGGGAACTAAATGGCGTCTTTTATTGCAACTTCCTGGGCAACCGCCCATTGCAAATGGCGTATTCCACGACAAACAGGAGACGCCGATTCTAACGGGAATTGCACAATTTCGCCGGTCACCCGGCGCGCTGTTGCGAAAATGGTGCGAAGACTCGGTGCACCTGGGCCAACTTTAAATCGGGTCGTTTATGTTTTTTTAAAGTGCCGGGAAAGCAAAAAAGCGCCACCCGGCGCTTTCCTGATTGTGTCATATTGCCATCAAATCCGATAGCAGGCGATTGCGCTGCGCTCAGGCAATTTTCTTGTACATGAAACTGGTATCGCTCAGTTTGCCCGAGGTCGAACGCGCATAGTCGGGAATAACGCCTGCCAATTCGTAGCCGAGCGAGCGATACAGGGATTCCGCCGCATCGCCGGTGCGCGTATCGAGCGTCAGCAGCAAACGGCCGTCGGCACGGGCAACGGTCTCGGCCTGCTGCATCAAACTGCGCGCCACGCCTTTGCGACGGACATCGGGATGTACCAGCAACTTGGAAATTTCTGCACGGTGGCCACCGTTGGCTGGGGTTGCTAGCACGACCTGCACCGTGCCGACTACCTGTCCGGCAAAGCGCGCAACCAGCAGACGCCTGCCGCCACTCACCAGCGAGCCATTCACGCCGTACCAGAATGAGAACGCGTCCTCGGCGTCCGGCGTACCCAGAAAGCCGACACTGGCCCCCTGCTTCACGCAAGCCATCAGGATGTCGGCGAGCGGGCCGATCACCTGATCGAACTGACTGGCCCTGACGTCTTCCACGGTGCATGTCGTCAGCCGTTGCGGCGTGATGCTCGGATCCACTGTACAACCTCCGGTAACGAATACCTCAAACAGTAAACAAAAAATCCCAGGCCTGGACTGCCGACCCGGGATTACAGTGCACTTCAACCAAGCCGCCGGACTGCCACTGCTGGGCGGCCCGGCGCAATCAAACCAGGCTTAGTCGTGATAAGCAGATTCGCCATGGCTGGAGATATCCAGGCCTTCGCGCTCTTCCTCTTCCGTCACACGCAAGCCCATGACAATATCGACCAGCTTGAACGCGATCAGCGAGACCACGCCGGACCAGATCAAGGTCGTCATCACGCCTTCGAACTGAATCAACAGCTGGCCGCTGATCGAGTAGTCTGGCGCTACCGCATTGGCGACATAGTCATAGATACCTGTGCCACCGAGACTAGGCGCAGCGAACACGCCAGTCAGCAATGCCCCCATGATGCCGCCCACGCCATGCACGCCGAACACGTCCAGCGCATCGTCCGCGCCCAGCAATTTCTTCAGACCGGTGACGCCCCACAGGCAGACGAAGCCAGCCAGCAGACCCATGATCAAGGCGCCCATCGGGCCGACAAATCCGGCCGCTGGAGTAATCGCCACCAGGCCGGCGACGGCGCCGGAAGCGCCACCCAGCATCGATGGCTTGCCTTTACCGATCCACTCGCCCGCACTCCAGCTCAGGACCGCAGCGGAAGTCGCCAACAGGGTATTGATGAAGGCCAGGGCAGCGCTGCCGTTTGCTTCCAGCGCGGAGCCGGCGTTGAAGCCGAACCAGCCGAACCACAGCAACGAAGCACCAACCATGGTCAAGGTCAGGCTATGCGGCTTGAATGCTTCCTTGCCGAAACCGACGCGCTTGCCGATGACATACGAACCAACCAGGCCAGCGATAGCAGCATTGATATGCACCACGGTGCCGCCGGCGAAGTCCAGCGCACCTTTTTGGAACAGCCAGCCGCCGGTTGCTGTCAGCTTCTCGGCAGCAGCAGCGTCGGTGAAGCCGTCCGGACCAGGCCAGAACCAGACCATATGGGCGATCGGCAGGTAGGCGAATGTGAACCACAGCACAGTGAACACCAGGATCGCCGAAAACTTGGCGCGCTCGGCGAAGGCGCCGATGATCAGTGCACAGGTAATGGCGGCAAACGCGCCCTGGAACACCAGGTAGCCGAACTCAGGCACGACCACGCCCTTGCTGAAGGTGGCGGCGACGGAATCCGGCGTCATGCCATGCAAGAACAAACGGCTGAAGCCACCAAAGAATGCATTACCTTCAGTGAACGCGATACTGTAGCCATAGATGCACCACAGCACGATGATCAGCGAGAAGATGGTGAAACATTGCATCAACACTGACAGCATGTTCTTGCTACGGACCAGACCACCGTAGAACAGGCCCAGGCCTGGCAGGGTCATCAGGATCACCAATGCGGTACACACCAGCAGCCAGGCGGTGTCGCCCTTGTTCGGCACTGGCGCAGCTGGGGCCGCCGCAGCAGGTGCTGCCGCGGTTGCTGTAGCAGGCGCCGGTGCTGCTGCAGCAGCAGCCGGAGCAGGTGCAATGGAGGCCGCCGGCGTTGCAGCGGATGCATCGGCGCTGGTCGACGCCACGCTGGCGCTGGCCGCCGCGGATGCTTCATCCGCGGCCGACGCCGGCGCCATGGCGGTAGCTGCGAGCATCAGCGTGCAGGACGCCAAAACCGTAGCAAACATTCTTTTGATGTTCATATTTTTATCCCCTTAGATTGCGTCTTTGCCGGTTTCACCGGTACGAATACGAATAACTTCTTGCAGATCGAAGACAAATATCTTACCGTCGCCGATCTTGCCGGTGCGCGCCGCTGTTTCGATGGCTTCCACCGCCTGCTCCAGGATCGCATCGTCAACTGCTGCTTCGATTTTTGTCTTCGGCAGGAAATCGACGACATACTCCGCGCCGCGATACAGCTCGGTGTGGCCCTTTTGGCGGCCGAAGCCCTTGACTTCGGTTACGGTGATGCCTTGCACGCCAATCGCCGACAGCGCTTCACGCACCTCGTCGAGCTTGAACGGTTTGATGATCGCAGTAATCAGTTTCATGTTGGCCTCGTTATGGTCAGTTCAAAATTTCTACGTTGCTCTATGTTGTTTCAAGCATTGCGCAATGCGTTAGAAGGTTTTTGCCAGCGAGAACACAACGCCATTGCGGCCCAGGTTCTTGCCACTTGGACTGACGTAAGCGCCATCCTTGGCGTTGGTGCCGACAAATGCCAGCCCCAAGGTCACGCCGCCGATCTGGTCGAAAGTCTTGGTGACACCGGCTTTCCAGTCAGTGTAGCTGGCGAAGCTGAAATTCTCGACAGTCTGGTGACCGATATGCAGGCCCAACGTAACGCCCGCACCGACATCAAAGTTGGCGCCGGCATCGTAGTAAGCGCTGTTCTTGCTATCGACAGTGCCGAACAGGGTGGTCATCGCATGCGAGTATTTGAAGTAAGCGGGGCCGTAGCCGAGCTGGCCGTACAGTTCGAAGGTATTGGCGTTGCGGCCAATCAGGCTGTAGTTATTGGTCGGATAGTAGTAATACAGGCCGCCGATGTCGTAAGTGAAACCGCCCGGCAGATCGCCACGCTTGCCGGCGTAGATATCCCATTCAACCGGACCCTTGCCGCCGGTGCCGGTGTTGGCGCTGTCGACCGCATCCTTGATCCACTTGATGTTGGATAGCCAGGTGCCTGCGTAGAGGCCGGTCGGGTTGTTGGTGTAATCGGCGCCGCCCTGCAAGGCAGGATCGAAACGCGTTTGCGAAATACCGCGGAAGCGGTAATCGTTAACCACGCCGATGTTGTAACTGACTTCATTATCGGGTTTGGCATCTTCCGCATGCGCAAACCCGGTGGCGAAACTTGCTGCTATTGCTGCGGCTAAAATCAGCTTTTTCATGGAAGTCCCTGTTGGTATGTTGAATGAAAAACCGATAAATCGTTACTCTCCCAACTTTCCATAGCAGAACCCATGCCAACCGCCGCCCCTCCGCCCTTTTCCCATGCCGCCGCCCGCTTGCGGGGCATTTGCCGGCGGCCCTTTCTGATTGTTAATCACCGAAGCTTTTCAAACGGAAATAATGTCGACAGATCGCACCATAATGAAGCGTTTTTATATTGTCCGCCTTGTTATGGTGCAATTGTCACTGATCCGCGCTACATGACAGACTGTAGCGGACTACATGACTAATTCCAGGCTTGCTGCAGGGCCAGCAGAGCGCGCTGGATCGCGATCTCGTCCACCCCCGCAAACCCAAGCGCCAGACCAGCCCGGTGCTGCGGGCTGACAACTTGCCCAGGCAGGCAGAAGCGACTGACAGGATTGATTTCGACGCCCGCTGCCAGTGCCTTCGCCACCAGTTCCGCCTCTTGACTGAAACTGTCCAGGGACAGGCTGAGATGGAGGCCGGCAGCAACCTTCGGCAACGGTAATTGCGCGCCGAACAACGGCGTCCAGCCAGTCATCAGGGCATCCCGACGCGCACGACTGGCGCGGCGCATACGCCTGATGTGGCGCTGGAAATGTCCGGCGGCGATAAATTCCGCCATCACCGCCTGATCGGCGGCGGGCGGATGACGGTCTGCCATGGCGCGCAAGGCGCTTAGCCCCGGTACCAGCTTCGGCGGCAGCACCAGATAGCCCAGCCGCAAGCCGGGGAAGGCGATCTTGGAAAAGGTACCGACATACAGCACGCGCGCGCTCTGATCGAGCGCAGCCAGCGGCGCCAGTGGCGTGCCGTCATAGCGGTACTCGCCGTCGTAGTCATCTTCGACGATCCAGGCATCGTGGCGCTCGGCCCAAGCCAGCAGCTCAAGCCGGCGCTGCAGCGACAGCGTGACGCCGATTGGATACTGGTGCGAGGGCGTCACATAAGCCATGCGGCAGTTGGCGTGTTGCGCCAGCTGCGTGGTGTCCATCCCGTCCTGGTCGAGCGGAATTCCCACCAGTTGCGCACCGGCCAGTGTCAACGCTGCCGCCGCCGACGGGTAGCAGGGATTTTCGACCGCGACCCGATCGCCCGCATCGAGCAGCAGTTGTGCGCACAAGGCAATCCCGTGCTGCGCACCGGCGGTAATCATGATTTGCGACGGATCGCAGATCAGGCCGCGCGCCTGCCGCAGATAGACGGCAATCAGTTCGCGCAGGCGAGAGTTGCCGGCGGCTTCGCCATAACCCATCTGCGCCAGCGGCGCGCGACGCCAGAAATTGCCTTGCAAGCGCCCCAGATTTCATTTGGAAACAAGTCGTAGGCCGGAATCCCCAGGCGAAAGGCCCGTGCCGGGCCATCGAAGCGGCGACGACCGCCAAAACCACTCAAGCGCCGCTGCATGGCCGATAGTTGGGTAGCAGTCGCGCCCGTCGCTGCCTGATCCGCACCCGGCGCCGTTGCGGCTGCCAGGCCATCGGCATAAGTGCCATCACCGACCCGGCTGCTGATATAGCCTTCGGCATATAGCTGTTCATAGGCGCGCACGACGGTGTTGCGTGAAACCCGCAAGGCCAGCGCCAGCTCACGCGAGGTAGGCAGCTTGATCCGATGCGTGTCGGGCGTCGCCAGGATACGCTGCCGCAGCGCCAGATACAGCTGCTTGGCAAGGCCCTTACGACCGTCCAGCGCGATGCCGGCGGGGTCCAGGTGCATCGACAGGGAGGAGGGTTTGGGTTGCGGCATCGCTAGCGCAGGAACAATGGCTTTGTATCGCACATGATTGGACCTATAAATACAATCATTATTGGATCTTTGATGATACCAACTTATGGCGCTACGATAAACGCTGTTTCGCATCGATAAACAAGCAATGACAACCACAGGAGCGTATTTTGGCCACAGATTCAGCAATCCGCCCGGCGGCCACTATCAAGCCGCTGACCGAACAAGACTATGACATCTGGTATCCGCAATGGCAGGGTTACCAGGATTTTTACCAGGTTGATATCCCGCTCGCCACCAGGAAGATAACTTGGCAGCGGCTGCTCGATCCCAAGGAACCGATGTTCGGCGCGCTGGCGATGGTTGGCGAACAAGCGGTCGGCATGGTGCACTGGATCTTCCATCGTTCCTGCTGGACGGTGGAATATTCCTGCTATCTGCAAGACTTGTATGTCGATGCCGGACAACGCGGCTTGGGCCTCGGACGCCTGCTGATCGAGCACGTGTGCGCACAGGCCAAGGCCGCCGGCAGCACACGCGTGCACTGGCTGACGCATGAAACCAACAGCACCGCGATGCAGCTCTACGACCGCATCGCGCAACGGCCGGGATTCGTGCAATATCGCAAACAGCTCGACTAGTTCGTCAACGCCATCCAACCAGACCATGCAAAGTACAACCATGCCACAACAATCCACCGCAGCCGACACCGGCCGCCCGTTACCCGACTGGAAGCCAGCACCGCTGCCGCAACCCATTCCGCTGCAAGGCGATAGCATACGCCTGCTGCCGGTCGATCCCGCGCGCGATGCATCGGACCTATACGAGGCTGAACATGCCGCCGACGCCGATCCGACCCAATGGGATTACCTGGCGGTAGGGCCTTTCGACAATCCGCAGGATTTCAGCGCCTGGCTCAAGAATTGCGCCGCCAGCCGCGACCCGCTGTTCTTCACCGTCGTCGACCAGCACAGCGGCAAGCCGACCGGCGTGTTGAGCTACCTGGCGATCACGCCGGAGCACGGCTCGATCGAAATCGGCCATATCTGGTTCAGCGCGCGCATGCAACGCACACGCCAGGCCACCGAAGCGATCTACCTGCTGGCGCGGCATGCCTTCGACGATCTCGGCTATCGCCGCCTGGAATGGAAATGCAATTCGCTCAACCTGCGCTCGCAAAAGGCGGCGCTACGCTTCGGCTTCACTCCCGAAGGCCTGTTCCGGCAACATCGCGTGTTCAAGGGCAAGAACCGCGACACCGCCTGGTTTTCGATGCTAGATAGCGAATGGCCGGCACAACGGGCCGTCTTCGAAGCCTGGCTGCACGCCGACAATTTCGACAGCGCCGGCAAGCAAAAAAAATCACTGCAACAAATCCGCGCCGAACAGGCCTGATTTCTACGGCGTCACGGCCAGGCGGAAAATTGCTTAAACCGCCGGGCCGGTACATAATTTGAATGTCAGGGTGGAACGCATCGGTTATCATTTTTCGTATTTGTCGAGGGTAGAGCAATCCGCCACGCAACGGCGGCATGGAACTCCGCCCCGCCAAACCTTTTCACTCCCAGAGGACGATCATGAACAAACCCAATTTCTTCGACGACATTCAAGCCAAGATCAACCAGGCTATCGAAAACTCGCCCGCCAAGGACATCGAGAAAAACGTCAAGGCCATGCTGGGCCAGGGTTTCTCCAAACTGGACCTGGTGACACGCGAGGAATTCGATGTGCAGGCACAAGTGCTGGCAACCACCCGCGCCAAGCTGGAAGCACTGGAAGCGCGCGTCACGGAACTTGAAGCGCAACTGAAACGCCCTTGATTCCGCCAAGCCGGTGACGCTAGCGGTATTGAAAAGTCGGGCGCTGGCAGGCATGCAGGCGCCCGAAGTCACAGTAGAAGTCCATCTGGCCAATGGTCTGCCCTCCTTCACCATCGTCGGCTTGCCCGAAACCGAGGTCAAGGAATCCAAGGACCGGGTCCGCGCAGCGTTGCAAAACGCGCGCTTCGAATTCCCCTCACGCCGTATCACACGGTTTTTCCGGACTATAGTATTAGTCAAGAGGCCAATAAGTCCTTTATTTATCGAAGACTAGTCCCTCTTTTGGCTGCATTTCTGACAAAGTTTTTTGACAGAAAGGAGGGATTTCGATGCTTTCCTTGAAGCTACAAAACCCAAATGCCCGATTCGTTCTTATTGTTGATGAACTCGATCAACACTTCAATCTTTCACTAAAGAATTTTTCTTGGCTAAACACGGCTGATCTTCAAGCCTTGTTAGAGCCTGTGACAGATTGGCTGAATGGCAAGGCCACGACGACCCAAAGACAGGTCCTTATTAAGTTCTGTGCGTTAGGAAAAGCCTTAAGCGGTCTTGGGATTAGCGAACTCCCACGGGACGAGGAAGGCTGGCAAGGCCTCATCTTCAGCGCCTTTTCCTTATGGTTCGAAAGAGATACGAGCGCAAAGCTTGAAAACACTGCCAGGGATTGGAACAGCGCGCACCTCAAGATATTCGAGCTGCTCAGGGATGCAACTGATCTCATACCGATTGGGGTCCTCATCCCCCGTGCATCAAAAAACTTGGCTTACGATATTCCTACACATGGAAGTGACCTTATCGGCTCACAACCACTGGTACAAACTGGCCGTGCTGATCAAACGATCGTCACCTTAGATCTCGAACGCAGCGATACCGAGTATCTCGATGAAATTCGACAACGACTGACTCGCCTTACTTCTGTTCTGGAGCGTTGCTGCCTCGAATGGTGGGAGCAGATTGAAAAGCACTTCCGTTACGGGCAAGCACTGATAGCGAAGGCTAATTGGGAGGCGATTGACGACCGGATTTCCAGGGGGGATATCTATGACGTCGCACCAAATGTACGCAACCCAAGGGGGGGATCACATAAGCATTTTCTCAAAGGTGACACCGAAGAGAGCTTTGGCGACCTACTTCTTGTACTGACCAAGAAACATGGGCGCCACTTCATCCGTGAAATGTGCGATAGGAATAGGCACCTTCCGTCTCACAAGTCCATCACTATCCCGCACTGCGCTCCTGAAGTTACCACTCCTCTGACACACAGGAGCGAGAGAATCAATTGGATGCTCGGCAATTTGTCCCCCACTGACTATATGATGGCAGCGGTATTGTTGACCATCTATCAGCCGAAATTCACACCACATGCGCTCGCCGCAGCCAAACTGGCTGATAAAAATAACCGCCCCTATTTGGAATCCGGAGATTTAGGCTTTTCTCTAAGGATTGATAAAAAGAGGGTGCATACGATTAAGGATGGCCATTTAAATCAGAAGTGCTTGGACATTCTAAATTTAATACTTGAGATGACTACGTCATCGCGAGCAGCGCTTCGCGATAAAGCTAGTCCCTACGCAAACAGTTTCTTTTTGGTTGGAGCCGGCGACGATGTCCGGCAACCACTAAATGATGCTCGATTTCTTTCCAAGCGCTCAGGCCCCTCCGGTCTTCCAGATCGCTGGATTGGCGATTTATTTCCGATTCTGGTCGAGGAAGGCGTGACCGCCGGCATGCTTACTTTGAGGAAAATCAGAACAACTCAAGGAGTGCTGGAATGGTTCGATACCCGCTCCATCGAAAAAATGGCCCGAAAACTTGGAAACTCAACTAGTGTTTCCATAACTCATTATTTGCCGCGATCTCTTGTTGAAGCGTGGTACACCCGCCAAATCCGTCAGTTTCAAAACATATGGCTAGCGACAAGCGCCGCAGGTGAATCATATCTATTGCACGTTACGGACTTCAGCACATTGCCAGCGCTTCATCGGTTTCTACTCAGAATAACCGATCTTTGCCCAGACGGATCCTCGCCACTTGCTAATGAGCTCCACAAGCGACTTGTCATTAAGAACGACGCCGGGGAGGCTCAACGCATAGGTGACTCACTCGCTATTGCGGCGTCTAAAGAAAGCTTTCTTTCGCTGTACCTATATAAAGAAGCTGCTCTTTCGAGTACTTCGTCGCACAGCTCCCTATCTGCCGTGGACCAATCAGCCGGCATGTCCCCAAATGACATCATCATGCTTTCAGATTTGGTGAAAGCAAGAGCTGAAGAAGACAAGAATCCCAAAATCCGAAAAGCGCATTTTGACGCGCTCGCCGAACTCCCTCTTGCTCGGCTCTCGACAAATTGGGGCGACCTTTTCGCGAAATGGGATCAGAACCATGCATAAAAACCATGCTCAAAGCGTCGATACGGCCAGAGCGAAGGCTATCTCCTGCTACATTGCCAATGCTTTCTCCCAGGTACAACCATACAAGGGGCCTTATACAGCACCTTGGCTATTGAGCTCTTTCGATTCAAACGTGTGGCTAATCAAAGTCCCAGGTTCCTATTGCGACAGCTCTGGAGAGTGGAAAGGCTTAAAAAAACTGACATGGGATATTTTGCTGGACGACGAAAGCAAGCTGACCGACTCCGCTAATCTGCTCATGTTCCGAGCCACTAAGTCCGTTCTCTTTCTATCCATAATCGTATCGAATGGCGATCTATCTCCAAAAATGATTCCCGATATATGGACCGAGTTCAGCAGGATCGTGAAATGGCTATATTTGCATCGAGAGATATATCAGCCGAGTACATACGCGTTTGCAAGAGTTGACGCAAATGCGGTTCAATCCTTTATCGCCGATTTCGTTATTCACGGTACAGGTGGTACGCTCAACTATTATGAGAAAATCCTTAAACCGATCTACCAGCAGACTCCAGAGCTGACTTGGTCGCCAGACCTATTGCAAGACCCCTATCGTCTGCCAAAAAAAGACTCCGAACTCATTGTGAGATGGTTCGAACAGCAAAATTTCTACACATGTCGCGTGCACCGTCAGCACGAAAAAAAAACCGAGGTGATTGATCGAGCGCTGATAGCGAAAGCTATCGGAGTTGACTTCAGCAGCTTAAACTCGGAGAAAATGACTGCGTTCTTTAGGCAATTCGAACCAAGCATGCTTCGCGTAAACCCATCTCTGCTTATTCCCGTTAACAGTGGAGACACTGAATATTACTCACACAATGTTCGTCTTATCGACGACGTAATCAACACTCCCAGCAGCGTCACTGCCAGCTTGGCGATGCTTCACAACTGGGAGAGGCTGTTCCGACTTCACCATCATCTCCCGGATCAGCTCCCCTCATCGACAGACTCTAAATATGGTCGCCTCCAGAAGGAAATACTAAGCGCCACGGCATCCTCTGGCTCAACACCTTGGATTCCCCTGCCGGTAGCGTTGAAATATACAAACGAGGCTCTCAGGTTAGTCGTCGTGCACGGTATGTCGATTGCAAAGTTCTACATCAAATCGCTTAAGTACTTCAAAGAGAACGACCTTCTCAGCGAGGACTCAGATGGGACTACCAGGAGTTTAACCAAGTTAAAAAAGCGCGATAAGTACATTGCCAACAACGTTCCAGAAGATCTTATGTCCCTAAATATTTCAGACTGGGCCACGCACTGGCGTGCGATCCACAAAGATCCTTGGGAATCACTGAGAACCGCACCCTCGGTGACAGACCTTTTGCAGGTCTTAGTCGGAGCCATCTCACTCCTCACGTCGATATTGAAACCAATGCGGCGTGGCGAATTCCCGAGTCTTCGTAATGACTGTCTCTACTTTAGACAAAATGACGGCTACTACTTACGTCAGCGCCGAGGAAAGAAGGGTGTACTACATCGGCTTGTAGAAGATTCGCGACCGATACCTCGTGTTGTCGCACTTGGCATAGAAATACTCAAATACCTCGGCGATGAGTTGAAACAGATAGCGGAGGAAAAGGATCCCCACAGTCTTGAAGCACTGATTTACCTTATTTCGCCAAAATCAAACAGATCAGCCAAACCAGGGACTGTTAGCGAAAAATTCATTATCACCGCTTTAGATCGCTTTTGTGATTGGGGTAACGATCCACCAGATAAATATGGGCGTCGATGGTACTACCGGCCTCATGAGGGCCGTAAAACATTCCTCATATCATTTTTCTGGTGCTACAAATACGCCAGTCTCGGTGCGGCCAGTTGGATGGCAAACCATTCATCATGGAGAGAAACGTTGAACTATATTAGCTCGGCATTCCCAGGAGACGAGCTGCCAGAATTCGAAGCACAATATGCAGCTGAGCAACTGTGGCAGTTTGAAAAGTATGGGGAAAGTGAAGTGACTAACGTAAGGGATCTCTACAGATTGGTTTGCCGCCACTTCAATGTGGCAAAAATCGATCTCATCCCGGAGGCCGATCTTAAATTCTGGTTGAAGGAAGCCTACCTCGACGAAACGTACGAAATTATGCCGATTGTTATTGGAAACAAGCGCAACGATAGCCGTATCACCGTGGCCGTTCGCATCAAGCAGGAGCGCACTCATGAGCCTAGACGCAAACCATAGTGATGCACGTATCACACGAAATGACGAACAGTTCGAATACCGGCTTGATTTACTTCGGACGATTACAGTGGAAAACTACACTGGAAAAATTCATGCGGAAGCTTGGAGGAACCAGGCCACTTTAGCTGCTCTTGATCTTCCAGAAAAGCAGATTCATCCGGTTAGTCTAAACACTCTGAAGGCCGCAGCTAGCCGCAAAGAAGGCAATGCTTGGGCTGAAATTGAGGAATTGAGAAAGAAAGCGAACGCTCTAGGGCGAAATGGGAATTCCAATTCAAAGAAGAAAAATACGCCACCAAAAAATCTTCAAGAAGACTTGGACCTGTCATTTCGATCACGTGCAATTATCTATCGCGCTTATTCAGATCTACTCTCTCTGTCATTGTCGTTCGCAACCAACGACGATGGTTTTTCTGAAAAACTGAGACAGCACAAAGCCAAATTTGAACAAGACCTCGGCTTGCTGATGGTGGCGAAAAATGCACCCTAATGCCCAACTTTTCAGAGTTGTGAAATCGGTTCGACTGCCAAGCCACTATAGCCTCAATTCAGATTCCGTTCGCCACGAGATAAAAACCCTTATGTCATTCTGCTGGCCCAACGGAGCTCCGTGTATACCCGTTGAGCTGTTCCTCCTAGACCGAAGCTATGAGCTGACGGTCCGCGACATAGACGGAGGATCTTTAAAGCCATTGTCATCGCATCTGAGTCATCTCGCACGTTACTGCTACGCAAACTCGATTCAATTTTGGGACCTTGACGATAATAGTTTCAAGGATTTCGTCTGTGAATTTCTAGTAAATCAGACGCGATCCAGCCGCGGCTTCACCCAGCGAAAAAACACCACCAACGGCAACATAGTTGCGACCTGCATCTCGTTTCTTACTTGGCTCCAGGCCAATCTCATCACCGACCGTGTATTGGTTGGGCCACGCAACACCAATCCACAAATCCGATTAATAGAGAAGAGAAGAAAATCTCGTTACGGGACATCCAGTGTTCTCGTCTATCCATTCTCTCCGATCGACGACACGCCGGAACCCAAGGGGCCCATGTCCGATGCGATAAGGAACAAGCTGTGGGCGGCCAACAGTTCATCTGACAATTCAAACACCGGCATTTATCTTCAAGCTCGGAGAGAGCAACTATTGGCGCTACTAGAAGCGACCGGCTCTCGTCCAGCCGAATTAGCACACATGCTCTTAGAAGACAATAAGACTAGCGTAAAGGAAGGAGCCCTCTTTCTTCCCACCAAAAAGCGCCGCAAGCTGAAAGACCCAACTAAGCGAGTTCCAGCAACATTGGAAATCACGATTGGCTTTAAGCGCTATATAGAAGTTGAGCGCGCACAACTAGTCCAGCATCTCAGAGCGCAGGGGAAGCAACCCGATACTCGGCACGTATTCATTACATCCGACCACGGAAAACCTCTCACGGAATGGGCGATAACAAAGGATTTCCAAAGGCTGGTCATCCGGGCGGGGGTGGATGAGCGCGCGTGCATGAGTATGTTGCGGCATCGCTTCGTCACAATACTGGTGGCATTGCATCTGCAAGACTATGTCGAGAACAACGGCATTACTTCGAAGAAGCAGCTTATCATGGTGGATCAGATCACCATTCTCACCCGTGTTGCTACCATTACAGGTCACGCTGACCCATTGAGTTTATTGCCGTATATCGATTTGGGCTGGGATTATCTGGGCGTATTCAAACCGATTGAGAAAGCCAGTCAGATCGCAAGATTTATCAATGAAAGTGCGGTCCATGTGCGAACACTAGGGAAAATCGCGCGCACTAAGACGAGCATTACAAAAGCTGAATTAGTGGCGTCGGTGGCCACGCAGCTCGACGAACTAGAAGCGCGGATTCGTAGGCTCTTAGAGAACCCAGAGCCTTCAGCTGACAAGCTATAACCACAAGACGGGATCACCGCCGGGTTGCCTCGAAATGGGATGCCTATGAAGGTAAAGAATGCCAATCGGGCTATTACGAGTTGGAACACCCATCGTAAAATCAATGAAATCAAGATCCAACTTTAGAAGACTAGTCTCTATTATTTCTCATGGCCTTAACCACATTTTCTGAACATGAATCGATTGTTGCGCTTCAACCTTTCATCATAAATCCTTTGCGCTTGGACCTGGAGAGACTACAACAGCGTGGCCAGAATCAAAACGTTTTAGTTAGTGAGCTTGAGCATTACTGCGTTAGACCCTCGCCAAAGAGCAACTGAAACGTTTTCTTGTCGTCGCTTTCCGCTGACAGAAGGTGGTAACGAGGTACCCTTGAGAAGAGAATCTCATCGGTGCAGGCGCTGGTGCAAATTGACCGCTGCGCCGGTTCTGGCTGACCTACTGTGCTGGTTCACGTTGACCTATCCAGATGGCGTTGACCTCACTGTTCATGAATGACCGACTGATGTGTGTTGCGACAGGCAGTAAACGACTGTGGATTCAACCGGTGGATGCAACACACTACTATAAACTGCTCAGACAGTGGAGGTGTTGCAAATGGCACAAAGACCTCGGATCTATTACACGGAAAGCCAGAAGGCATTGATGTGGGAGCGCTGGCAAAAGGGAGAATCTCTTCAGCAGATAGCTTTGCTATTTTCTAAGACTTCTTTACGGCCCCGACATTTGGAATTGACGACCAAGATTGTCTGAAATTTGCATACGTTTTTCGGACAAAGATTTTCTCAGTGCGCGAGAAAATGGATTGATGGATATGTAGTCCGATGAGTCGAAGAGATTATTGAATTACCCTCATGATTCACTGGAGACTTCTAAACAAGGGGAAATGATGGACGAATTCAAGCCCATGTAAAAGCATTTCATCATTCGAGATATTGATGGCGCCGCAACGGGACCGGCTGCGTACGGCGAAATCGTTGACGACGTTGCGCATAATGTCATGCTGATGGCTATCGAACAGTGATATGGTTCAATGAATGCTACTGATCAGATCGGATACCGGCACTTCATATGAACAGTGAGATTCGTCCCTAATTAGCGTATCCAGATTGACTTCCGGCGTCCGTATCAATTGGAGGCGATCCATCTTGTGGAGTGATAGCCGCTTTTTTCAACGCCCTATCGTTAGGAGTGCACGGTAACACCTTGAACCTGGAAGGTATAGTGACTTCTCCAAGGGAGGCTGTTCCCTTTAGAAAATCTTCGAACGATTCGTCGATTTCTAATTTTTGGTCAATCAAGAGTTTATTTTGATCGTTTCCAAAAAATAAGTAACTTTCGGTACTCGAGGAATCAATACAATATGCCTTGCTATTGAAGTCCAAATAGTGCGCGAGCTTATAGGCTTTCACTTTGATTTGATCATCACCCAAAGCCTTGTGGGTGATCCACCAATAGCTGCCAGCACTGAACAACGCTGCGACAATGAAGATGACCGAGCCCCAAGGAAAGCTGTAGAAATCCTCTTCCTTCGTGGCTACCCATATGGCAACGATATGTGCCAATGAAAAGAATGCCAGTATGAAGAGTACGGGGGTGCACATTTTCATAAAAAATGCAGCAGATAGCAATGCTCTTGCGAATGGTAAATTCGAACTGTCAACACCAAAAATTCCGTTGAGCAAAGTACTAGCCTGTGCACTAGAATAAACAACGGCAGCTGAGAATAAAAAGGCGCATAGTAATTTAACGGAGTTGTACTTCAACATCTGAGTGACGGTGGAACTCTTTTCAATCGATGCTGCAACAAACATGACCGTCAATACTGTCCCGAATACAAAAACAAAATAAGACACCGAATTCCACCACGTGATGTCGCTCGAAGCCTGTGAAGACATCAGAACTAGAAACAATCCTAAGCCACCACACGTCCATAAAGAGATTGCTTCTGCGCTGGATCGCATCTTGTGCCGTCGTTCCTCTGCCCATCGGCTATCAGACATATGTTCTTGTATTGCATGCAGATAGCCTTTAATGGTTCGTTCAGAAGAACGTCGATCTTTGTCATTGGGACAATACTCAGCTCCTCATAGATTGCCGATACGGTCTCTTCAGGCGTACGAGGTTTTGTGTATCTAAACTTTCTAGATTCAATTTCATCTTCAATTAACATGCCGTACCTATATTCTGGTTAAATGGAAATCTGCGATTCTCTCGCATGTGACACTATGCAGCGTGGTGTCTTCAAGGTTGAGCTACGAATGCTAGACAGCGACTGGGATAACATCCTGATGAAACATCGGCTCGGTACAGGCGACGTCATAGCCATGAGTTGCAATAGCATCAAATTCGTCTATGGTCGTTCGTCGTAAGGTCGTTGGAAAGCCAGCCGCAAATGCGGCCGATATGCAGTTCGCTGCCTCGCCGGCAGGCTTACAAATAGGTAGATACGCCCCGTTACCACCTGCTTGCCGCAAATAATTATGGAACGTGCGAACTCTGAGGGAATGAGCTTGATCGGCCATGATGTCCGCTATTCGTTTCAGGCGCCAGGGATTGAGCGCCAATGCGGAGAATCCTGATCTCAGTGGTGCGCCTGCATCGAACACAATAATGGCTTCGCCGTCAATTTTTGAAATGCCTTTCCCTGCATCCAAGAATGGCTCCAAACCTAAGTTGTCGTATACGCCACCATCATAAAGATGCAATGAGTTGAACGGCGTGTTGACCGACTGCGCAGCCTCCGCAGACGCTTCCCAGGTGGGGCGTTTGCGCCAATTGAATTTTGTCGCGTTAAGCGTCAGTGGTCCAAAACCACCGGGGAATGCAGCCGATACCGCCAGTGCTTTCGCCAGTGGAAATGTGTTGGTGGATGCGTACCCTAGGCAATAGTCTCCCATCGAGTCATGCTTGAACCGAAATCGCTTTCCCGTTTCTGCGGTGGTACCATTAATTGACCATTCCGGCAGCGCCGGAATATCTGACAGTTTTGCTGTGACGTCCCATTCCTTTTGTAACGCGAGCGCGAGCAGATTCGCGCGCGACAGAAAGAAACGCAAATTCCATGGTTTTATGAGTTGTCGCAGCGCTCCCCATTGCAAGCTGCGACTGCAGATTTTTCTGCGAAGAGCAGGGTAAATCGTGAATAGAAATTTTTCCGAAGAGGGCCATTGCATATCGGATTCTTGAAATATTAAACCGACTAATAAACTGCCTCCAGAGACCGTCGAGATCCGCCGCACATCTTCCAAGCGTCCCTTTTCGGCCAAGTGGCGAAGTGCCCCCATATGAAAAATCATAGCACGCACTCCGCCGCCGGAGAGGGCAAGTGCCAGGTAGCGGTTACTTGATGGATTCATTTTTCCGCTGTCCCTTGCAGTACCGTTATGTCGTCCTCGCCAATAATCATGGACACTGCCGGCAATCCATCTTCAGCCATCCCCAACGCCAAGTAGGTCAATTGAATAAGATCGTCACCGCTAGGATTGGCGGAATGTCCAGGAGGATGACTATGCCATTCACCGAGGTATCGGACTATCCCAGAGGTTCGCCTCGATATCTCCGCGATGGCTTCCGGCAGACCGGCCGTTCCGCGGGTAAATGACGTCGGCGTGGACACACTATCTGCTGGCGCCGGAAGACCATCCACAATAACGGCCGCTTTCATATTCAGATCGTAATATCCGATTAAGACTCCACCGGTTTCATTGGGTGCATACAATTGTCTGAGATCGCGCAAGCGGGCAAAGACACCTTTATCGATATAAAGAGTTAGCTCACCAAACTGGTGAGCTACTTCTTGAAAAATGGGAATTGCGTGTGCGACCACGGATCCCGTTGCGACGTCACGCGCCCACGCGCGAATCAATGCCTCTTGGCTTTGGCATGCGATCTGAACCTGATCCGCCAGATTGCCAGCATGCCCGAGCACTCGCGAGTACGGAAGCGCCATTGAGATATCCCGGCAACTGGCTCCACTCCAGTAAGTTCCCAAGTTTCCGTCGAGGTGATTGTTGCCCCAGGTTTCATGGATCAAGGCGCGATAGTATTGCGCCTCCAACGTGCGTAAGCGCATGCTGCGATCGGCATCCTCAGCCATTAATACTGCGGCGTTTCCGCTTGGCGTGAGAAATACTGACATATTCCTAGCAATCCCATCTACCGAGCTAGCTAGTCGTGGGTAGTCAAGGGCGGCAGATGCATCTATGATCAACGACGTTGCTTTAAGCGAAGACGCTATTTGTTCGTTCTCCAAGTCGCATACATCGGCGCAAATCACCTTCAGTTCGCTGGCGCCGGCTGTGATCTCCCAGTGCATGTTACTGACGGCTTCTGTCTTTGTCAGTCCTATATGCCTGGTATCTGCCGTGTGTCGGACAAGATTGTGCGGTTTGATATGGTCCTGGTCGATGACGGTCCATTTTCCCCATCCACTTCGCGTCCAAATATCTAATAACGCGCTGCCAATAGCACCGGCACCGACCAATACCGCTTCTGGTCCTGGTTCTGATACGCCAGATTGTATGCGTGACTGCTCAGGGGAATTTTGATGCAGGACGCCCATCGAAAATAAGGGAAAATTTTTCCACTCAGCTGTCGGGCCGTCGTCACACTTCCCCATAGCATCTTTGAAATATTGTCCGTCCAGTAGAAATAGCGCACCAACGGCTGCGCCCAATTTGAGTAAGCCAATATTGATTAAAAATGCGCGATGCGATACGCGCTCAATTGGCCCACCTATCGCTCGAACTATTGGTACGAGCAACAAAATGACCACGAATTGTGAATCCGTCGTCGTCGCTTTCCCAATAATCCCCACGCTTTCCTGAACTCGTTCGCGTAACAGCGTTAACATTTCAACGCCCCGTTCTGTCATGAGAGTAGTTAATTCTCCCAGCGTGGCTGGATCGTTTTCTACTTGACCATGTAGAATCGACGGCAGCGTCAGCTCGATAGGCTGTATCGCATTTCCTGGAATTCCTCCTCCTGCTAATGTGGGCTTCAAGAAAAATGTGATGCCACCATTCGCACGTTCAGGACTGCAGTGGATAAAATATTTCTGTTGCGACCGTCCTTCGGAGTTACTGAAATCCCACGGTAAAACCAACTCGTAGTTGGATACGAAGAACAACTGTTCCACGGCTTGATCTGTGGGATGTAATGTATCCAAGGCACTTTGCTGTAACCACCATTGAATTCGCGCCAAAAAATTCTGCGGCGTCCAGGTTCTTGCCACAGATACAGGGGGCTCAAAATAAAGACATAAGCTGGCGGGTGTCCCAATTCGGCCTTGATTCTGGTGAAGTATCCGAGGAAATTCTTTGCGTAGCGCGAGTACATTTACCAACTGCTTTTCATTCTCTGGCACACACAAGGCCAGGCGTTCGCGATACTTGATTCCATGACGATTTTTGGGCGTGACTCCATCGCACTCCACATCGACGACAATACACGCCAGCTTTGTCGTCGCGGAATCTACAGTGTTGAGTTGCTGCACAATTTTAAAATCGCGATGCCGCTCAACTGCCTTTACAATCGCGTTGGCTCGATCTATCTCGAAAACACCGGGATAGGGCACTGCGACAACGTTAACCAAATCGTAGAAAAGCTCGTCCATTAGTCCGCCTGTATTGGCGTGGACAAAATGATGATGGCGGCTTCTGCCGTCCCAGCGCGAGGAGGCCTAGATGCGATAATTGCAGGCGCACCTGACAAGCTGGCTTTCTTCCACGTGACACCGCCGCTGGTTACGTCAAAGATAATCGGCGTAGGTTGATTGGCGTTCGGCTCTTCCATCGTTACGAGAAATTTCCTGCCATTTATTTGTTTCAAATACCGTTCGTATGCCTTTCTTGCCTGGATATGTGGTGGCTGGATTTCTTTGTACGCATCTTCAATATCGGTGACCGGGCGGCTGGAACTAACGATGTACGCATCCGCTTTACCTGCAAGCAGCAGCTCTTTCACCAACGGGTTTGGAATTGTTTCCCGCTCTCCTTTTTCATCACTCAACGCAAGGTAACTACAATGATGAGGGATGTTGTACAGATCCCAGGCGAGCCTGTCATCGTTACCATGATATTTCGTTATGCGGACAATTTCCTCCAAGGCTTCCCATTCTGAATCCCCGACTTCGAGATAGTCAAAATGTTCGGTCCCGGCACGCAGTCTCACGTTAAAAATCAGAGAGGCCGTGTTACGGATAAAGTCGCCGTCGTCACAATGCTTGATGTAGGGCGAATGACAAAAAAATTCAACTTGATCGTTGTCCAATGTAAATCCGGGAACAAGCGTGCCGGCATCGACAAACAGATGATCCCGCGCAGTCTCTGCCAAACCACGCTCTTTCAATTTAGGCCTTAGCCACTCCATCAGCGATTCTGGCTGCGAAAATACACGGATATTCTTACCCTCCAACAACCGGTGACGGGCCTCTTGTCGCCATAGGATGCACTCGTCTTGTTGGTCTTCATTAGTTCCTTCCTCTATCAGCATTGCGGCAGGCACCCACAATTCCTCGATTTTGATGCGGCCCGATCCTTGATATTTCTTTGCATGTTGCAATTCAAAAAAATCGGTGCTGCCACAGATGTGATCAAGATCAGCATGCGTAAAAGCAACTACGTCGAGATAGTCGCGATTCGCCTCTTTCAGCTCACGCTTCAGGCGGGCGTTTAAATCAATTTCTGGCGTCTCTTCACCCTCGGCCTTCTGTATATGCCGAAAATCAAAAAGAATCCGTCGGCCGTTCGAAAGAATGACCTGACTGGTATCGCCATTACCTACCGGATAAAACACGACTTGATGTAATTCAAACATCTTTCCATCCTTTCAAACGCCACTTGTGATTGAGTCACCGCTGTGGCATAGTCGGTGTCTGTATAAACAACGTATTTTTATTTTTCATAGCTCTAATTGCATAGAATCAATTAAAACTTCCGTTGTCTGCATGGACAACAGGCTAGTTTAGCTTTTCATTTTTGTCAAGGAGTTTTCTATGCCGCAATCTGGATTAGGCATATTGCTTCGTCAGCTTCGCGAAAATCGCGGATTGTCGTTGCGTGAAGTAGGTCAATTATCGTCAACGGATCATGCATACGTACACCGTCTGGAAACAGGGGAAAAGGAATCGCCCTCATCGGAGGTCTTTACCAAGCTCCTGCGAGTACTTAAGCCGACCGATCGGGAAAACGAGATCGCAAAATGGCTAGTCGATCATCCGGAAGCAGATCCCGAACTCGTGTTGTACACTTTGAAAGATGCAACAATCGATCCGGAGATTTTCATGGCCGCCGCTGGTGTTCGTCACCGCGGAACAGGCCGTCCCGATCCGGCCACACTCATTGCTCGTGTCAAACGCGCGTTTGAAGATTGAATGATATGGATGAAGCCGATGTTCTTTGGAAAGCCAGACAGTTTGTAGCATCGGTCGACACATCCAATATTCATGTTGACCTGAACGCATATGTTGATGCGGCCAAAGCAAAAGTTGGCTTTGAAGAACTCGAGGACGGGGAGTCCGGGTACACAATTAACGTGAAAGGCCAACCGCGAATCACGGTGAACTCACTTGAGACACCGGAGCGGCAACGCTTTACCATTTGTCATGAAATTGCCCACATTGTGCTGGGGCTTGTTTCCCAACACGATGAAATTCCCTCCTGGGGCTACGCCAAACGCGATATCAACGAAACTTGGTGTGATGTATTTGCTGCTGAACTGTTGATGCCTTACGATATATTCAGGGCAAAGATTCGAGACGAGGGAGAACCTTCTGAAGAGTTGATTGAGTCTCTTGCTTCCGAATTTAGAACGTCATTTCCCGCCGCAGGATCCCGATTTGCTGCCGTGACAGATTTGCCGTGCGCCTTTGTCACAATTGATCGCAGCATAATTCGATATGCGTCAAGATCTCTATCACTGCGCAAAATTGGCGCCTGGATTGCACCGAAATCGCCTGTTCCCACTGGTTCCGTTGCACATCGCCTGCGCGCTGATGAAGTCAATGGCAGCGCCACCCAAGAAGTGGCACAAGATATTTGGTTTAGCGACTGGGAGAAAGATCGCGATCTTTGGGAAATGTCACGGCACTATGCCCGCTTTGATCAAACTGTCTCGCTCCTCTGGTGCGACGAAGACGATATTTCAGATGTCGAAGTATCCCGGACTCGGCTCACTACCTATGAAAATGATGGACTGAGTGAATTGACCGGGGAACTGCCATGGCCAGGAAAGCGCAGCCGACGGTAATGCCGATTGAATGACATTCGTCCGCTATCGGAAGGAACGTTGAGATACCGGCCCACCGCCGAAGGTTACCTCGTGTACCTCGGCATGCTAGACCTGTCACCAGAGGATTGCCACAGTTGCTTCAGGCTTGCCTTCATGACGTACACCGTCATCAGCGCCGTGTTGGCGGCAAGCAGTTCACCGTACGAAATCTCCGAAGAGTCATCGGCATGACACACAACGCCGCTCTCATCGTCAAGAACGACTACCTATCGGAGGCACCATGAAATCTATCGGCGCCATGCTCGATCATATTTGCGGGTTGCTCGGCACCAAGGACGTGAATGCTTGGAAAACGGCTTTTTCAAGGCCTGCATGAGCACTTGCGGCCGACGCAACCTGTTACGTTGCTATTATTGCAATCGAATATAATGCACAACATAATATGCATTAAATGTAATTGCATATTATGTTGGGCATATTTAGGAATGTTAGGAATAAAGAGAAATTCTTGATTTGTGGCAAATGCTGCTTATGCTGTGCATATTTGCTATATGCCTGTTTAAACAAGCATTTTTTTAAATGACATGACAACCCTCCTTCAAATCGGTCAGAGCCTGCGCGCCGAGCGAGTGCACCAGAAGAAACACAAGACGAAATTGGCCAAAGCCAGCGGCGTTCACCGGAACACGCTTTCGGGGTTGGAAGCCGGCGTCACTAATGTCGAGATGAACACGTTGATTGCCCTTTGCGACCAACTTGGTTTAGACATCGTCCGGGTCAGAAAAGAAGTCGCAATTCTGAGAGTCTGCCACCGGCATGGTCGTAACTCAATTCTAATCACTGCAAATACTGGGCAGCGAGTGTCAACGTCCAGATTTTCGATGTTAATTAACTACGGTTTAAATGTCAAATGTTGCAAACTCCATTTCTACTTTATGAATGCGGGCGAATTACCTGTTATATCTACGCAGAATTTTTCTTATCTGTTAGCGTTTGAATTTTATCAATGTATTAACCGTGAAATAATCATGAAACTGTACTGAAGCGTGGTCTTCGTGTTCGAATTTTGACTCATTTTCTTGAGTGAAACTATCTACTTGAATTTGTCGTTGTTGAGCAATGGCAAGCCGATCAGGAAGGTTGCCCCTGCGTCTGGCGCGCTATGGGCATCGAACCAGCCCTGGTGCCGTTTGACCACTGCATGCACCACCGAGAGTCCGAGGCCGCGGCTGCGCGCCGGCAGTTCCGCATCTTCGCGCGCTGCCTCGCGCGCCAGGTTGGCGCTTGACATCAGCTGCGCCAGCCTTGATGCGCAGATTCCCTCGCCTTCGTCGCTGACCGCCAGCACCACTTCGGTGTTATCGGCAGCTATATTCAGGCAAAGGCTGACCGTACCTCCCGCCGGACTATGGCGTATGGCATTGTTCAGCAGGTTGAGCAGGGCGCGCGTCAGCATTACCGGATCTACCCGGATCGGACAATCATCCTCGCCTAGCGTGGGTACCAGCGAGATTCCCCGTACTTTCGCATATGGCCAGGCCTGGTCGATGGCATCCAGCATGATGGCGCCGGCCTCGGTCTCCGTGAAACGGTAATCGCCGGATTCGGCCTCGGTCAGGTCCATGAAGCCTTCGGCCAGTCTCAGCGTGCGTTGCGCTTCGCGCCGGATATCGTGGACCAGGCGCGCCACGCCGATGCCGGAACCGGGCTGCTCGTACAGATTCAGCAGGCTCAGGATCGACACCTGCGGGCTGCGCAGGTCGTGCGAGACAAAGCTGAGCCACTGCTCGCGCTTGCGTTGGGTCAGGCGTTCGATCGTGAGATCCTGGAGCACGGCCAGCCAGGCGCGCGGGGCGCCGGTGCTGCCCTCAAGTCGGGCGCTACGCAGCCTGAACACCTTGCCCTGCGCTGTCGTGTATTCGCCGCTGAAGGCTTGCGACCAGTGAACTGTCTGCTGCGGATGGCTACCGGCGATCTGGTGCAGCAATGATGGCAGGCTATGTCCGCGCAGCGGATCATGCGCCACGTCGGACGGCGGCTGAGCCGGCGCCAGCAGCAATTGCGCCGCGGAGTTGCTCTGGCTGATGCCGCCGTCGTCCTGGCAGATCAGCACAGCCACCGGCATCTGCCACAAGCCTTCGCTGAGCAAGGCGTGCATGTGAGACAGGCGGTCTATCGCGCGGTCCAATGCCAGCGTCTGGTTTTCGACGGTATACAGCGCCAGCGGCATATTGCTAGACGCGGGCTCAAAAGCCCCGGCCGGGATGGCGTTAAGGGTGTTGACCCGCTCTCCGAAAAACAGCAGCAGGGCATTGAGCTGGCGCCAGCTCCAAAGGGAATAGGCGAGGGTCACTCCAAGTATCGGCGCAGTCGGCGGAAGCCAGTTATGGCCCCAGATCAGGCCGATCACGCACAACAGCAGCCATCCTGCCGCCACACAGCAGGCGAAGGACAAGGCGTTACGCGGCGTATGCAGGAACAGCAGAAGTACAAGCAGGATCGGAAAGGCGATCCATGCGAACAGTAGCCGGCCTTGGGCAAAGGTGATTGCGCGGCCCTGTTGCAACACATCGATGGCGTTCGCATGCAGTTCCAGGCCCGACATACGCATCTGCGGCCCTACGCCCGCGACCGGCACGTCGTCGCCCAGGCCGGAATCGCTCACGGCGCCGATCAGCAAGATTTTCCCTTGCAAGAATTCTGCGGGGACTTCACCGCGCAAGACGCTGACATAAGGTACTGTGCGATAAGTTTTGGATGCGCCCGCAAGCGCAAAACCGAACGGCCCGCGACGTCGACAAGCGTTGGCGCCGGGAGCTTGCAGAAGGGTGCCGGATTGAGTGGACAGGGTCGACACCATCAGCTCGCCGACATAGGACTGCAGGTTGCCGGCGACGCTTTCCTGATAGAACAGGCGCCGTGCGATGCCGTCGGCGTCGGGAGTCAGTTTGGCGTGACCGACGCCCTTGGCGTTGCGCACAAACTGGGCCAGCGGCAGACTGAAGCTAGCCGGGCCGATCGTGCCGTCGGCCGGCTCGGCATAGCGTACCGGAAGGAAAACCGGCAGTTTTAACATCGCCGCCGCCAGTTCCCGGTCCGCTTCAGGTGCAGGACCTGGCTTATCGAGAAACAGGTCGAGCAGGACTGCGCGCGGTGCATAGTGCGACAGGCGTTCCAGCAGTTGCGCATGCAGGTTGCGGGGCCAGGGCCATGGACCCAGTTCGTTCAGGCTGCGCTCATCAATGCCGATCAGCAGTATCTCGGGCGACGGTTCGTGCACGTCGAGCTTGATCAGCTTGTCATAAATCGCCAGATCGGCTTGCACCAGGCCCGGCTGCTGGCCCAGCCATGCCATGAGCGGAGGCAGCAACAGTGCTATCAGCGCCCATTCGATGAGGAAGCGATGCTTCATCGGCGCCTCAGGGGGCTGGCACTTCAAAGCTGCCGCTGAAAGACGGCGCGGCAGCAAGATCTCCCGTATTACTGTCGATTTCAACGCTGCGCCAATAATATTTGCCCGGCACGGCGAACGGCCCTACCGTCACGCCGTTGCCATAGAATGCCGAATCTTCGGCAAGCAACGGTGAGAATTCGGTGGTGCGGGCCAGTTCAAACCGGTACTTTTGTCCGGAGCGCCCTGGCCAGCGGACCTTATAGCGGCCATCCCCCAGGTTCTCCACGCCACTGCGGCGAGAGGCGCTGGCGGCGACATATACAGTACTGTCGCTAGGCAAGCCTTCCAGTTTGCGCTGATCGAGAGCAGTCAGGCGCAAGTGGAAGAAGCCCGGGGCCAGCGTATCTGGCAGGATAAAGCGCGGCTGGCTGGAGATTTGTTCATGGATCAACTGCAAAAAACGGTCGTCGCGAGCGAGCTGCAGGCGATAGCCGCTGGCCTCCGCCATCGGCGCAGCAAGGATATCGCCGTCAATCGCGCTTTCCAGCCGTTCCGGCGCCGGCAGCAGTTGGCACGACTGCATGGCGTCGCTGCCGGCCAGCAAGGAACCGCGTGCGACGCCAAGCAGGAGATTGCGCGGGTCGGCCGCCACTTCGCCGACCGCCACTTTGCCTTCAATCACTTCGACTGCCACCACATTATCTTCGTCGCGCACCCGGAAATACGTGCCGCGCACCCCGAGTTCGGCCGACTTGGTGCGGATCTCGAAATGTTTGCCGTTCTGCTTTTCGACATGCGATTCCAGGCGCCCGTTCAGCAGTTCAAAGCGCACCAGCTGGCCGTTGATCGCCAGCACCTTGAGGGCGCTGCTGGAGGGCATCACGACATGGCTGCCGTCGGCCAGGGTCATGCTCAGGAATGCGTCCTGCTCAGTGACCAGCACATCGCCGGGCTGAACGCCTGCGCCGCGCGCCAACGGTCGTTGCGGCGTATTGCCGCGCTTGATCCACGCCGAACCGGCCAGCTCCGATACGATCGCGACGGCGCCGCCCAACAGCAGCACCTGGCCGAGTTTCAGGCGTTCCGGAGTTCGCACGGCATTGTCCTTTTGTATTTCCTGCCAGTGCAACGGCGAGTGCTTGTACTGGCGCGAGAGATCCCACAAGGTGTCGCCGGGGCGCACCACATGGGTCTGGCCTTGCTGTGCTGATGCGCTGCCGCTAACGCGATCAACAAGAACAGCAGCATATTCCAGAGCGGTCCCGGGCGCCGGGCCGGCGTTGCGCTATCGCATCCGTCAGACAGCGGGTGGCGTTGCATTTTGATTGTCGTCATCGGTTGTTTCTAGTCGATAGCCTTGGCCATAAACGGTTTGCAGGCGCAAACCGCGGGCGGCATACAAGCCAAGTTTTGCGCGCAAGCGGTAGATCTGGCTGTCCAGCGCGCGGGTCGAGAGTTCACCGTCGTGTCCCATGCTTTCCATCAGGTAGGCGCGGGAGACCGCCTGGCCGAGTTTGCGAAACAGCGCCAGCGCCAGCCGGAATTCGCGCTCCGTCAGCTCGAAACGCTGTTTTTCTCCGTCCTGTTCGACGCTGATGCTGGACGACGGCCGGTCGAAGATCCAGTTGCCGTAGCGCTCCAGTGAAGTTGCGGGTCCCGGACGATTGCGCTGCAGCAGGCGCCGGACTCGCGCCGCCAGTTCCAGCGGCCGGAGCGGCTTGACGATGTAGTCGTCGGCGCCTATGCCCAATGCATTGGCGACATCGTGCTGCGATGAGCGCGAGCTGAGCATAATCACCGGCGTTTCGCTCTGCTGGTACCGGCGCAGCCAGTGCAGCAGGTCGACGCCGTCGAGGTCGGGTACGTTCCAGTCCAGCACCAGCAAGTCAAAGGTTTCGCGCCGCAGCGCCCGTCGTAATGCTTCGCCGCGTTCGAAAGTGATGCATGAGACGTTCTCGCCGTCCAGCGCAAGCTGGTTTTCGAGAGTATGCACCAGATATTCCATCTGGCTTGGTTCGTCTTCAAGTACGGCGATGCGCATCGGAACGGAGTCGGTTAAGTAGATCGGTGGAGAAAGGCCGTTGCCATGATTGTAGTCCGCAAGGCCGTATGGAATTGCAAACTTCTATCATGCGCCGGTTTTTCTGTGCGCCTGAAAACGACTATGCGCTGGCATGAAAATCCGGCGCGGCACGACTATTGCTTCTTGCTTCGGGTAGAGGATTATACAAAACATGAAAGCTGTCATGGCCGGCTCGCGAGAATTCATCAGAATCGCTCGCCAACCCGGGCGGCTGAGTAGAGAATGCGACATTTAATTTATTTGCGCAACAAAATGTCGACATAAAGAGAATGCAATTCTGATGAATTCTCGCAGAGTGATCGCGGCAGATTTTTTTTTTAATATTATCGCCTCATACAAACTCAAGGCAAGGCGGCTAGTAGTTTTGTCAAGCTGAAGTGTCAGGGTTGGTTGGGGCAATTTCAGGAGATGGAATCATGGTTGAACAAGATCGGCCTGCAATTTCGCGGATGGCAATGACGTCTGTATTGCTATCCACGGCAACGATAGGGGTTTTTCTGCTTTGCAGCTGTGCCGACTTAGACCTGGCAGGGATGCAGCGGGTACCGGCAAGTCTTGCTGCGCCGCAGGATGGCGATTTTCCCAATCCCGGTTCCGCCATATTACGGCAAGGTACGGTTCCCACCACCGAAGCGTTGCGTCTGATGCGCATCGGCATGGGTAAGGGCCAGGTGCGCCAGTTGCTGGGGCCGCCGCATTTTAGCGAAGGAGTATTTGGCGTCCGCGAATGGAATTATCTGTTCCATCTTCGTAGCGGTAAGGGCGCGGGAGATGTGGTTTGCCAGTATATGTTGCGTTTCGACGGAAATGTACGCGTCAACGGCATGTACTGGCGCAAGCCGGATTGCGCGTTGCTGGTCGAACCGCCGCCGGTCGAGGCAGCCCAGGCGAAAGCGGTGATGACGCCGCAAAAACTGGCGTTCGGGACGGATGGCTTGTTTGGCGCAGAGGGCCGGAGGGTGGGCGACATGTCGCCGGAAGGACGCCTGAAGATCGAGCGCCTTGCAACGGACATCAAGCGCAATTTCAGGCATCTCTATTACGTGGTTGTGACGGGGTATACCGACCGTCTCGGCTCAGAGGAATACAAGACGGAACTGTCGCTGGCACGTGCCGGCGCAGTCAGTGAATTGCTGGCGCAGCAAGGCATTGACGCCAAGATCATCCGCATTGCGGGACTGGGCGACCGGCAGCCGTTGGCGAAGTGTCCGGGGGCGGTGAAAACGACGGCGCTGCTGAATTGCCTGCAGCCTAACCGGCGCATTGAAATCGAGGTTGTTGGAGATGAGTGAAGTGCAAGCGTATCTGGAGTACCTGTGTCGGCTGGGTGTCATTCCGGATTGCGACGGCGCGATGTAGGTGCCTCAAGCTCCGGTAATTTTATTATCGGAATAAATTTCAGTAGAGTTTTTCAATGAGCCAGATACAAGAATACAAATTGAAACTGCGTGACGATCAATGGCTGCAGCTGGAGTCGCACCTGATCGGAAAACCGAGCGACCCCGGCGTTTGTGCCAGGAACAACCGTTTGTTTATAGAAGCCATTTTGTGGGTGGTGTCGAACCACGCCTTGTGGCAAAGCATACCGCCGCAACTCGGCAAATGGAATGCGACTTACGTGCGGTTCCGGCGCTGGACCGAGAGCAATTTCTGGCGCTTCTTGGCCCAGAGCAGGATTCAGGATCCTGAGCTGTTGCGGATGTTGGAGAAGATTGCGGATTATGCCGACCTCTACACCCAACGCAAGGAACAGCGGCTGCGCAGGAGTATGCACAAAAAACTGTACCGGGGGGAGATTGTCCCGTCCGAAGGCGTTTAGCGGGAGGTTGGGTGAGGTCGGTTTTTTTCGGCTCAATTGTCAAACCATGTTACTTGAAAAAACTTAACAATAGATGGGCAGGAATTTCGTCTTGGCAGCAAACGGCTGGCACGTATGCGGACCAGCGTTTCCGATTTTCCGACGCTATTTGTCTTGATCGATATTTAGCGAAACAGGGCCGGATCTTGAAAAGGCGGATTCCTTGCTTGTCACAGGATGATAGGCAACGCGGGGGATGGCGGACGAGAGTCTTGCCGTGAAGTTCTGTGTATTCGTCGTTGAGTTGGTACCTGATAAATTTTCGTATGGAAATCCATTTGTTAGCGCATGTGTAGCGTAACGCAGACCATGCCGAATTCCTTGTGTATGTTGGTTTCGGTATGTTCTTCATTTTTAGCTCTTCCAAAGTATCGTTATTTTACGGTACCGATGAAAGACTAAATTTCAGGGAAGCTTAGTTGGATTGTTTTTGATTGAAGGCAGGTCGCTATACCTAAAGGCCATGTACTATTCAAACAGTATTGTATTGGAGGAATAATGAATAAAATTTATCGAATTGTTTATAGCCGGGTACTTGGCAATTGGGTTGTTGCGTCAGAACTTACGAAGGGTACAGGGAAGTCTAGCTGCTCTGCGAAAAACGCAATACTAAGTACATTGCTTGCTGGTACAACGATGCTAGTCAGCATGCCAGAAACCGTTCTAGCGGCGCCGACTATCAGCGGCAACGATCAAAGTTTTACTATCGGCTCTGCCACAGCTAGTGATCCGACTTGTATCGCCATTGGCGCTTCCGGTAGCTTTGGTGCCACAGCCAATTGTAGCGGTCCGGATTCGTTAGCGATCGGTAACGCTTCTGCGGCGACTGGGCAAGCTGCGTTAGCAGTGGGCATGGGTGCCAATGCCGCGGGCTTTTTTTCGGCAGCTGTCGGTCCCCAAGCGAGGGCATCGGGCGATAACTCCTTCGCCGGCGGAGCTCAGGCGAATTCTTCTGGAGCCTCCTCTGTCGCTCTCGGCCATGGCACTACAGCCACCGCGAGCAGTAGTGTAGCCTTAGGTGATGGCTCGACTGCCACTGTGGGCGGCTCGGTGGCGCTAGGGTCTTCTGCAACTACAACCAGCGCGGCATCGGCAGCCACCGGTGGGACCGGCAGCGTCAGTAATGCCACAATCGGCGGAACTACATACGGAACGTTTGCCGGCGCAAGTTCTGCGAACGGTGTGATTAGTGTAGGAGCAACAGGGGCGGAGCGCCGGATCCAAAATGTTGCGGCTGGCTTGATTGGCGCAACCAGTACGGATGCCATTAACGGTAGTCAACTTTATACTGTGGCAAGCACATTGGATTCCAATATTGTTAGTTTGTCCACTTCAACTTCGACTGGTTTGAGCACTACGAACAGCAATGTGGCGTCGTTGTCGACATCGACCTCGACCGGCCTGAGCACGACCAACAGCAATGTGGCATCGCTGTCGACTTCGACTTCAACGGGTTTGAGCACGACCAATAGCAGCGTGGCGTCGCTGTCTACTTCGACATCGACCGGCATCACGTCTCTGTCAACTGGTCTCAGCAGCACGAACAGCAACGTGGCTTCGTTGTCGAGCTCGACCTCGACGGGCTTGAGTACAGCGAAGAGCGGAATCAGTTCCTTATCGACTGGCTTGGCCAATTCAGTTCAATATGACGATGCTAGTCACACCAAGGTTACCTTGGGAGGTGTTGGTGCGACGGCGCCAGTGACTCTCACGAATGTGGCCGCGGGTGTGAATCCAACTGATGCTGTGAATTTCAGTCAGCTGTCTTCGTTGTCGACATCTACTTCAACTGGTTTGAGCTCAGTAGCGGGTGGTAACGCTTCGTTATCAACAAGCTTGAGCACGACCAACAGCAATGTGACTTCGTTGTCGACGTCAACTTCGACGGGATTGAGCACGACAAATAGCAACGTCTCTTCGTTGTCGACATCCACTTCAACAGGCTTGAGTACCACGAACAGCAACGTGACTTCGTTATCGACTTCAACCTCGACGGGTTTGAGCACGACGAACAGCAGTGTGGCATCGCTGTCTACCTCGACATCGACCGGCATCACGTCGTTGTCGACTGGCCTGAGCACGACCAATAGCAGTGTGGCATCGCTGTCGACTTCGACATCGACCGGCATTACATCGCTGTCAACCGGCCTGAGTACAGCCAACAGCAACGTGACTTCATTGTCGACTTCGACCTCGACTGGCCTGAGCACGACTAATAGCAGCGTGGCATCACTGTCGACGTCAACTTCGACTGGCTTGAGCACGACTAATAGCAACGTGGCATCGCTGTCGACCTCAACATCGACTGGCATCACGTCGCTGTCGACCGGCCTGAGCACGACCAACAGCAACGTGGCTTCGTTGTCGACTTCAACCTCGACCGGTTTGAGTACAACGAATAGCAGCGTTGCATCGCTGTCTACCTCGACATCGACCGGCATCACGTCGTTGTCGACCGGCCTGAGCACTACCAACAGCAACGTGGCTTCGTTGTCGACTTCAACCTCGACAGGTTTGAGCACAACGAATAGCAGCGTTGCGTCGCTGTCGACCTCGACATCGTCTGGCATCACATCGTTATCGACCGGTATCAGCACAATACAGACCAATACAAATGCCTTGGGCAACAGTACAGCCTCTGCGCTCGGCGGCGGCGCGTCTTACGATCCGGCGACCGGCGCGATCAGTGCGCCGTCTTACACCATGTACAACGCCAATGGCACTACCAGCACGGTGAATAATGTTGGCGCCGCGATCGATAGCATCAACAGCCAAGGCATCAAATACTTCCATGCCAATTCGACCGGCGTCGATTCGATAGCCAGCGGTACCGACGCTGTCGCCATTGGCACCGGCGCCGTCGCCGTCGATAACAATGCCGTGGCTTTGGGTGCGAATTCCGTCACCGCGGCGCCGAATCCAACCGCGAGTGCCGTGATTGGCGGACAGACCTACAATTTTGCCGGTGCCAACCCTGCCAGCGTGGTAAGCGTGGGTGCGCCAGGATCGGAGCGTCAAGTTACCAATGTGGCTGCAGGCCAGATCAGCGCTACCAGCACCGACGCCATTAACGGTTCGCAGCTATACGCAACCAATACTGCGCTGACTTCGCTGTCTTCGTCGGTAGGTTCGGTCACTTCGCAGCTTGGCTCGCTGTCAACCGGCTTGAGTACAACCAACAGCAATGTAGATTCCTTGTCGACGTCAACCTCGACCGGCTTGAGCACAACCAACAGTAACGTGAGCTCATTGTCGACTTCGACCTCGACCGGCTTGAGCACAACCAACAGTAACGTGAGCGCATTGTCGACTTCGACTTCGACCGGCTTGAGCACAACCAACAGTAACGTGAGCTCATTGTCGACTTCGACTTCGACCGGCTTGAGCACAACCAACAGTAACGTGAGCTCATTGTCGACTTCGACTTCGACCGGCTTGAGTACAACAAACAGCAATGTGACATCGCTGTCGACATCGACTTCGACTGGTCTGAGCACTGCGAACAGCAACGTGGCATCGTTGTCGACTTCGACTTCTACCGGTCTGAGCACGACGAATAGCAATGTTGATTCGCTGTCGACCTCTACTTCGACCGGTTTGAGCACGACCAACAGCAGCGTGGCGTCGCTGTCAACGTCGACTTCTACCGGCCTGAGCACGATCAACAGCAACGTCGGTTCACTGTCGAGCGGCCTGAGCACTACGAACAGCAACGTGGCATCGTTGTCGACTTCGACTTCTACCGGTCTGAGCACGACGAATAGCAATGTTGATTCGCTGTCGACCTCTACTTCGACCGGTTTGAGCACGACCAACAGCAGCGTGGCGTCGCTGTCAACGTCGACTTCTACTGGCCTGAGCACGACCAACAGCAATGTGGCATCGCTGTCGACATCTACTTCGACTGGCCTGAGCACGATCAACGGCAATGTCGGTTCACTGTCGAGCGGCCTGAGTACTACGAACAGCAACGTGGCATCGTTGTCGACTTCGACTTCTACTGGTCTGAGCACGACGAATAGCAATGTTGATTCGCTGTCGACCTCTACTTCGACCGGTTTGAGCACAACCAGCAGCAACGTGGCATCGCTGTCAACATCTACCTCGATCGGTTTGAGCACAACGAACAGCAGTGTGGCGTCGCTGTCAACGTCGACCTCGACCGGCCTCAGCACGACCAACAGCAATGTGGCATCGTTGTCAACGTCTACCTCGAGCGGTTTGAGCACAACGAACAGTAGTGTGGCATCGCTGTCAACCTCGACCTCGACCGGCCTGAGCACGACCAACAGCAATGCCGCATCGCTATCTACCTCGACTTCGACCGGCCTGAGCACGGCCAACAGCAGCGTGGCATCACTGTCGACCTCCACCTCGACCGGCATCACTTCGCTGTCAACCGGACTGAGCACGACCAACAGCAATGTGACATCGCTGTCGACCTCGGCTTCCACCGCAATTGCGGCCGCCAGGTCGCCGATTGCTTCCAGCGAAGGCAACGTATTCGCCGGCGCTGTCGGCGGAGCCGGATCCAATTCACTGGCGGTAGGCACCAACGCAGTCGCTACCGGCCAGAATTCGACCGCGGCAGGCCAGGGTTCGGTGGCCAATGCTGCCGGCGCAACCGCGCTGGGCGCGGCTGCTACTGCAACTGCGGCCAATGCCACGGCAGTTGGCGCGGGAGCGCAGGCGACGGCAAGCAATTCAGTTGCGGTGGGCGCTAATTCGGTAGCGAACGAAGCCAACACGATGTCGGTCGGGTCCGCCGGCAACGAACGCCGCGTCACGAATGTCGCTGCAGGGGTCAATCCTACCGACGCGGTCAATGTCTCGCAGATGAATGCAGGAATCGGCAATGCCGTGACGCAATCGAACCAGTACACCGACAGCCGCGTCCAGGGCCTGCAGAATACGGTCGATTCCAACCGGCGCGACGCCGACGGCGGCACTGCCGCGGCGATGGCTGTTGCCGGATTGCCGCAGCCAACCTCGCCCGGGATGAACATGGTGTCGCTGGCGGGCAGTACTTATCAAGGGCAGACCGGACTGGCGCTGGGCATATCGACGGTTTCCGAAAATGGACGCTGGGTCTATAAGGCTGCCGCAACATCGAACAGCCGCGGCAAGACGGGAGCCGTGGTAGGCGCCGGCTTCCAGTGGTAACGATGAAAGCCATGGCTTGCGCCGAATCGGACAAGCCATGGCGTCAAGCAGCTCAACGCGTTTGCAGGAAGAAAAAGATGAAACAACAATCGAACACGCTGCGCGGCATGCGCACAGCTGCATTCGCAGGCGCGCTGTTGACGGCCGCCTGCGCTGCATCGGCGCAAGATGAAGCCGTCAGTTTCCCGGATCCTGCCTCTGCCTATCTGCAGGAAGGCAGTTTCGTATCGCTTGAAAACCTGCGCAATGTCGCTCCCGGCCTGACAAAAAACCAGGTGCGTGAATTGCTGGGATCGCCGCACTTCAGCGAAGGCGTTTTTGGCGTGAAGACCTGGAACTATATTTTCCATTTCCGGCGCGGCGGCGAGATCGTCACGTGTCAATACCTGGTGCAATACGACGACGGCAAGCTGCTTCGCAGCACTTACTGGAATCGGCAGGAATGCGAAGATATTGCAAAAACAGGTACGCCTTGATTCACATTTTCAAAAAACCGGAGTGGCGATCCGGCGGATTCATGAGCACGAAGCGGATTGCCGGCCGGGGTAGGCGCCGGCTTCCAGTGGTAACGAAACAGACCATGACGGATGCAAGCATCTGTCATGAGGCTAACATCCTGAACGTCAAACGCCGCCCCCGGTGTCAGAATAGTTGTCGCGTCATCTGATTGATTGAAATCATATCCGGGGGCGGGCAAAAGAAGAACGAGTGAAGAAGTATTCAGCAGAACGAAAAGAAGCACTCATGAGGCGGATGATGCCGCCGGAGAACAAGCTGGTTTCTCAACTGGCTCGTGAGAGCGGTATCACCGAGCAAACGCTTTATACTTGGCGCCGTCAACTTCGGAATCAAGGAATGCCAGTGCCGGGTAGTGGGAAAAATGCTGAGGAATGGACCTCAGAAGACAAGTTTGCAGTCGTGCTTGAAACAGCGGCGTTGAACGCGGTCGAGCTGGCCGAGTATTGCCGCCGCAAGGGCCTGTTCGCCGAGCAGATCGCTGCGTGGCGGGCTGCTTGCAGCTCGGCCAATGCGAGCGTAGCTCAACAGGCGCGTGGTCAGCGCGAGCAATCGAAAGGTGACAAGAAACGCATCCGGCAACTGGAAAAGGAATTGCTTCGCAAAGAGAAAGCCCTGACGGAAGCCGCCGCGCTGTTGATTCTGCGAAAAAAGCCCAGGCGATCTGGGGGACAAAGAGGAAGACTGATCAGCGTCCCAGATCGCCTGTTATGTGTATCGTTGATTCGCGAAGCCGCAGCGGCTGGCAGCCGCTTGCACAAGGCATGTGCCGAGCTCAATCTAAGCTTGCGTACATTTCAGCGTTGGGTGCGCGATGGCGATGATGCCGTTTCCGCCGACAGCCGCACGACCAATATGCGGCCCGCGCCGGCAAACAAGCTGAGCGAGGACGAGCGCGCGCAGATTCTGGCCGTTGCCAACAGCGAGGAATTTGCCAGCATGCCGCCAAGCCAGATCGTGCCGACGCTGGCGGACAGGGGCGAGTATGTGGCGTCGGAATCGAGCTTCTACCGAGTCTTGAAACAGGCGTCGCAGCAGCATCATCGGGGCCGGGCGAAGAAGCCATCGAACCGCGTGGTGACCAGTCATTGCGCCAGCGGTCCGAACGAGGTGTGGAGCTGGGATATCACCTGGTTGCCGGCAGCAGTGAAAGGGCAATATTACTATTGGTACATGATGCTCGACGTCTTCAGCAGCAAGATCGTCGGCCACGAAGTGCACACGGCTGAATCGGCAGAGCTGGCGTCGCGTTTAATGCGCCGCACCAGCTTGGCGGAAGGACTGGCGGGACGCAAGCTGGTGCTTCATTCGGATAACGGCAGTCCGATGAAGGGTGCCACCATGCTTGCCACCCTGGAGCATCTGGGCGTGGCAGCGTCGTTTAGTCGGCCGCGTGTGAGCAACGACAATCCTTACGCAGAGTCGCTGTTCCGCACCTGCAAGTACCGTCCTGATTACCCGAACAAGCCGTTCGGCAGTCTGGAAGAAGCGCAAGTATGGACACAGCAATTCGTGCGTTGGTACAACCAGGATCACAAGCACAGCGGCTTGAAGTTTGTCACACCGGCGCAGCGCCACAACGGACAGGCAGAGGCCATTCTGAAGCAGCGTGAACAGGTTTATCGTGAGGCCAAGCGTCGGAATCCCCAGCGATGGGCGCAACATACGAGGAACTGGAAACTGGACGACCAGGTCTGGCTTAATCCGGAACGGATTCAGCCAGAAGCATTAAAGCAGGCGGCTTGAGATGACGCGACAACTAGTTTGACAAACGCTGCTTCGGTGGTGATCATCAACTAATGTCACCTGCCGCCTCATGTCTGTGTATTGCTAGTTTCATTAGCATCGCTGTTTTGCCATATTTGATTAAATGCAGAAAGACCCAATGAATTTACGTGACGATCAATGGCAAATACTGGAGCCCTTGATCGAAGGACGCAAGGTTCCTGGCATTCATTGCAAAGATAATCGGTTGTTCATAGAAGCGGTACTTTGCGTCACGTTAAATCAGTGTGAGTGGTCTGATCTGCCGCAGAAGTACGGTAAATGGCGTACGGTGTATATGCGTTTCCGACGCTGGAATACAGCCGGCTTTTGGCGCAGTCTGACAAATAGTAACATTGACAATCAAGAGTTACTGCTGATGCTTGAACAAATCGCCAGCTGCGGCGACGTGTATAGCCAACGTGCGACGCAGAGGAAATTAATAATATATGGTCGCCGAAAAAATCATTCGGAAATCGGTGCAAGCGCTGACATTGCGCGACCATAGCTGTACTTCCGCGGCGCCAAATTGGGAGTGCATTTGTGGTTCTGCCGGTTAAATATTATTCGCAACAACACAGCAATCGTAGTATGAAAAGTGACTAACTATGTTGGCTTGTCCGCTGTAGTGAAGTCCTCAATAAATCGTCATCATGCGGCAGATGTACTGATTGAATAAAATTATTTTGCGGGTCTTATCTATGACCAAATTTGATAAAAGTAATGCTAGTGGTACACCCAACCTCAATGAACTAAGGGTCATCACCATGACGATGGAGGAAGATTACGCGGCCATCAAGCGAAAGAAAGTCGAGGCGCGTCGCATGCTCGAAGATGTATTAGAAGCCGCAAAGGAACGCCGTGCGACATTCAACTGGACACTTTAAGTAGATTTTCCAGTTGCATGTACCTATGTGCTGCGTTGTAAATGGTCGTTCCTCCGTGAAAACGATATATAAATCCATAGCACCAAATGAGAATTGAGATGACGCATGGCACCTTCACAATTACAACAAGCCGATCCGTCTGTATCACCACAACCCGCCAAAAGGATATATCTAGCGGATTTAATTGCCGGCCTGTCGATTGCAGGCTTGTTGCTACCCGAGGCAGTCGCCTATTCCAGTATCGCTAATCTACCACCGCAAACCGGCGTCATCGCGCTGTTCGCCGGCCTGCTGTGCTACGGCCTGTTCGGCAGCAGCCGCTTTGCGATCGTCTCCGCCACCTCTTCCTCCGCGGCAGTGCTGGCGGCAGCCACCGCCTCCATGGCGAACGGCGACATCGGCTTGCGCATGACGCTGGCGATCGGCCTGGTGATGATCACCGGCCTGTTTTTCCTGCTGGCGGGACTGGCGCGCATGGGCAGCGTCACCGACTTCATCGCCAAGCCGGTGCTGCGCGGCTTTGCTTTCGGCCTGGCCATCGTCATCATTCTCAAGCAGTTCGCCGGCGTGGTCGGCGTCCATCCCGAACATAGCGACATGACCCGCTTCATTCCCGAAATGCTGGCGCAGGCCGGCCGCTGGAACTGGATCAGCGTCGCCGTCATGGCGGCGGCGCTGGCCCTGCTGTTCCTGTTTGCGCGGCTGCGGCGGGTGCCGGGCGCGCTGCTGGTGATCGTCATCGGCGTCGCCGCCGGCCAGTGGCTCAATCTGCAGCAATATGGCGTCGGCCTGGTCGGCAGCATCCATCTGCAGCTGGCGGTGCCGACCCTGCCCGTGCTGTCGCGCGCCGACTGGTTGCGTCTGGGTGAACTGGGCTTTGCCATGGGCATGATTCTGTATGCCGAATCGTATGGCGCGATTCGTAGTTTTGCCATCAAGCATGGCGACACCACCGCGCCCAACCGCGATCTGCTGGCGCTGGGCGCCTCCAACCTGCTGTCCGGCCTGTTCCACGGCATGCCGGTCGGCGCCGGCTATTCCGCCACCTCCGCCAATGAAGCGGCCGGCGCCACTTCGAGCTTGTCCGGCTGGGTGGCGATGCTGGTGATTCTGGCGATCGTGCTGACCTTGCTGCCGGGAATAGCCCTGACGCCGGAACCTGTTCTGGCGGCGATCGTGATTCATGCGGTCAGCCATACTCTTAATCCGATGGTGTTCCGTCCCTACTTCCAATGGCGCCGCGATCGCCTGGTGGTGATTGCCTCGGTAGTTGCGGTATTGCTGCTGGGTGTACTGGACGGCTTGCTGGTATCGATCGCGATCAGCATCTTCATGATGCTGCGACAGTTTTCTCAATCGACCATTTCGGTGCTGGGAAGACTCGGACAAAGTCATGATTTCGTCAATATAGGCACTCATCCAGAAGCGCAAGCAGTAGTTGGCATCATCATCTTGCGCCCCAATGAGCCGCTGTTCTTTGCCAATGCCGAACGCATCCTGAGCCAAGCGCGCCGTTCCATCAGCGCTGCCTCCGGCCTGCACACTGTCATCCTCAGCCTGGAAGAATCGCCCGACCTAGACAGCACCAGTCTGGAAGGCTTGCATGATTTTTTCAGTTTCGTCAGCGCCAGTGGTCTGCGTCTGCTGCTCGCACGCCTCAAGGATCCGGTCTACGACATCATGAAAAATGCTGTCGAGCCTGCATTTCCGGCCGCCTCTCTCAGCGCCCTGAGCGTTGCCGAGGCCGTGCATTTGACGCTGGCAGATCAGCAAATGACAGCCTAAACAATCGCAAGCCAATCCAGAGAATAAGCACTCGCGCATGGTGGAAAATATTGGCAGCGAAGTTTCAATCTCGAAAATCTTCATTCCATGGAAATGACATTAGGTGCGCGGAATATTACATTCAATAACACATTCTGCTTTTATCTATCTGTAACAATTCCGCGAATATTTTTGATGACGTTTGCGTTATGCTTGTCGCGCGACTTATTGATGTACAAATTTAAAAGGAAATGTCATGGGTTTTATTGCTTGGTTGATAGTTGGTGCGATTGCAGGATGGTTAGCAGGGGTTGTCGTCAAAGGCGGTGGCTTCGGTGTGTTGGTTGACATCATCGTTGGTATCGTCGGCGCTTTCATCGGCGGTTGGTTGGCCGGAGCATTGGGGATTCACATCGGCGACGGCCTGTTGGCATCGATTGTGACTGCCACCGTGGGGGCCGTGATCCTGTTATTTATTCTGCGCCTCATCAAGCGTGCCTGAGTCGTATTGAAAGCGCAAACGAGTGATAGATAAGCCTCGCATAAATTGCAGCAGAGACCGGTTAATTTTGCTGGCGCATGCGTTGTGCCGGCAAGTAACCCGTTACTGATACCGCATTGACAAATTTAGATAACGTAACGCCCTCTTTTTGGAGAATTTTGAGATGAGTATGAACCTGCTACAACTTACGCAAACCGCACTGGGCGGGCAAGTGATTCAACGCATAAGCGCCCATTATGGGATTGACGCTAGCAAAGCGACGACTGTCTTTGATACTTTGGTGCCAACCCTGATTGGCTCTGTCGTGAAAAAGGCTGACACACCTGAGGGAGCGCGGGCGCTCTATTCGGCCATCATGTCTCCTAAAGTTGATCCTAACATTGGCACCAATTTGGTCAGCGTCATCGACAATCCAGTGTCCCTAAGTAACTTGGGGAAAATCGGTGAAGAACACACCGTCCACTTGCTCGGCGACAAAGCCGGGGATGTAACAAATGCTGTTGCTCAGCACACCGGTGTGGGAATCAGCACCGTAACATCAATGACGTGCGTGGCCGCAGCCACCCTGTTTGGTTTGATCAAAAATCACTTGCAAGCGAGTAAAGGCGGGCAGCACACGTTAATTTCTACGCTCGAACACCAAGTACCATTCATCCAGGGCAAATTGCCTGAGGGCGTGTGGGCGGCGTTGGGCCTGGGTACTGTAGCGGCATTTTTCAACGGCATTGGCAGCAAACTCAAAAACACGCTGTCAGCCTTTCATGTGCAAATGCCACAAGCTGCGCATCCAAGCACAAGCGTTAGCCAAGCACCTGAAAAAAAATCAGGCCTGGCAAAATTTTGGTGGCTCTGGTTGTTGTTGGCCTTGGCTGCATTGCTATTTTTGATGCGCGGTTGCAATAAGGAATCGACACCAGCACCGGCGCCGGTCGTAACGCCACCTGCTGCGGTCTCTGCCGCACCGGATAAGTCTCCTGTACTGTCGTTGACCACTGATAAAGACGGTAAAGCTACGGTAGTTGCCACCGTCGGTAGCGAAGCTGAGAAAACTGCGATTATGGACGACTTGAAAAAGGTTTATGGCGATGCGGTGAGCGCCGACATTAAAGTTGATGCGGCGACTAAGCCTGCTGACTGGATCGGCAAATTACCTGATTTATTGCCGACCATCAAATTGCCGAACGCAGAATTGACGATCAAGGGCAACAATATTGAAATCGGCGGCGCCGCAACTGATCCTAAACTGGCCTTGCTGGATAAGACCAAGACGCTCTTTGGTAGTGCTTATACCGTCTCCCTGTTCGACCTGTCCGAAGCCGTGGCCAATAGCAAGAAAAAATTTGAGGATGCACTAGCTGCACTCAAACCAGGTACCTGCACGACGGCCGACGTGGTGAAAGCAATGAATATCTATGCATTTAATTTTGCTTCCGGTTCCTTTGTTATTCCGAAGGAAGATGTCCTGGAGTTTGCCAAAGCGGTGACAGCCATCAAGGATTGCGCCAAGGATGCAAAACTGGAAATCGGCGGCCATACCGATAATGTAGGGTCTTCTGCCGTCAATATGGGATTGTCGCAATCGCGTGCCAATGCTGTGCGTGATTTCTTTGTGTCCAAAGGCATTGCTGCCACCGCGTTCACGACCAAGGCATACGGGGACTCCAAA
Organism: Collimonas arenae; assembly: GCF_001584165.1. NCBI lineage: Bacteria > Pseudomonadati > Pseudomonadota > Betaproteobacteria > Burkholderiales > Oxalobacteraceae > Collimonas > Collimonas arenae. The sequence goes on from NZ_CP013233.1 coordinate 4,403,336, forward strand.
CCTATTGGTGACAACGATACCGCTACTGGCCGCTTCCAAAATCGTCGGATTGAGTTTGTCGAAAACAAGTAATTTGAGGGGGCATTAAAAGGATGCTGGCGCGGGGATAAGTTGGGGTTCAATAAGTTGCGATTAATGCTTACCAACGCCTACCGAACCCCGCGCCTGGTGCTTTGATTTATCTCGAGAAGGAATAAGTGATGGCATGGAATCCACGGACATCAGGAGACTGCAAAGATTTTGTGGATGATGAATTTTTAAATTGCGGCAATCATGCCGCTTTGGGGCAATTTAGCGCGGTCTTAGGGAGATAATAATGTTTAAAATTAACAAAACCATTGTGGCAATTTTGGTTACTGGCGCCTCGGTGCTTGCTGCGGCATGTCCGGCAGAAGCCTCAACCAAAGGGATGCATCGCGTTGGTGGTCATGGTCCACACGGAAAAGGCAGCCATTACGTTAAGTCACACCATAACAATGGCATGCATATCGTCGGCGGCCACGGCCCGCATCATAAGGGCGGCCACATGGTGAAGTAATTCGAATAGGGATAGTGCGGACATGATCATGTGTGTATTACCCGTATGCATCGCACGCTCTTGCTCTGTGTATGAGCAAGAGCCGTGCTGGATAGTTCAACATCTATAACATTCCATTTAACGAAGTCAAATTCGTGTCCAATCCAACGGGACCAGTTCTGGTCGCTCTCATGCCCCTCAATATGACCACAACGGCGCTGGTGTCCAACCAGTACGCCCACGGATATTCGCGGTTAGTGCGCGTTCGTGGATAATGCATGATTTTCGTAAGTCGTACTCAAGTTCAAAAAAAATGAATACGAAACGATGCAACATGAAACAGAGTAAGACAATGGACTGCTGAGTAGAAACATATATGTTTGGATTACAGAAAAGCCGCGACGACGACGTCGGCACCCTTAAAGAATTAATGATTGCTGTACCGATGACGATGGAAATTTATGCGGCCATCAGACGCAAAAAAATTGAAGCACGCAGCATGATCGAAGATGCACGCGAAACAGCAAAGCAGCGGCGAGGTACCTTAGATGAATGAGTGGTTGGTTATTGATAAGAAAAAAATTGCAGTGGTGTTGGCTTTGACCATTGCCGGCGCAAGCGCCCTAGCAGATGAAACGATTGTTTTTATTCGGCACGGCGAAAAGCCAGAAAAGGGAATACTTCTTCACTCGTTCTTCTTTTGCCCGCCCCCGGATATGATTTCAATCAATCAGATGACGCGACAACTATTCTGACACCGGGGGTTAATATTGCATCAGAATGCCGCGTCCGCAGTGAAAATTGGCGCCAATCCTTGGCAAAGTACCTTACTGCGAGAATTGATGAAACAGACACGACTGACTTGTCATCAGATGAAATGACAGCTAATGGTGCGTACGCCTCACAAATTATGACTGAAGCAAGATTTGAATTTCAAGCGGATGACCGGAATTTGCATTGTCAAAAATATTTGAATAGTCAGGAGTTAGTTAGGTTGGATAAACTGCATGCATCAATAGCCCGAAATCGCCAGTGACTTGTAGATGTAGTTTTTTGCAACGATGAATATCATGAATTTTGAAAATTGGATGCTTTTAACGATTCCGTTGCTAGCGGGAGGATCATTCATCGCTACGCAGCTTGTCCGAGAGGAATTGTTTGCAAGGATATTGGAAGATCGTAGCTTTCCTTTAGATCGTCTCTGGTATGGCCCTCGAAATGACACCATCCTAAGGATGACCATGATTTGGGGAGAGAAATCACGAGAGATGTTGAAAATTAGAAGGCTAAGGAATTTGATTTTTGCCGCACGCGTCGCTGCAGGCACATTGTATGTTTGCGTTGCTGTAGTACTGATCGCTTTGGGATGGTTTGCCTGGCATCACTAATTTGATATGTTGGCCTACGCCGATATCCTCAATAGAGGATCGAGCCGTGCAATTTCTACAAAACTAGGGTGCTGCATGATATTGGGACCAATGCAAAATTTGGAGATATTCGACAAGGCAACTGGTCGCGATGGAGTTTAGTTCAGTCTACGTTTTGATGGAGTAACCATTTATGGACTTTGCCTACCAAAAATCATTAAATTATTTTCTGGCACCTGGACAGTAGGGGCGTTTGAGAATACTGACAAACATTCGCTTGTTGCTTGGATTGATCCCGTATCTGGCAAATTTATTTCATTGAAGTCGAACTGGCTTTACTCTGTTTACGGTGTGATGATTCTCATTGGGTATTTTGGGATGACATTTATGGCATGGAGTGGCCTATGGTTGCGTCATATGGAAACTGCATTCAACAAACATTTCGCCAATTTCTCTTTGATCGCGCTCGCAGTTATGTGCTTTACGTCCGTAGTGTTTTGTGCGCTCAAGGCGACGAGAAAATCGCCGCTTGAAATCGAGCTTCGAGAAGAACTGGCAAAAAACATGTATTCTGAGCGCCTGTCCGCCAAGGCGCCTACACATTCCGATTCGTTGTAGTTGCTTCGGGATGTAATGGCTGACGGTCTAAAAGCCAAGATCAAAAAAGATTCCAATTCTCATTTGGACTCATCGCTCTTCGAATTTAGCTCAATGTGCCGTCATCCGTTGCACAGAGCCCCTGCCACAGGAAATGGGAGCATGAAATTAAAGGCAGTCCTTGTAATATGTATGATCATTGGGAGCGTGGTTCTAAATTCGCGTGCCAATGCGCTTCCGGTGCAGACGAGTACCAGCATTAGAGGCAATGGCTCAACGCATATCGCGTGCGGCCCTGAGGTAGAAAAGGGTTCCTGTGGTCCGTGGAAGTTTACCGGAAAGCCAAGCGCCGTAGTTACCGCAGGTATGTTCAAGGCACACCATATATTGCGTATCGGGGCGGATCAAAATAATGTTTACGTCGGTGTCAATGCACGCTGGCGTGTGCCAATGGCGGGTGAGATGCAAAATTCTGGCGATCAGGGAAACCCACTGTTGGTCTGTAGAGCGCAGGACGCAGCATGCAGTTTCGTAAAGATGTATGACTCGACAAGAGTGTCGCACATCATCGGTATCTCAGGCTTGAATTTACTTGCTGAAATCGAGAGCTACAAGAGTGATTCTCTAAATCGATTCGACGTGAGCTATGAACGCTCTTTCGATAGCGGGCAGACGTGGATACCGGTAAAAGTACCGGTGAATTGCAATCAGCATCGCTCGTGTCGTCTCGTCTTTTTGGACGCCAACCGGTATACCTTGTTGGCCACGGACACATCTGCACCATCGTTCGATAATTGGACCACGCAAATTTATGAGACCGAGGACAGTGGCATGTCATGGATAATGCGAACGGACGGTGCCGGCTTATCTGGCTCCCATTGGGATGCTTATGTCGGAGACCGCACAGTCAGCATCACTCTCGGGGCGCGTGAACATCAGAAGGCTATTCTCACTATTGCCAATAACCGCGATGAACTTGCACTGGAGGACATGAAACAACTTCACGGTGATGTCGTGAAGTTGATCGGTAACCACGATTTCTTGTACGCGCAAGTTGATAGCGGCACAGCGGAAAACCCAGAAGCGAGATTGTATGCAATTGCGGGGCATTCTGCCAACGAACTCTGGAAAAGTGAGAGCAACGTATCAGATGCTTTGGCCACACACGATTTGCTGCTGATTCGCACTTGGGATCATCGTGACTTTGTGTTGCCAGCGGGTGAATTTCGCAGCACGCTTCACATTAGCAAGGACCGAGGTGCAACCTGGATGACGTACCCCATGCCGGATGACTTGATCGATAGTTTAATAGCGGTTGTTAACTCGCGTATTTGGGTGGTAACACAAAAGGCAGTTTACTACTTAGATGTGCGATGACAAACTCAAATGCTGCCCTACCCGCCGCTTGAGTATCGAGAAGATTTATTGCACAGCATTGACGTCAATGAAAATATCTCTCTGATCTAAACCAGGCGGATTAAACGATACAACTGAAATACAGTGGCGGTGCAATTACGAATAAGCAGCGTGACATGGCTTTGGAGAAAGCTCAAGAGTTACGGGAGAGAACTTAGAGTGTTTTGGATCGATTCCAGGGCAACTATAGAACCGCATGTCCTCAGTAACTTTCTTTTCAGGCAACAGGTAGGTCCATGCACTTAGGATTGCTGTAAATACCGTTATGAGGTAGTCGCGACCCGAAGTGCGCAGTCATCCGCAACTACACCTAAGCGGCAGGTCAGCGTGGACCAGCACAGTAGGTCAGCCAGAACCGGCGCAGCGGTCAATTTGCACCAGCGCCTGCACATTGGAGGGTAAGTCTGAGTTCGCGCTCAAAATGTCCGAACTAAAGCCGCAAATTTCGGACAATTTCTTGCGCGATGTCCGAAAAAACCATATAAATATCGGACAAGGAAGAAAATGTCTGTACTCAAATCCCATATCTCTACCCTAATCGAAGCGGCAGGTCCTGGACAAGTTTGGGTACCAACCGACTTTGCACAGTTGGGCAACCGTGATGCAATCGACAAGACTCTGCAGCGCATGGTGCTGGCAGAAGAGTTGCGTCGCATCGACAGGGGTCTATATGACAGGCCCAAGTGGAACAACCTGACTAAGCGTCCCACATCCCCCGACTATCGCGCAGTGGTGGAAGCGATTGCCCGTCGGGATCAATTGCGACTGCTTATAGACGGCATGACCGCCGCCAATGATCTTGGCCTGACCAATGCGGTACCGGCTCGCGTCACCATACATACCGACACGCGCCGTCGCACAGTTCAACTAGACAATCTCACCGTCGAGTTTAAACAGACGGCACCCAGCCGCCTCTACTGGGCGGGACGTCCGGCCATGCGCATCGTTCAGGCGCTGCACTGGTTGAAAGACACATTGACTTCGGACCGTTCTCTTGTCTTGAACAAGCTGACCAAGGTTCTGGACGATCCTATACACGGCGCCGCGATCCGTCAGGATCTGCTCGATGGTTTCAACGTGTTGCCAGCGTGGATGCAAAATTTGGTCCGTGAACTTCCCAGATGTGACCCACAGGTTTTATCGACCGCGACACGTCAATCTCCCAGCGCTGGTGGGAGTTGGAAGTAATCGGACAGTAGGATCCTAGGTGTAATCCATCAGCTTGTTGCCGGTTTGATCGATGAGCTGGATCGTCGAGCCAAGGGCATCGCTGAAATAGTTAATCGTTTGGGCGCTGGCGCCCGTGTCAGTTTGCTGCGCCAGCACTTCGTCGACTCCAACACCGTTGAGTTCCTGGATCAGGTTGAGGCCGTCGTAGACATAGCCAGTGCCGACGCCGTTAATCGTCCTGGTCTGGCGCCGTCTGAGCGCGTCATAATTGAATCCGGCTGTGACGGCACCGCTGATTTGCGTGAGCTGGTCGCGCGCACTCCAGATGTAGGTATTCACGCCGCCACTGGTGAGGTTGCCGGTGAGGTCGGAATGAGGCTCTGTCCACTGCCGACGGTGAGGCGATTGGCGGCATCAATCTCGGTATTATTGCTGTTGGCGCTGGGGTTGATGCGGGCGAAGCTGCCGCTGGTCCGGATGCGCCGGCCGGCGTTGTCATACGCATACACTCTGGTGCGCGAGTACGTCATCGAACATCTGACACTGGAGCAGTACGTGCATTCCCTGGAAGGGTCGCAAACGCCGCCTGGCCGATAAACTCATCCCCATATTCCCGCCTCACGAATGTTACGTCGAGGTGTTTTGCGACGGTGCCACGCTGTATTTCCCGCGACCAGCGCCGGCGCGCACCGAAGTCGTTGACGACATTAATGGCGCACTGGTCAACCTATATCGCGTTGCGCAGCACCACATGAATGAGTTCCCGGGGAGTTCGGGTGGGCAATCAGCAGTCGGTAGCAGTTCAAATGGCAACAGGACTCATGGCCTAAGACATTGACAGATACCGGAGGCAAACCTGAAACGTTGGCTCGAAATAAGTTCGATGCTGCCATACGCCCTATCGAGTATTGAGACACACTCCCTCCAGATTTGCATTTATTGTAAATTCAATATCACCTCGCAGAAATAGATATACATTCCTTTCTCGCAACTACATCCTCCAATATTTCCAAAAGATACTTGCGACATCTTTTTGACAGATATCTAGGGCTGTCTTGAAAACCGTTAATTTAGCGCCGGCCGACCTGCCCAAGGAATCCGGCCGTTTCGACCTCCCCATCGCACTCGGCATCCTGGCAGCATCGGAGCAGATGCCGGCGGATGAACTCGATGCCTACGAATTTGCCGGCGAGCTCTCGCTGTCGGGCGAACTGAGGCCGATTCGCGGCGCCCTTGCCATGACTTTCGCCATGACGTCGGATAGCCGGAATGCCGATGCGTCCAAGACCGGCAATGGCACCTCATCGGCATCGCCGCGCGCCTTCATCCTGCCGCAAGCCAACGCGGATGAGGCGGCGCTAGTGTCCGACGCACATATTCTCCCGGCCGAATCGCTGCTTCAGGTATGTGCGCATTTCTCCTCCAGGCAGACAGAAACCAGGCTCCAGCGTCATATTCCACATGCGCAATCGAAACCACGCAGTCATCCCGATTTCAGCGATGTCAAAGGCCAGTTGCAAGCGAAACGGGCATTGGAAGTGGCGGCGGCCGGCAACCACAGCGTCCTAATAATATAGCCAATTAAACCCCAAAGCTTCCCCAGCCTAGGTCCTGCCAAACCAGCGTTGGAGAGACTGCTAACGACAGCGACCATATTGGCCAAGCAAATCAGAGATGTTGATTATTCGAAACAATTGTGAGCTTGTTATGATAATATAACCCATAGTAGGTTATGGCATATCCCGAGTTGGGTTTCACCCTATGTGAATGGCTAATCCTATTCACGACCCCAACTCACAAGTGTTTCGGCAGATGCTGGTTGAAGCGCGCATGTCGAGTGGACTATTGCAAGCTGACCTGGCTGACAAACTCCGCAAGACACAATCTTTTGTCTCGAAGTACGAGCGCGGTGAACGACGTCTGGATTTTCCAGAATTCATCACTATCGCTGATGCGCTTGGCCTTGACGTATTTGCCTTTATTGAAAAGTACAGGTTACGCATTGCCAAGGATCATCCGATGATCTAACTGCCTCATCGAGTCGGGAAACACTGCGTCGATAGACCCTCCAATGCCGGGACTTCATAGATGGCAAGCACACAAATGGTGCGAGTGGAGGAAATGAATGAAGAAGTCTATTGGAGCAGGATTTGTCGCACTAGCGCTGGTCGGATGCGGTGGAGGTGGCGGCAGTAGCGCTACTCCAAGTGTCCCAGTACCAGCCGTTTCATTAACTTTGAGTCAGCCGAAAACAAGTATCGGATCGCCTGTAACCGTTGCATGGTCATCCACCAATGCGACAAGCTGCACGGCTTCGGGTGCATGGAGTGGCATACAGTCGATTTCAGGATCGGCCATACAAACGCCAACAGCATCCGGTGTTGGCACATATACCCTTACTTGTTCTGGCGCCGGTGGAAGTGCCAATCAGTCAGTCTCATTGACTGTGCCAATTCCGGTATTGAAATCTTCGTATGAGAACAAGGCCGCAGCAGGCGAATCGATTGGCGCTCAAACTCTTCCGAGTGAAGTAGCCGCTGGCAATGCAGTGGCGTTTGCCGACTTCTTTCAAGACGGCACGTATTCAATGGTGACGCATACGCTTGAATACAATTCACAAGACCCATCCACAGCTAGTAAATTCGGACACATTCATTTCTGGCAGAAAGTTAATGGCACATGGGTAGACCATACGTCTACCTTGTTAGCAAATAACACTGGATGTCTCCACCCACGCAAGGCGGTTGTGGCCGATTTCAATGGCGACGGCAAACCAGATATTTTCTTCGCTTGCCACGGCTTCGATGCATCGCCGTTTTCAGGTGAGCAGCCTCATGTCCTACTTAGCCAGCCTGACGGCACTTACAAGAACGTAACCATTCCGGTAACTTGCTACTGCCACAGCGCATCCGCAGCAGATATACACGGCAATGGCTATGCCGATGTTTTGGTGACGGATCAATTCGTCCAGAAAACACCATTTTTCTTTACCAACAACAAAGACGGCACCTTCAATAGTGATTTCTCTCACTTCCCGAAAGTAATCAATGCTTACCAGTCGAACGGACAGCAAGGCATTACAGGATCGAATACTGGACTACCCGAGATATTCACTTCCGAGTTGATCGATTTTTCTGGCACAGGTCATTTCGATGCATTTTTAGCTGGCAATGCACCGGACAATAGTTTCGGAAACTGGCCGCCGACCATTTTTAAAAATGACGGTAGCGGAGTGTATTCAGCATCCAACGCAACCGTTCTGCCATATAGCCAGCAATATCAAACGACGCTTGATATTGTGTATCAAGGCGGCTTTGTCTATTTAACTGCCGTGCAGGACACCTATTCCTCCAACCCATACGGCTTCAGCAACATCGTCAAAATTAATCCAGCGACGATGGCATCAACCCAAATCTACGCGAACACTGCGAATTTTTCTAACGGCCGTACCTGGCTGAACTGGATTGTTCCAAACAACGGCCACATCACCAGTCTCGATACGACCTACGGCGTGTCGGTATCTCAATAACTCAAAGCACATGGCAATCTATTGCGAAAAGTCATCGCAATGGATTGTCATGTCCATAGTCACATCATACGGGGAATAAAAAAATGATCGTATCAATGAAGAACGACGCGGGTTTAGTCCGGCAGGTCAAAGTAGGATTTTGTTGGACTGCATTTTTCTTTGGCGCATTGCCGTTCTTCTTTCGCGGTATGCCATCAACAGGATTTCTATGGTGCTGTACGTTATTCATCGGGAATTTCGTACTGCCATTCAAGATGAACAAATACACCGCGCAATATTATTTGGAGCATGGCTACAAGCCATACGGGAAAGGCTGGCATAAAGCTGCTTTAGCTTGGGGTGTGGCGATACCATCCACTGGCGAAGAGACAACGAATGACGCATTCAGCGATGAACCAGAGTCTTCGAAATATGTATTTAAGATTTGGCATGCGCTTGTTGCCGTCACTGTCATCCCAGGAATTTTGATGGCAATGTTCGGTTCACATGAAAACAAGTCTGCAAAATCCGAACCCGTAGAACAAGTGGTGCATATTCAACCGACTGAACCTGTCGCGCCAGCCATCATCGATACGCCTGCCGCTTTGGATAAGGCCGTTGTGACTCAAATGGCTGAAATCGCCTCATCGCAAAATCCGATTGCAGAAACTCCGCGTAACGACATAGCCAAATCCGAATCGCCAAAAACGGAAGCAGATATTCCGCCTGCGAACGCCAATAACGCAGTTCAATCTTGGACACCGAGCTTTGACTGTGCCAAAGCCTCGAATGGCCCTGAACGATTAATCTGCTCCAGTCCTGAACTATCGGCAGCAGACGTAAGGCTTGGTCAAGTATACAAATCAGCACTTAACAATGCCAAAGATACAGGCGCTCTCAGGAAACGACAGAACGAATGGCGCAAGCTTGAACGCGACGGATGTTCAGATGTGAGTTGCATGTTGAAGGCATACCAAAATCGAATTACTGAATTGGCTGCGTCCGAGTGAAATTAAATTGGCTGGGCCGACTGGATTACGGAACGACATCGATTCAATCGGCCAATCACTGGAAAAATTGATGGGTACACTATTCCTGCTGGTGCTTTATCTGTATTTACTATATCGGCTGCTGGTGACAGTGATTGCGATTTTGAAGAACTTCTCGGCGGCGCCATTCCTAGCTACGTGCTATCTGCTGTTACTGGCTGGCTTTGGCAGCGGCTGTTACTGGCTGTATAAAGCAATGTTCGGTTGATGGGTTGGATTCGGTGCCGGTGATGGCATCGTATCAGAGCACTATCGGAACGCCATTGATAAGCCAGTTTTGCGCCTTCATTTGCAGTACCCATTCCCGAAATTCACGCCTTTCTTCGCAATCACGATCATAGGCCGCATCTTCTTCCATTGTCGAATGTCGGTTTTCTCTTTTTTCGGGCCCGAGTATTTTTCTCATAAGTGCTTCGTGCCTGGCGAGTGTAGCTTCAAGGTCATAATTCTTCATGTCTGGCAATCCCCTATCTGGCCTGTAGGTTGTTGTTCAAGCCATAGGTATTTATCTCTATCCGCACCGGCCTTCAAACGTCCTGAAGTGTCCCTGGTCTCGCCCTTGAGCTAAATACCATCAGTTAAGATTGCCGGGCCTTGATCGATGCCGGACGGTGCTAACGGATGCACTTTAGTATTTACCAGTTTTAAAAATGAGTTAGCACCGGATTCGGACGGTCAAAGAGGCCAATTCGGTTGCTTCCTATAAAAACTCCGCCAAAGAGCTTTGTGGGTTCGTTGCAGCTCATATTGTTGGCAGCAACTCACTAGTCCACTATCAGTGAATTTCTCTTTGTCCATGATATGTTCTTTTAATGCAACGGTAATTCAGAGTCATTATCAAACATTGCTTGCATCTGTTCCTTGGTCAAAGTCATTCCACTCGGCTTGTTTGCGATCCGCTCAGTCAAACGAATAATTTTTTCGCGATCTGCATCAGTCATTTCTGCGCATGCGTCCAAAAATTCCTGCTCTTGCTCAGTTCTATCGTTAGGCATGATGCTTCCTGGAGGTTATGGATGCTCAAATCTGCTAGCAAGATAAGCACGAAGATCGGTAGGTGAAGATGAATCGGCATCTTTCCTTGCGTCGAACCATGTCTCCGCGTACGCTTCAACGCGACCTTCATTTACATTTTCGTCAGTCGCAAAATCACGTGCGATTTGCAGCGCTTCCATATTGGTCTTTACCTGATCGACAGCCATTTTCATTTTTCTCAGTGGGCTCTAAAAATCGTCGATATACGTAGAGGAAGGGACTGGCCAGTTAGCTTTGATCACTTTGTAGAGGCGATCAATCCGTGCGGTATTTTTAGCAGCGTCCGGCCCTACATAGCCATTTCCGGCCGTATTCGTTTCAAGGCGAAACAGTAAATCATCTATCTCCTTTGAACCAACTGTTTCCGACACGTACAATTTTCCTACCTTCGAAACGCGTATTTGCGTGTGAACCGAGTCGTCGCCTGTCGCGACTAAGGCAGCAATATTCGCCTTCGTAAGTTCGCCCGGCTGATTTAAATCAATTTCAAAATTTTTGTTGGTCATAATTCACTTTTCTAGGATTGACTAAAGCATTTATGCCACTGGACTGACAACGCATCAGCACCAGATTGTCACAATCAGAATGAGCGCCAGCGAGGGGGGTTGATCTACATGAGGGCGATCAGGGCAATGCCCCGACCGTATATAAAAATATATAGTTTTTTAATGACGCCGTATAGTGGCTGCGAACAAAAAATTTGCTGCTATGTATGCAGAAATGTACTTTACATGAAAGTGTTGGTGCTAACGCGAGCACTTTAATATTTAACTGATTTAGAAACGGGTTAGCACCGGACTCGCCCGATCTCTTCAGCCCGAAGGTGCTTGTGCTGGTCTCTTGCTGTTCGATGGGTACACGCCTAGGCAAACGTGAATCTTTTATAAAGTTGTTGACAAGAAAAGTTGTCTTATGTATAGTAAAAGAAGCGTTAGTGCTTCAACCCAGCTTTCGCTGCCAGATTTTGCGGATACTCTCCGCGCCCTGTGGGTAACACGGCCGACATTGAGCGGTACCGTCATGTAGTTAGATTTATGACGGAAGGGGCAGGCTTGAAATTCTTTCATTCGGTATTCCGGATGCAGGAGTTCGCCTGCGAGTCTGACAGAGTCACAAAAGATGGTATCCCTACCGTCTTCACTTCTCCGTACGCTCATAGGCACTCAGCCTGCTAAATTTCCGTTTTCCCGATTGGTTTCGTTCGACTTTGCTTTCGTCCGCATTTGGGCTGCGCATTGTCTGCCGATGGAATTTCACTTTTAATTTTCCTATTAAATCTGAAAGGCATCAAATGAAGAAAATCGTTACTAATAATTCGTCGACACTGCGTAGTCTCCAGTTAGAGCCCTTTGATGGTCTCTCCAAGGGACCTTATTATTATCACTCGCTGAATATTTCAGTCTTTGAGAATTTTGAAGACGATCGGCCTGAGTTGTTGCAGAGAGATTGGGGTACTCTATCTGCATTTCTCACTGCTATTACTAGCAATTCGAGTGAAGACACCGCTGGCTTCAGCCCGTGGATCAATGGCACGTCAACTGCCAAGACGAACGCTATAACAGCGCTGGTGATTGACTTCGACACCAAATTCGATATCAATCAATTGGCCCCTCAGTTCCGTGACATTGAGCGCGCCAGCTATATGGCGCGCGATCCAGAAACCGGCAACGAAATTTTCCGCGTGCTGCTTCCGCTGCTCAACCCTATCTCGCTCGAAAAATTTCTGATCCTGAAACCCACAATCCAAAATTGGGCTGATGGCATCGGCAATCATCCTGCATCCAATCCATCTAGCTACCGAGTCGGACGCTTTTGCTGCTACCCCAGCTATAACAAAGCTGACCCCGCTAGTCCACGCGTCGAATTTGCTTCTCCTGGCTGGATGCTGGACGAAAGCGCGTTTGACGAGCTGAGGGAAACTGGCGTACTGACGCTCATATAAACAGTTATCGCATTAGGAGCGTAATTGGGAAATTTCTGCCCAGTCCAGTCTCGGCTCCTGAAATAAAAAACACGCGGTAAACCATCGTGACCGTACTGGCGACAATGATCGCCGGTACGGTGCCAGCGCCGCATCGTCTATCACAGAAAAATAACAATGTAAGGACTAAAAAATGAAACAAAAAAATCAAGCAGTAAAAAATATGGCGGCTAGCTTTATAGGGATTGGCATCGAACAGATGCTGGCTAGATTGCATAGCGAAATCAGCTTGGCAACACAGTTCTCTCCAGCCCTTCCTCGACGCATTAACTTTGGCGTATCTCTTTGGACTTCCACTGACGTGCCATTTCCAACCTATTCTGCTTTTGAATCGGAAATTCAACAAACTCAGCTTTGGCAGTTTGATACGTCCGACTGGAATCCTGACCTCATTGTCTACCCAACATCTCGAATTCGCGTCCGGATACCGTGTTGGGAAGGCGAGGTGCGGTGCTGGAAAAACGTTGAGTTCGCGAGCGACGACGGCACACCCTTCAAGACTGGCGAACTGCTTTTCAAACTTCACAGCGCGGTTGTGAAAAATTCACGCGGCGCTGGTGATGTTGTTGTGGTGTCAGCCTTGAGTATGCATCGCTACCACAATCGCAAAGAGCCCCAACTGTATATCTTGGATGAAGACTACTGATCTGTCGAGCGTATCGGCCATTCGTAGCCGATACATCCTCGGGTGCTAACACACGTCACTTAGTATTTACTGATTGAGAATTGTGTTAGCACCGCATCGTCCGCCGACAAAATAAAAACAACCTTGGAAATAATATGAACAATATCAGTCAACAAAAAAATATGACCGCGCTGGATAAAATTCGCAACAAAATTGAAAGCAATATATTGGCTGCACAACAGCCTGAACCAGTTCAACGGACATGTCGCGTCTTTGAGCCACCATTGTCACCGAAACGGGAGAGGCCACCTCATCCTGCTCGCATCACCTTCCCTACATTTTTCTGCACATTCGTCAACGTGGCGTTTCGCTGCTATTCCGATTTTGACGACATGATCGAGCACAGCCACTGGAATCAGAAACGGATCGTTTTTCCTGAGTCGCGTATTCATATTCATGTGCCACATGGATTAATGGCAAAAGATATTCCATTTCCATCACGTGTCGAACTTACGACCAACGATGGCAGGCCATTCACGTCAGGCGAATTGTTCTACAAAATTCATAAAGCCCTGGTTGAACCCGCAGCAAACCCGTCCAGACTCCTTCACGGAGCGAAGCTCACTGCGCACCCAAACCAGTGGCCGAATGACGGCAAGCCGTATCTGTACGGATTTTATACGAAGGATAAGTGGAGCATGAATTACCCGTACTGATCCAAATATCACGATAAATATACCGAGTGCAATGGACAGCTGGCTAGGCACGCTGCTTCGCGAAAAGTTACCAAACGATTCGTGCCTGGCTTGCTGTCACATGCCTCGTCGGATTGGTAACCGACCAAATAACGCGAAGCGAAATCTATGTGCAGATTTCCGCCGACTAAATCGAAGGGGACTTCAATATGACGCACATGCTTAAACTTGCCATCAATCGGCACATCATCAACAAAATAGAATCTCAATCTGATCCACGCTGGGAAATATTTACAGCGCAATGCGAAAACGTCGAACTCACGCTCGATGAATTTTCTGACCATATCAATCAGGGTCACGCATTCTGCGCTCAGCATAAAAATCGCAAAAAAAATGCTAACTTCGTCGGCACCAATATTGTGACTGTCGATATTGACAAGGGCATGACTGTCGAGCAGGCGTTGGTCGATCCATTCGTCCAGCAGTACGGCACATTGCTCTACACAACACCATCACATATGCCTGACCAGCATCGGTTTCGCCTTATCTTCATGTCGGATCGCACCATCACCGATAGCGAAGAAATGAAGCTGGCCTATAAAGGTATAATCCGAAAATTCGGCGGTGACGACTCGTGCAGCGACGCATGCCGTGGATTCTTCGGCTCGACCGGTAGCAATCCAATCATCCTCGGCAATATTTTGCCTAACGACGAACTGACTAAGCTCATTGTGCTTGGCGGCGAAAAGAGAGTATCCGCGACGATTTGTTCTGACACTGGCGGTGAGCTTGGTGGCAAATCAACTCAAACTTCGTCCGATCCGCTGGAAAAAAACCAAATGGTCAAGTTGGCGCGCGGGTTGGGTCATATGGTCTTGCTTGCGGATTTGCCGAAATGGACATCTATTCATTGCCCGAAGCATTCCGACAATAAGCCGAGCGCATTCGTCGTCACCAATAAAGATGGGATCAATGGTGTGCGCTGCCATAAGTGCCATGCCAGCTTTTGGCCACAATCTGAGCTTTGGAAAAAGCGTAAGTCCTACAATTTCTATGAGATCGAAGATTTTGTTCGCGAACAGGACTACGCTCAAACCCCCGAAAATTTCTACGACATGGATGCCGAAGATGCTCAGCCGAGCTTGCTTGATGAAACGCCGAGCGAACGGAACCATCACATTTTGAATGAAAAATATCTACCGAATATCCCGTTACATGAAGGGTAACGTTTGTGCGCAGTCCCAAGGGTTCAGGAAAAACAGAGTGGCTGCAAAAAATCGTCACTCAGTGTCGCCAAAAAAACCTGTCCGTGCTGCTGGTCGGCCATCGGCAATTACTCATTCAAGGGTTGGCAAAGCGTCTTGGTCTGATTTGCTATTTCTATACCCAGGGAGAAAAGTTAAAAAATAACCAGTCCGACGAATACTATAGTGTTTGTGTGGACAGCATCGGCAAGCTTCTTCGGCCGGATTTAGATCAATACGATGTCATCATCATGGATGAATCTGAGCAGGTTTTTTCGCATCTGACTTCCGATACGCTCCGTGGAAAACGTCGCACTTGCTATCAGAAATTATTTTATTTTTTGCGATCAGCAAAATCAGTTATCTTCACCGATGCCGATCTCGGACCAGTCACTATAGTGGCTGCCTGCGAATCCGTGAAAGCGAACATGCCGTATCAATTTTATCTCAACGAATTCAAGGAGAGCCGCTGCGATTTCCATTACTACGAGAGCGACGATCATCTTGTACAAGAAATGATCAACACAATCCGAGCCGGTGGCCGTCACTACGTTTGCACGAATTCAAAAAAGAAAGCTGAAAATTTGCTGGAAGCGATTCGCTACGAATTCGGCACCAAGCGAAAAACAATGTTAGTCACTTCCGATACAGCCGGCAACGCAGACGTAAAGCATTTTGTGAATAACATTAAGACCGAAATCTTGAATTACGATGTGGTGGTCGCTTCGCCGACGTTGGGTACCGGCATCGATATTACATTCATGGAACAAGCGCAGCATATTGATACGGTGTACGGTTTTTTTGTATCACGTGTGAACACGCATTTCGACATCGATCAGCAGCTTTCCCGCGTTCGACATCCCAAACTGATCAAGGCATGCGTTGCACCAGAGCGCTTTAACTTCGAAACCGAAGCAGATGTAATTCGCAATGAGGTGCGTGACAATGCTGCGCTTAACGATGTGTTGATTGGCTATGAAGATGATGGTCAACCGAAGTTAGATGACAGCTACCTGAATGTGTATGCCGCCGTCACTGCAATGCAACGGGCGTCGAAGAACAACCTGCGTGCGAATCTTCTGAATCTGCGAGTCAGAAATGGCTGGACTGTTCAAAACGTGGCGATGCTACCCGAACTTGCTAAAGACGGAAAGCGCCGGACGAAGGAAGCGAAAGATGTACTGGCGGAAAAGCGCGCCGAACAAATTTGTGCCGCCGGAAAAGTCACACCCGAGACATACCAAGAACTCTACGCCATCAGCAAACAAGGCATCAAGCTAACGCGTGATGAGGAACATGCTATGCGTCGACATGAAATCGAGGCGTTCTATCGCGAAGACATCTCCAAAGAATTAATTGACATTGATGATAATGGCAAGTATCGCGATCAGGTACGAATGATGCAGATTTACCTGACCCCGCTGGAAAACCTGATTGATAAATCATCGGCAGAGCGGAAGGCAGGACGTTTTGTTACTGACATGACTACTGAGCCGCTAAAAAAGACGATGCTATACGATTTACTGGAAGCTGCGGGTCTTGCTGATACGACGACGCTGATCAAAACCGGTGTAATCGTTTCGGAGAAATCATTGACGGCCTTTACTGATATGTGTCGTGCGCGTGCTTCGAAAATCCAGGAACTGTTCGGCCTGAAAGTTCACAAGAATACTGTGCAAACGTTAGGTAGGATTTTCGACCTTATTGGGCTAAAGAATTGTCCGGCGATTCGGGAAAAAGTGAACGGTATAACAACGTACTATTATGAGCTTGATGTTGGCACGTTGAACTCGGTTCGCAACATCATCGACAAGCGTATGAGTACGTCCACTAGCTCAGCGCCTGAAATCATGGACTCTAGCAGCGGTGATAGTGGTATTGCACTCGGGCAGGCGATGAGGATGCGAGAACGGAAAATGCGTACCGACATGCCGGCGGTGCTAACGGAACTAGTCTAGTATTTAACCGTTTTAAAATTGAGTTAGCACCGGGTGGCTGAGAATTTTCAACCACTTCCGGTCGCCTCAATATTCGATCAGGTTTTTCCGTGATTTCTTATTGAGAATGTCGTCCAGTTCGGCGATCAAGCTTTTGTTCTCATGCATCGGCTCGACAGGGAATTCTTCAGTTTCGATTTTAATATCTACCAAAAGCACAACTCTGTTGTTGCGGACTGGACGGCTACCGGCACCACTATTCATTTCCTTGCGTTGAAGTTCTGCGTTCACTGCACGATAGACCCCTGCCATTAGCTTGTCTGTTAAATCTTTGCGGGCACGTTTAATCTGATCTCGGCGCCCCTTGAAGGTGATGGGATTTCGTACTATGTCTACCAGAGTTTGCCAGGTAGTTTGGACTGCTCGAATTTGCATATTTTTCCTGTTCTTAAAATCGTTGTGATCTGCGCTGCCCTGTGGCAGCGCAGATATTCAATATTTGGGGAAGCCCTGTTCGCGACTAAGTGAGTACCAGTGGCTCGCTGATCGAGCTGCTGGTAATAACGTCAGATGCGTTTGCCAATGCGGCACGCGCCAACGCCTGTTGAAGATTTACCTCCATACCGGTATCTGGCCACCAAATCACATCTTCATCGTGGAGAATCTCCCAATTCGGGTATGGATCGCGGCTGAACGTCACGCACAACGATCCGTCGTCCAACTCGTCGAAGTCGCAATCAGCAATCAGTCCGATATCATCCTCCTTAATGTTCTGCCAAATGAGTATCCGAAAGTTGCGAAGACCGTATTTTTTCTCCAGTACGACGGCAATTCGCTGAGCAACCCAAACGTGGAATGCGTTGAGCGAATGCTCGTCACTCAGGTCGTAAAAATCGCGGTAGCGGGAATTGACAACGTATTTGCATGTCATATCGCCCATGATCAAGCCTCCAACCGAAATGTGGCGACGTTGCCTGAGCCGGAATCGTCTATGCAACGGCAGTAGTCATGCCGGAGAATGTCGGGCTTCGGCTTCGCTTCCAAGATTTCGAAATCATGGTAGACGTAGCGATACAAGAATGACGGCTTGCGCAGGTATTGAACCGGCTTAGAGGTGGTACAAGGGAATATGTTAAGTGACATAGAAAGTCCATGAAAATTTGTAGTTGTGTTCAGTCCTCCAAAAACGTCTCGGATAAACATGAACTTCTAACGCCCACCAAATTCGGCATAAAGCGGCGTGCCAGCTCGGGACTGGCTACAAATCAACATGGCTTGGGCGGGGACAACCCGCGGACAATCGCCACCAACAGGTGATTAAATCTGTCAGCGCTAGCAAGCATATAGAAATAGTTTCTTTTTGTCAATGCCAATTTAGCGCGGGTTAATTTATGTTGCAACCATCTCGCTCATCCGCTGACTGGCATCCGCCGTACCTACCTCACACTTTAAGTTGCCTACTTATATGTTCTTATCTGGCGGCCTATAGAAATGGTCCTGACGGCGTATAGGACGGCCGGTCTGATGGTCGACGGCAACCTCTCTGCGTGTCAGTACAAATGTTTACTTAAAACAATTAGTAAACAAGCCTATGCCTGGCGCCATCTTTCCGATGTACGAAACAAAATAGGCTGGATAGAATGTTTTTAAGATTGAAAATTTGGCAATTTAATAAACATTCTGGAGAGCTTTATGAAGGAAGGCCAAGCCAAGGTGCTGTCGGAGACAGAATTCAGGCGCGTAGTAAATTTAGTCAAAAAGAAGGCGCATGCAAAACGGAATATCGCATTGCTCTATTGTTCGTTTGGACTCGGACTACGCGCCAAAGAAATGGCATCGCTAAAAGTGAAGCATGTCCTCGGCATCGATGGCGAGTTGCTGGAAGAAATCAACCTCGATAGTTCGATGACCAAAGGCCGGAAACAGCGTCATGTTTTTTTAACGAACTCTCGGGTCATCGACGCCTTCCGTTACTATTTGCATGACCGGCAAAAGCAAGAAGGAATTTTGTTCAACTACGATGCTGCGCTGTTCCTATCGCAGAAAGGCGATGCGTTTTCGCCGAACACTCTGCAACAGCTATTTCATCGCATGTTCCGAGAGGCCCGATTACAGGGAGCATCAAGCCATTCTGGGCGCCGATCATTCGCGACAGCATTGATAGAAAAAGGGATAGACATCAAAGCAGTCTCGACGTTGATGGGGCATTCCAGTATCGCCATGACAGCGAAGTATGTTCAGGATAATCCAGTGCGATTGAAACAGATATGCACTGATTTATTCTAATCATTCGATGCCATCACTGTCGAAAGGTAGCCTGAACTTTCAAATTCAGGACAGCTAATATTTCAGATCTTAGGCACCGAAAAATTTTATCAAAGTGCCGATAATACTAGAAAAATTCGAGCCAATAGCGCTTGCCTTTTCCATCTTTTCAATGCCGCTAACAGCTGCCACGTCATTTGCATTTGATGTGTAGAAATTTACAGTCCCAATGTGACTAGCTAACAGAGAATTTTTTGGTTGCTCTGACTCCACCGCATTTTCTTTTTTTTCTGAATTTCTGGGAGCGTAACGTTCTTTTGAAACAAGGAAGGTGTTAGCTTGAAGATTGTCATATGCAAGCTCACCCCCTAGCTCAACGGTTCTTAGAAGGCGTTGCAATTCCGCGTCAATGCGAATTGCAATTGAGGCATACATTTCATGGCTGATTTTATTTTTTTAACCTCGCTACGCCAGGTATATAAATCGACAGGGTTATCGAAAGAATAGAGGATATCAAAACCGATATGAAAGAAACGCTCTTGCGCGGTTTTTCCCAAGGCGATGAGACATGAATGGGCCTCTATCGCAAGATCACATAGTTTGTTATCCCAGTTTAAAAAAATCTGATTTTCCTCATAGCTTTTCGGAAAATCCTTAATAAATTCATGGCAATATTTGTTGTGCGCCGCTTGCAGCGCATTGATCAGCTCAAGTTTGTTCATTTATTATCTCGCGTCGATTTTGACGCAGTGACTACCCGCGGTCGCACTCACGAGGTATATTCTTCATTCCCTCAACTAGTTTCCACGTACCAGTGTATGCAATCGGAAAAATTAACTTGAATAACTAATGCTAGTTCAGGTTTTCCTTTACGATTGATAGTAAAGGCGCAATATGAATATTGCTGCCACCACGCCAACAAACGTTGATACACCAACAACAGCGCCGATCAGCAATCTTCCACGAGCAAACATTCCCTCTTCGCTCAGATATTTATTGGAAAATACGTAGAACGAATTAAGTGGTGGCGCATCCCCAAGAGATGCCCCATTCTTTGGCGATAAAACCATTTTAATAAAATAAACAATGGATACTAGCCACGAAATCCCGCCAATAACTGCGAGAATAGTTATCCAACCAAATAACATACTGAATATAATTGGAGCTTCTGGCATCTCCGCTAACGCCTTACTATAGAAAAGCGACGAAACAACTACAAATACAATTAGAAAAATTGCAATCAGCAACATAATTTTTCCGGCCATAGTTGTTTTTTTTACTTGCATGGCGATGCTCCTTGTACAACTGAAACCACATTACTTATACCCACAGTGCAGGTAGTCATCAAAGTGGTCGACGCTGTTCCTCCAGGTACTGCCGGAATACCTCTGATACCCAAATTATATGCGCCACCAGCTACTTGCCCGTTAGTAATAACTGTCGTTCCTGAGGCGCCCACACCACCAAAATCAACACCCAAATTAATGTTCGTAGATTGCCCTCGCAAATCTGCTGCAGTACCTTTGTTCGCACCCAACGCAATGCTGGCCGAGGGATCAAAACCAAAACCTTTGCCATATGTCCAGTAACTGCCCGTATCAAATGTATTTTGGCCGAGGGTAAGGTATACCCCCGCTCCAGCTGAAACACCATAACCTACAACTATTGTCCCGTTAGGGCCAACCGTAAATGTTAATGGCTGCTTAGATGGGTTGCTTGGCAACCCTGTCGAATATTCGCCAGTATTCCAGCCCGCCGCAAACGGATTAACGTATGGTTGAGGCACTGCACCTGGCGTTGCCACATTACTCCACGTGTACATACTACCGCCATTAGCTTGAATAAAATTTCTCAGATCTGCCGGCGGTGTTTGCAGCATTGCTGAATTTTGCGCCAGAGAATTATTCCCTTTCCCATCGCCTGTCAGCACCATTCCGGTAGTGTCATAGATAGCGCTTGCCGGTGTGTTTGAGTTCAATGGCACAACAGCCGTACTTAGGGTTGTCTCACCCAGTTGGATATTATTCGCCGCGCGTAATGCATTCTCAAAATCTCCTGCCGTATACGCCGACCCGTCAGACTTCACCAATCCTTGTGCATTGGCCTTATCTGCGAGTTGTTTCGCCAATGTTTTTTCTTTAGCCTTGCTATCTTCATGCAATTGGCGATTGTTTTGGTCCGCAATCAATCCAACATTCGCGCCAGTCGTAGCACCCTGCGTGCCACCGCCAGCCAGCATGCCTGAAGCAGCCCCAACCAAAGTCGCACCCAGATTCATCATGTCGTTGAAGGCTTGCGAACCAGGTTTATAGCCTTGGCTGACCAGATAATCGCTCATAATTGGCACCATCGCTTCATGCGTCATTCCAGCAATAGCACCAGCGGCAGCGCTACCGCCGCCGATTTTGGCTTCGATCAATCCGACGATCCCGTGCAAGGCGATCTTTTCCGGGGAACCGTCTGGCCATTTTCCTTGTGCCATATCGCCGACCATACCGGCCAACGTCGCACCAACTAGCCCTGCAGCACGCTGATTCTCTTGCGCTTTCTGCTGTTGTGCCTGCAGATCCTGCGCTTGCTGCAGAGTCAAGGTGTTCGCCAGCGACTGATTCGCCGTAGCCGCATCGCGGCTGGTCAGCGTCGTTGCGTTCGCCTGGCTCTGCGCATCTTTCGCACCGTCGCCGGTACCAGTGATGGTGACATTGGCCGGACTGATCACGCTGTTGGTGCTACTGGTCTGATCACCGCTCTTTGGCATGCCGATACCGCCGTTCAGATTACCCAACACATTATTCATGACATTGCTGGCGATGCTACTGGTCGAGGCACTGGCACTGACGCTCTGCGAATCAGTATGTTGCGTGTTCGTCAGATCGCTATAGGTCAAGCTGGCCGTCTGCAGGCTGTTTTTGTCAGGCGTGGCCGTGCTGGTGATGGCTGCGCCTTTCAGGTCGGTATTGCCCTTGACCTTGATATCGAAGCCATCGCTGCCAGCAACGATGCCGCTTTGTCCGACCGCGCTCTGATAGTTGTGATCAACTGATTGCTTTGCATAGCTGACACTGCCGCTTACCATTTGTCCGACACAGATCGGCGGAACGCAGATACTCAGACTGAAGCCACCGCTTTCCTGCTTGCTGTCGAAGTTGCTGACGTTTTGCAGGGTCCAGATATTGAGATCACCGCCCACATCTGCAGTCACCTTGTTGCCGGCCAGTTGCGCGCCCTTCATGTTGAGATCGCCGCCGCTCTTAACGCTCAACTGATTGGTGGCGCTGATCTGCGTGTTGTCGTAGGTGGTTTCGGTGCCGTTGGCATGGCCCTTCGAAACCGATGCACCAATCTGGAAACTCAAGCCGGTCTGCTGACCGTTGGAGCCGAGCGTGGCGCCGATACCGGCACTGCTGCCGCTATTGGAAGATTGCAGATCGGCGGTGCTCTTGGCTGCGCTCAGGTTAATATTTTTAGCGGCATCAAGACTGATGTCTTGCGCCTGCAGCTTGGCGCCTTCCATATTGATATCGCCCTCTCTGGCGGCGATATCAATGCTACCGGCTTGCGCCGTGGTGCCGCGTGCCTGGGTGGCGCTATTCTTGCTGTCCTGCTTGCTTTGGCTCGTGCCGAGATTGACGCTGATGCCGAAGCCCGCACCCGCACCTGCATTGGCGGGATTGTCCTTTCCGACCAGACCATCCTGCGTTGCGCCGACGCTATTCTGGACAGCGTTGCCTACACCGGGAAGAGCACCGGCAAGTTTGTAAGCGTCATAGCCCGCTTTCAAGGCCAGCGCGCCCTTGAGGCGGTCATTGCTGGTGTTCTGACGTTCGGTCGCCATATCCCCTATGTTGGTGAGCGCACCGCCGATAGCACCCGTTAAACTGCTGCCCAAGGTGACGCTGTGGGTCTCAGCATGGAACTGACTATTGCTGCTGTCCTGGATTGCCTGCAAATCAACGGCATTACCGCCGATGCTGAGCTTGTCCTTGGCAATGAGTTCCGCACCCTGGGTGGTCACGTTACCCTGTCCGGTGCCCTTGTATTGTTTGTCCAGTCCGGCTTGCATGTTCAGATTACCGCCATTGGCCGAGATCAGGCTGGTGCTCTGCGTCGTGCTGTTGCCGGTGCCGTTTTGTTCCGCGCTAGTCTGACTGTAATTCGTGAAGCGGAAGTTGGCGCCGCCCATGACACCGATGCTGGTGCCGCTGCTGTGACTGTCGCTCTGCGAAGTTTGTGTATTGGCAGCAGCCAGCACGTTGATATTGCGTCCGGCGTTAATGCCGATGTTTTGATCAGCGGTCACGGCGCTAGCGGTAATGGTAGTGTCGCGCCCGCTGCTGGTGTGCACATTGGCGCCGCTGACGTCGCTGCCGATCTGGTTGACGCTCGTACCATTCTGGTGCTGATCCTGCGCATTGCTGCCGAAGCTGACGCCAGTCAATACGCTACCGGAGAAACCGGATTTCTTTTCTTCAGCGGAGAAGCTTTGCTGACTAGTCTGCTGCGCACTGACGATATTCAAATCGCGCCCAGCATTGATATTCAAATCGCTCTTGGCGATCACCTGGCTGCCTTGCACGGTGGTATCGCGGCCGGACTGGATAGCAATGCCGTCGCCGGTGAAACTGCTGCCGATGGCGTCTGTGGTGTGCAGGTTCTGTTGCGAACGGCTGGATGACGAGGAGAACATGCCGCTGGAAGTGGTATGAATCGCCCGGTCAGCTGTTGTTTCCTGCTGCGCAGTACCGATATTCACATCGCGTCCAGCCACGGCGGTCAGCTGACCGCCGGCATTGGCCGTGGCTGCTGCAGCATTCAAATCTTGCCCTGCGACCAACGACAGTTTACCGCCGGCGTTGATCGCCGTGCCGTTGACTTGGGTCTGATTCAGGTACAAATGGTTATCGCTGTTGTAGGCGACGTTATAGCTGCTTTGGGTATTCACCGCCTTGAGGTTCAGATCCCGCCCTGCCGACAATACCGCGTCGCCGGTGGTATTGACTGCAGCAGCAACCAGATTGACATCGCGCCCGCCTGGATCGACAACTGATCGGCGGTCACGCTCGCCACCCGGCCCAGCACCGTGTTCGTACCCTGCACGCTGGTGGCCGAAATAGCATCGGTGCCCATCGTTACATCGCGTCCGGCTAGCACGCCGACACGGTGGCCGGAAATACTGCCGCCATTGTTCAACACGTCGTTCTGCGCCACCAGGATGGTCGTGCCGTCTTTCCCTGTGCTGCGGATATCGCCGGTATTGGCAATGTCCGTCGCCTGAATAATCATGTTGTTGGAGGCCTGCAGCGTGCCGCCGTTTTTCAACGTCCCGTTGATGGTCAGATCGATGTCTTTACCGGAGATCAACGCGCCAGTCGGCGACAAATCACCGGCATCGGCACGCGTCAGATACACGACCGGCGCCAGCACCTGCGCATGACTGCCATCGGGCAAGGTCACATCCTGATTGACCATCCAGACAATATCGGAGGTCAGCGAAGCCATTTGCGCATCGGTCAGCGCAATGCCTGGCGTCAGCTGGAACTGTTTAGCCGTAGCCACACCAGATACCATCAGCGCTTTGTATTCGTCTTCGTTACTGGCGTAGTCACCCAGGAAGCGCTTGCCGGTCAACTGAGCGACCTGGTCAGTGACTAACTTCTGTTCATAGAAGCCATCGCCCAGACGTTTTTCGGTGACCGCCGGATTCAAGCCAAGCAAGCCCAGCATGTAGTCGCTGGAAATGAAATTACCGTAATTCGTGAACTTCGGGTCAGTTTGGATCAGATACGGCTGCCCCGGCTGTGCGTGAACTGTGAACAGCTGGTTATTCGGTAAGACCAGATTCGGCAACGGCTGTGTAGGCGTGCCGAGAGTCTGATGACTGCCAGTCGTGGCGGTCACCTGGCCAGCGCTACCGCTGCCAGTGGCGACGGTTTGCGCACCACCACCGACACCAGTCGCCCCCACGCCACCGGCGACACTCCCAACCGATTTACCGCTGCCGGCGCCAACCGATAGACCGGACTGATTCGCGCCCACCAAGAGGCCGCCGAAGGTCGGCACAGCATTGCCGCCGACACCGTTACCGACAGCCTGGTTCGGGCCGGTCACGGGTTGGGTGTTTTGCTGTACGGTCCAGACCTGCAGGGCCAACGGGGTCGAAGGTAAGACGTTATCGTAGGCAGCGCCGTTATTGACGAGATCGTAGTGGTTCTGATGCGGATGGCCGTCGACGTAGTGATAGTAATTTTCACCAGCAGTCATGTGCTGAACGGTGTCTGTGGTCCCTGTCGCACCGATATTGTTGATGGAACCAGTTGTGCCGCCCAAGGTGCCGCCGGCAATGATCGTGCTTTTATCGTTGGTGACATTACCGGACAGAGTCATATTGCCGGCCGAGCTAATCTTGCCAGGGTCACTGCTGGTGACGACTGTTTTAGATACTTCCTGGGTGTAGTCTTTTTTAGAGAATTTTTCGTAACGGCCGCCCATCGGATCAATCAGCACGACGCCACCGTCGCCACTGTCTCCCCAAGTCACTTGATTCGGTGTATACCAAATGGTCGGGTCATACCACGGATTGTATTCGGTCACGTGCGTAGTTTGCGTCGGATCGACCTGCTGAGTCGTCGAAAAATGATTATTCTGGTTCGTCAAAGATGCCGTTTGCAGGAATAATGCGCCGCCGGAATCGATGGTCGCCGAACTGTTCAGAATGCTGGCGGCACTACCAGTCACATTGTTGTTGGCATCGAGCGCGCCGCCCAGGGCCATGTCGCTCAGGCTCTGGATAAGCGCGTGTTCGCGGTTGGTGATCTGTTGCGCGCCGATCTGCAGCGTGTTGCGCGAAGCGATCACGCCGGCCTGATTGGTGGTCGTGTCGACATCGTTGGTCAGCGTTTGCGCACCGATGGCAATATCGCCGCCGTAAATCCGACCGGTGTTGGTCACGGCATTGGACGAATGGATGACGGTCTCGCCATTGCCGGCATTGATGAGGCCGGTGCTTTGATTGTCGACATTGGCTGCATTCAAGGTCAGATTGCGCACCGCCTCCAGATTGCCGGTATTGGTCAAGTTGCCGGTGATCGACAAGGTTAAATCGCGGTTGGCGGCCAACAGGTTGCTTGTCGCCATATTGGCATAGTCGCCCTGCAGGCTGATCGCCGCATCCTGTCCAGCCACCACTTTACCGTTACCGGTCAGGGTCGGCGCCGTCAGTGCCAGGTTATGATCGCTAGCTATGGTCCCCGCCGCATTATTGAAATTACTAGCGGTCGACAATGCAATATCGCCGCCGGCGCCGGCGGTCGTCGCAATCAAACCGAAGGTGTTGTCGACGCTAGCCACCGCCACATTGATATTACCCGTCGCACTGACCACACCGCCGACGTTGGTGACCGCCGCACCAGGTTGATTCAATTGCAGGTTTTTACCAGCAAACAGCTTGCCGGCATTGTTGTTGACCGTGCCACCCTGGTTCAATGTCAGATTACCGGCAGCGATCACCTGGCCACCGCTGCTGTTATCCAGATTGGTACTGGTCAGCGCCACATCGCCGTTGCCGCCGATGGTGCCCATATTGGGCGTATTGGCGGCGTTAGTGTTCGTGATCTGGCTGCCGCCATTGATGTTAGTCAAACCAGTGCCGCTGTTGGCGATGCGGCCCGAGGTATTGTCCAGGCTGGAGCCAGAGACCGTCATGGTCGCCGTGCTGCCATTGGCCTCGATACGGCCATTGGCATTGACGACCGCACCGTTGGCGGTCGCGCTCAGGTTGCTGCCGCTCTGGATCACGCCGTAGGAATTGGTCAGCTGGCCGTTCGCTTGCAGCGTCAGCGCATCTTTCGCATACAAAGTGCCGCCCGTGTTATCGACCGGACCAGCGTTGATATCGACGTCGCCAGCACTGCCGATAAAACCGCCGACGCCATTGGCGACACCGTTGCTGATACCTTGCGCAGCCGTGATCGAGAGCGGCGCACCGCCCAGACTCTGGACAGTGCCCGCAGCATTATTGAGGCTGTTCGCGCTGAGCGTGAGGCCGGACTGCGTGCCTTCTATTTTTCCACTCGTGTTGTCGACGGCCCCTGCCGCATTGACAGTCAGCTGGCTGCCGCCCAGATAACCGCCGGCGCTGTTGTTGATATCGCCCTGGGTGGCGGCGATGGTCGTGGCTTTCTGACCAAAAATACTACCGCCCTGGTTGGTAATACTGAGCGCGCTGACATTCGTCAGTCCGTTGCCGCCAATGCTGCCCTGCTGGTTCTGCAAGACGCCACTAGCGGCGGTGACGGTCAACGTTCCGCTGCCCGCCAGCGCAATGGTACCGCCGGCGTTGTTCAGGGTCTGCGGCGTCAGCGTCAGATCCGCGCTATTGGTTTGAATGACACCACCGGCGCTGTTGTCGAGCGCATTGGCGACAGCAATAACATTGGTGCTTGTGCCAAATTGGGCGATCTGCCCCGCTTCATTCGTCAGGTTCGTGCTGTGGATTGTCAGCTGGTCGGCGGTAATTTTACCGCCGCTGTTGTTCAACTGTGGAATCGTGAGCGCGACAGTCGACGCATCGATCACACCGGCGTTGTTGACCATTGTTCCCGCGTTGGCTTGCAACGCATGGCCGGCAGCGAGGCGACCGCCGCTGTTGTCAAACGTGCCGCTGACATTCGTGGTCAGATTATTGTTGGCAGTGATACTGCCAGCGTTGGTCGCATTCGCGGCAGATACCGCTACATTGCCATTGCCGCCGATCACGCCAGCGGCGCCATTGGTCAACTGGCCGGTGCTGGTGAGCGTCAAGCCGCTGGCGTCGAGCGACACCATATGACCGGCGCTGTTATCGATGCTGCCTGCATTCACTTGTAAAGCGTTGGCAGCCTGGACAGTTCCCTGCACGTTGTTAAGCGCGCCAGCGACGTTCAATGTCTCGCCAGCATTGGCCGTCAGTTTCCCGGCCTGGTTATTGACGCTGCCAGCGGTCACAGCCAGCTGGCCATTCGTGGCGATACTGCCGTTTTGATTCTGCACCGCACCGCTGCCGGTATTCACCGTCAGGGTGCCGGACCCCGCATGCGCAATAGTTCCGCCAGAATTGTTCAACGTCTGCGGCGTCAGCGTCAGGTCGGTGCTATTGGTTTGAATCAGGCCGCCCGCACTGTTGTCCAGCGTAGCGGCGACATCGATCACGTTGGCGCCCGTGCCGAACTGCAGCAGTTGACCCGCTTCATTGGTCAGATTCGTGCTATGGATCGTCAGCTGGTCCGCGCTGACTTTGCCGTGAGAATTGTCCAGCTGCGCAACGGTCAACCCGACGTTGGCCGCATCGATAGCGCCAGCGTTATTTTTCAGCGCCGCCGCATTGGCTTGCAGCGTCTGTCCGGCGGCAAGATGGCCGCCGCTGTTGTCGAGCAGGCCGCTGACGTTGGTGGTCAGATTATTGGTGGCGGTGATCTGGCCGCTGTTGCTCGCGTTCGCCGCCGTCACGGATACGTTGCCGTTACCGCCAATCACGCCTCCTGCCACACCGCCTGCCGTCGTGCCCGCCGCATTGGTGAGTTGACCGGTGGTGGACAGTGTGAGGCCACTGGTGTCAAGGGACGTGATCCGGCCGGCACTGTTATCGATGGCGCCCGCCTGCACGGTCATGCCTGTGCCCGATTGCAATATGCCCTGGTTATTGGCGACGTTGCCGGTTATTTGGAAATTTTCGGCACCGGCGGCGATCACTTGACCGCGCTGATTATTCAAACTCGATGCATTGACGGCCAGCTGGCCGCCAGTCGCTATGTTACCGGCGACGTTGCTCAGTGCGCCGCTGTTCACGGTCAAGGTGCCCGTGCCGGTCTGGTTGATCTGTCCCGCGTCGTTGGAAAGCCCCCGACTTGCAGGGTCGCGTTTTGCGCGGCGGTGGTGATCGCACCAGAACTATTGTCCAACAGGCCGCTGGTCGAAATACTGGTAGCGCCATTGCCCGATTGATTTAACGTGCCGCCATGGTTCGACAAGCTGGTGGAGGTGCTGGTCAACTGCGCGGCATTGATCACCGCAGCATCGTTGAGAATAGCTCCACTGGCGTTGAGACTCGCGCCGCCACCAGCCTGTAGATTACCGCCGGTATGGTTGATATCGCCGGCCCGCGCCGTCAACGCCACATTCCCCGCCGCGCTGGTGCTGGCATGCGAAATATCGAGGCTCGCGCCATTCATCGTCACATTCGCGCCGGCCACGTTCTGGCCGGTCGCGCTCAGGCTGCCTGCCGCCACCAGGTTGACACTACCAGGCTGGCTGGCCTGGTTGTTCGCATCAATGCCGGCACCCAGCACGCCAGTCGACGCGATACTGCCAGCGAATAAGGTCAAATCGCTTTTTGAAGCAATCGTGCCGGAGTTGGCGACCTGGTTGTCGCTGGAAACCAACACCGCTTGCTGACCATATACCGTACCGCTGTTGACGACGCCATCATGGCTGTGTATCGTCACTGAACCGACTGCGCTCGTTTGGCCGGCCAAGGTAATTTGGCCTTGGCTGTCCAAGCTCAGATCACCGGCCTGCGAGGCAATTCCACCCAGGCTCCTAACGCCGACGCCGTTTTCTGTGCCCACGAGGCGGATCTTGTTGGCATACATGCCGCCAAGCGAGGCAACGTCTATCGCCACGGTCGGCTTGTTATTGTCGCTCTGGATGGTCTGTACACCTAAATCAGCAAAATTGACTTGGTTCGTGCCCGTGATGACATTGAGCTGGTTAGCCCACAATTGCCCATTGATGGCGACGGATCGAGAAATTAAATCTGTCTGGTCCGTATTGGCTGCGTTGAGGCCGTTGATTTGAATATCACCACGCGTCACGCGAAACGCTTGCAGACTGCCATCGCCGCCAAAGACTGGCGCACCCGTACTGAGAACACCTCTGCTCGTATTGATCCAGCCACATCCGCTGCATGTGATGCCATTTTCGTTACTAATAATGACTTGCGCCTTCTGGCCCGCCACTTCCAGATAACCATTCAACTGGCTGCGGCTGCCCCCACCACCTCATTCAAAATGATGTTGGCGCTGCCGCCCGATAGATTGGGGTTGCCCTGAATTTGCCCTGCGAGCTGGGTTCCGACAACCACTCTGGAATTGTTCAGGACCGCGCCCTGGCTCCCCACTGAGAAGGAGTTAAATTGATTGTGCGACAAGCCGGTGGAATTCGGGCTGGCAATCTGCACCAAGGGAATGCCGCTGGCCGTTTGCGTCACGGTCGGACGTATGTTCGGCGCGGCATTCGGGTTGGCGACGATCTGAGCGTTGACCCCGCTGACACATCCGAACAGCGCTAAGACAGCAACGACCAGGTGCGCGAAGCGCATCAGCGGCGCATGAATCACGCCAGAACTGCTCGACTCACTACCGCTGCCCTTGGACTGATTGGAAATATTTTCTGCCACGACGACCAGAGCGTTACGTGGTTTGCTGAAAATCACGCGGAAATTTTGCTTGTTCATTTTATTTTTCCAATGCAGGGAATTTGAATCTGCAGCACTTAATATTGATAGGTCAAGTTGAAGCCAACAGCAGGCATGGCGGTATTGAAACCTTGCGGCTTGTATAGCGCCCAACTGGAAAACACGTCATAGCTCAAACCATAGAAGCCGCCGCGCAAGCCAAGGGCAGCGCCGGCCAGCTTATTGCCGAGCAAACCAGAATTACCCGCTCTATCGGCTGTCTGCGGCCAACCGGCAACACTAGGTCCGTAGACTTGTCCATAGTCGAGGCCGACATAGGCAGATTGGCCGCTATTAGCGATTGGCAGATTCAGTTCATTGCGCAGATAAAATCCGCGTTCAGCGGCCAGGGTCAGCTCTCCATCGAAACCGCGCACCGTGTATCGGTTGCCGATGCTGAATTGATCCGCCAGGATGAGCTGCGAACGCGAGGTTTGACCGTGCAGTGTGCCAATGTAGGTCACCGGCTGATCAGCGATCTTGAACGGTACGCTCAAGGTGGCGTCGATGGTCTGCAAGGTGTAGTGCAGGTTATTGGTGGTGGGATTTTCTTGTCCGGCGAGATCCTTCAAATACGTCTGACCGTTGAACCAATTCACACCCCATCTGTTAGCTATCGACAGATCCAGTTGCGCGCTGCCGAAGTAATGGGTGTGCACCCAAGCCAGCTCAGCGTAAGTGGTATCGCGGTTTTGCAACTGGATTTCGGCATCATCCACATAGGCATGGCTCCAGCGCTTGCCGACTTTGAATTGCCAGCTGTTCTTTTGCTGCTGGTCACGCTGGAACAGTTGCGAAATCTTCAGTTCCAGATTGCGCGATTTTCCGTGAGAAATAAATGGCTGACTCGCTTGCGCCACCGCTTGATGATAATCATAGGTGCTGCCCGAGACCGCGAAGTTCCAATATCCGAAAGGGATAGCGTAGTAAATATTGTTGCCGGTGGTGCCGCGCTGGCCAGCCTTGCGGTCAGCATCGGTGCTGATGCCGATATTGAACAGATCATTAAGTCCCAAGGGATTGTCGACGGCTAGATTCAGGCCCGCTTGCAGCTTACCGGTGCCCTTGGCGCCGCTGTCGTCCAGCGTGCCAGTCAGCTTCCACGGCGTGCTGCGCTTTACCGAAATCACCACATCGCTTTCACCAGGCGTATCGCCCGGCACGATCTGCATGTCCACATCCTGGCTCGGAACACGTTTCATCTGTTCCAGCCCTTGCTCCAGGTCGCGCAGATTGAGCAGCTTGCCGGGACCAGTCGGGAAAGCCGTCTTCCAAGTGCCGTACAGGCTCGGATCGCTAAAGCGAATCGCGTGGATCACACCAGGGATCAGCGTCAACGTGAGGGTGCCGGCGGCAATATCTTGTCCTGGAATACCCACACGCGTAGTGCTGTAGCCCGCTCTAAAATCCGGTTGGTCAGACGCTTGACGATCACGTTCAAGCCGTTTTTCCCAACACAAGCGCCATCGTAGCGCCGCAGGTAATCCTGAGCAAAGCGGAAGGGATCGTGCGGTAAATCACTGGCGCCGACAGCACGGACCGATGGCGATAACTGCGCCGGCACATCCAGGACGAATTGATGAATGGTAAAACAAGGAGTTTCGGCCGGCAGAGCTAGGCTGTCTATGTCCTCCGCTGGCGTAGCGGCTTGCAAAGTGACGTTCGGCGCCTGCAACTGGCGCTGCCTCTCCTGCGCTTCAGCCTGGCTGCGGCGGCGCTGTTCTTCACTATCGGGCGTTTGCACCGATTGGGCATGCAAGTTGGGTATGGCGCCGGCCAATAGCAAAGCCAGGCTAACGCCCTTGGCAAAGCCGTACGGATTCCCCTTACGTCTAAAACGCTTCCCCATTTCCACTGCTTTCCTGTTGTTTTTGTTTGGAAAGAGAGAGTGTGAGAGAACTTGAATGTTATTTGCTGGTTAACGACAGGAATTTGCCAAAGTTCACCTTTGTGGTTGCAATAAAACAACGATTGCCATAAGGGAATAGGCCTTACAGGCTATCGGCAACCAAAAAAATCCATAGAAATGCAGCAAAAAACGCGTTATTTTGCGTCACGTTGATGTAGTCGATTGCCCGCGACCCCCACGTGCCTTGGACGCTTTGCATTTTGGCGAGTTTGGAGGCGTATCCAGAATTGACGGTGCTAACACTCGCCGTCTAGTATTTAACAGTATGGAATTGTGTTAGCACCATGCTGGGGGGCTGAATCTGGAATTTAAGAGTTGGCCGAGGCATCTCATGCTTGGGGGGCATATGCATTTTTCTAGTCCATCCTCTACTACATGCAGGTCCGATATCCTGTAATGACCTTTTTACATGATTTTCCCCAGAATGTTTATTTATTCTCTATAGAGCAATTTTTTAAATATTCTATCCAGGTGAACTTGCGTCAGACATCAACAGGGCGGCTCCAGGTATAGGCATGTTTACTAATTGCATTTAGTAAATATTTCCTGCCGGTTGGGGGTAACTATGTACCAGACCAAAAGCTGACAATCGCAGGACGCCGCCAGGGACAATTTGGTAGGTGTGCCGATATGTTGCTGTCAGTGCGCGGCAGGTAGATGTCAGACGGTTATGCTCGTGCAGACAGCGAAGATTTTTGGGAAGATGAAAGTCAGGGCCATCAATTTAATGACATGGACGCCAGCTCAATGCTGCTGGACCCTGATCTACTTCAAGCGCATTAAGGTTTCCGCCACTGATCAGGCTTCCCCTTTGATGTATGCCGTACACGCTCAACGTGCGGCGCGACACCATTGTTCAGCTCGCGGGCGCGTTGGATTGCCTCTCCTTGAGTTGCCTTCACATCACTTGCTCGATCAGAGTTTGCTCGCCTGACGGCATAGTCACCCTGTTCACGTTGTTCAACGTACATTCTCTTGTCAGCCATTTCAATTTCCTTTCAATTTAAAGAAAATACTAGATGTAGTGCCGTGGCACTGTTTTCCACTATAGGTGGAAAATTCGGAAAGGCAAGAATTTTTTAGCACTCATGCGGCCAGAGTGCTAATACCTTGAAAATCGACTTCATTTCTGAGGTAACGACAGCAGATTATCGGTCTTTCGGCCATCCGCGACGGTTTGGACATACTTGATGCGCCCGTTATTGTGAACATGCACCCATGCGCCAGTGAGTTGAGGATTGCGGTCGGGGCACCATACCGAAAAATTGCCGTTCTTCTCAATGTAGGTAACCATTTCTTCCCGCGTGCAGTTACCACGCTCGGTTACATTTCCCGACTCATCAACCCTGTCCCACCAGAGGTGGCTGATGTGTTCATGCCCTGTGCCTCCCGCCATCCGGCGAGCCGTACATTTAACTGTTGTTGCCATGGTGAAGCCCTTTATGAAAGCGCCAAAAATGGAAAGTTCGGCATAGGCGCACTTTAAGTATCGGCCCAAAGAATTCACTTGTCAAGCAAAAAAATACGTCTACTCTGAACATTGTAAATGGAGGATTAGAATTGAAAACTGTACTTGGTGAAAAAATACGAGCACAGCGGAAACGATTGAAGTTGACGTTGGATCAGCTTGCTGAAAAAACAGGTTCCAGCAAGAGTTACATTTGGGAATTGGAAAATAAGCCAGTGGTACGCCCTTCGGCAGAAAAAATTACTCGCATAGCCGAGGTCTTCGGCGTCACTGTTGAATTCTTACTTGATGACGGTAAGCAAGACTTTGCGGAGTCGGATGCCGATCAGGTTTTTTTTCGGCGAATCTCGCAGCTAGATGCAACAAAACGAGCGCAACTAGAAAAATTTCTGAAAGCAATCGACGACGATGAGTGATCCGACCACGCCAGTTGCATGGGGTATTCAACTAGCCAAGCTCTGGCTGGCAAGTGGGCAAGGATTTCCTGTGCGCGTGAAGGATATCGCTCTCGAAGTTACGAAACAGAAGTTCCCTACTGATCCAGTCGGCTGTGTCGTGCCGCACGGGATTAGTGGAATCGATGGCATGCTGTCGAAGCGTCAAAAGCACAAGGACTGGTGCATATCTTACGACGAAGCTGTCACTGTTCCTGGCCGAATAAATTTTACGATTGCCCACGAGCTGGGACACTACCTTCTCCATCGCAAGGTACGCGATACGTTTCAGTGCGGTGTGACTGAGATGATGGACTATGGCAGCCTAGAATCTAAGCGGCTCGAATCACAGGCCAATACGTTTGCGTCATATCTGCTGATGCCGCGCAATGATTTCGACGATCAGATAAAAGGGCAAGAAATATCGTTTGAGCTGCTGGGACATTGCGCCGAACGCTACCAGACTTCGCTAACGGCTACGGCCTTGAAGTGGTTAGAGTTTACTGCTGAGCCTGCAATGCTGGTGGTGGCCGACCACGATGAATTTATTCGGTGGTCATTTTGCAGCCAGTCAGCTAAGCGACTCGGTGCATATAAGTCACCGGGCGAAATGGTTCCATCGTCGGCGCTCGATTATCTAAAAGAAAACACATCGAGTTCCCGTTCGCCACGGCGAGTGGAAGCTGGAGTGTGGCACCCTACGGAAGAAGCAATAGAATCGGCGATAGTGTCCGATCAATTCGAACAGTTAATTTTCTTAATTCGTTTTCCATGCGCGACAACTCCCGATCACGCGGAAGAGCCTGAGTCGGATGCGTTCACGGTGCTGTCAGAAAAATCCCAAAGATTAAACTGGAAGAAATGAATTATATTTTTCCACGTTTTGTAGATAAATTTTGAGTGAGGCAATCCAACCACATTGAAATTGAAGAGAAATCAGGAATATTTATGGAGTGGAATCTTTCGTACAAAAATTTCAAATTGTATGGCCCCGACCACCCGTCGGTGGACGTATTGAATTCACATTTTCAAACTGATGGCGCATGGCTAGTGTGGCTCACTTTAGAACAGCTCAGCCAGATTGTTGATGATCGCAGAATGTCAGTAAACATTGCAGAAATAGAGGCCGACGTTGTTGGGGACGTAAAATGGAATGGTCTTTTAGATTTTCTTGCATCAAATAAGTCTGTAGCACCTCCTTGGGCGACAATCATCGCCGATACTGAGAAACTAGGACCTGCACACGGGTTGCATAGATTTCAATACGCGATTTTTATGCAAATGAAATCTATCCCGGTAGTGGTAAATTTTGTGGATGCGCGCTTATTGAATTCTAAATTTGGGTGTCGTATTGAGAAAATGGCACCATAGCTTCTGTTTGTAAGCAGGTCTGCCTTTCGAGCGGCCATCTGCGACTTAACCCATCGGCAGAATCCATTGCTGTATTGCTAAATATGTGTATTTTAATTTGTCACTCACCAATAAAAGTGCGGCGTGGCCGCACTGAACCATAGGAAATTTACGAACTGGCGGGCGATTCAAAGTGCCGGACAACCCTCCTAATACTTAGAAAAGTTGCCCATCCTCCTCCGGAACGGCATCATCTGCGCCCCGGATTTGTGGCTCGTGAATTGCCTGCGCCTGCTGTTGTGCAAGCGCCACCCATTCTTGAACTAAACTTGGAAGGCGTTCAACCACCTCGTAACCGAACAGCACTTCGTCGACGTACCCCATATGCAGCATGTCAATGATTCGGCAAAGGTAGCTGCGACCCTTCACCCACCACGTAAAGTGCGCGTCCAGCGCCAGCATATGCTCTACGTTTCGCCCCTCATGCTCGCGCATTTCCTCTAATTCCATGCCATCTAAGAGCGTCTCGTACACCCCGTCCGCAACACGAGAGCCGAAAGTAGTTGTGTAGTAGTACTCCTTGATTTCCCAGAGCGCAACCGGGTTTACGACGCCAGGCAGCGCACCATCGACTCGCCGGGACAGTGTGCGAAGCGGCATAGCGCCTCTAGTGAAT
Organism: Collimonas arenae; assembly: GCF_001584165.1. NCBI lineage: Bacteria > Pseudomonadati > Pseudomonadota > Betaproteobacteria > Burkholderiales > Oxalobacteraceae > Collimonas > Collimonas arenae. Next base: position 4,440,067 of record NZ_CP013233.1, read on the forward strand.
GTCGTCAACTGGCCAGGGTTGTAATTGAATCCGTCCAAGCCGGCCACGCTCTCGACAATCATGTTTACGATGGCTGTCAGGTAAGCGATTTTCTTCATCTCGCCAGACTGCTTGTTCATCGTCACACTGAGCTTCGGACGCAAACGCGCCTTCAATTCGTTGTAGACAGTTTCCGCGCGCGTCGCATCCATCAAACGCGGTTGAACAAAATTGTCCAACACGTCAGCACGATATGCAAAATATCGGCAGAGAACGACGCCACGCTCGGTCAGTTGTCCACCGTAAACCAGATGATCGCTCGAAAGTCCCAGCTTGCGAAACGCTGCTACAATCCCTGCTGCTGTCAAAGTCTTGATTACACCCGCGCCTCGGACGGTGTAGCCTTGTGCTTCCGATATACTACGGACATGGGCCCAGAAGCCTTTGTCCAATCCGATAAATTCCTTATTTGCTCGCAAAAGTGTCTCCTCAATGTCGAACTTGCTTGACCAACCACAGTCTACCGCTTTGACCTCGATGTTGTTGGTCGTCAACAGACCGCCCTCCCTCCGCTAAAGGGGCAACTGCTGAAGTGGATTGGTAACAAGCAGAAATTCGCGCTGGAGATATGCAGTTACTTCCCTAAGCTGTACGGCACGTATTTCGAGCCATTCATCGGGAGTGGAGCCGTCCTCGCAACTTTGGCGCCAAAAGTCGCTATTGCGGGCGACGTGTTTGCTCCCCTGATTCAGATTTGGCAGAAGCTGCATGACGACACCGAAGAGTTAATTCAGTGGTATGCCGAACGGCATGCCCTCATTGACGTCATGGGGAAGAAAGAAGCCTATGCAAAGGTGCTGGCGGACTACAACGCCAGTCCGAGCGGTGCCGACCTGCTCTTCTTGAGTCGAGTTTGCTATGGTGGCGTTGTGCGCTTCCGCAAATCGGACGGACATATGAGCACGCCATGCGGACCGCACCGTCCAATGCCCGTCGAGAACTTTGCCGACCGCGCTCACATTTGGGCTGCACGCACACGCGGCGCTCGCTTCATGCACGCGGACTTCGAAGAAACGATGAAGTTGGCCAAACCAGGCGACTTGGCGTATTTCGATAGCCCTTACGTGGACAGCCAGACTATTATTTATGGTGCACAGTCATTCAGCGTCGAGCGCCTATTCAAGGTCGTGGGCGACCTTAAGGCTCGCGGAGTGTACGTTGCAGTCAGTTTGGATGGAACGAAAAAATCCGGCGACCACAAAGTGTCCCTGCCAATTCCCGATGGGTTGTTCGAACGTGAGGAATTAGTTCACCTGGGCTCGTCGATGCTGAAACGCTACCAACTGAAAGATCAAACGGCCGAAGACCACCACGTGGTCGACCGCTTGCTGCTAACATATTGAAGAGCCCCGGCCCAGTGCCAGGGCGTGTGAATCAATTCATCAGTGGCAGAACTTGGGCTGCTACGACCTGAAGTGCATCGAGTCGCTCAGCGTGCGTAGGTGGCACCTTATGCATGTCGAGTAACGCGCAGATGTCCAGCACCTTCTGATGTGTCAGTCCGGCTTCCAGCTGGTGCAGGTGCGCCTGCAGAATAAGCTGTAAACAAAGCCGAACGTGCTCCCGGGTTGGACCGGTTCTTTCCATAATGCTCTCCAGTGGTTGTCGCATTTGGTATAGATAAAAAAAGCCCTTCTAAGAGGGTCATGTGGTCAGTCTTCCGCCGCCGGCACCGATGTGAATGGCTTTCTCTCAATATTCATCCGGCAGCAGGAGTGTCGTTGACGAACGGTCGGCTTCGGTAATGATCCAGATTTTTGTCGAAGCACTAATCTTGTAGCTGCAAAATATGCGCATGCCTGAGCGTATTGCCAGCAGGTTTTGCTGTTGATCTTCTGCGCCCAAATCGCCCCAATCGCCAGTGATGTGCCGATGAATTAATTCATCCGGCGAAACGCCGAGTTCGATCATCGCGTTCAATGCGCCACGTGTTGCGACAACTTGGCCGAGCGAGAACAAAGGCTTGCCTTTAGCCGGTGACGGTTTTACATCCTCACTCATCATGGTCCTTCGCCTTGATCGAATATCCTTCTGAAATCAGATTGCCGAGCCATGTATACAGACTGTCGTTCAGCGCGCGTTTTGCCAGAATATCGATGTGATTCTTGCGTGGCGAATAAACCGAGTCAGACATATAAGCGTCGTGATACGTCAGAGCTTCGGCCATATCACGATCAAGGTAGATGGCAACGGTCATTTCCGTACTAGTAAAAACCTCGCCAGATTTGTGCCGGTCGATGTGACTCAACGCGATAGTCAACTTTTCGTGCGTGCGGTCTAGGACGTCAAAAGTAAGTGGCATCAATCCATCTACTTCAGTTAGGCCAATGTCACCAATGGTGCGCAAATCAGGTATCACATCGAGTAGCCTATGAAAGATTCGAGTGTGGATGTTCTCGAATGAATAGTCGTGAGTCATCGTAGTCCCTAAACAGTTGATGATCGTCAGGCGACACAGAAGTTAAACTTCCATAGTCGCCGTATGTTGACGATAGCAATTTAGATTTCGATGATTTGATGAACGATGGTCTGCACTTCCGGGCCGCTCTTTTTCAGCAGGGAGGCGAAGCGGGCGACGATCAGGCGGTTCTTCTTCGTTTCCAGCTTGTTTATTTCGCGGACTACACTCAGGTCGAGTGGCTTACCCGGCTTGATGTTCTCGATAGTGTTCTTGACCAGTTCGGTGCGCTCGGCATCGAGGGCCTTGATGACTTCGCGCAGATTTTCGGAGGCGTTCTTCTCGGGCGTGCCGCCGCTGGATTGCGCGGCGTCTACCAATGGAGAGGCCGTATCGGTAGTGGTGACCCTCTTGTCGAGAGTAATCGTAGGCTTTTTGTCGGTGGCTGCATTCATAGTAAATCCCTTGTTTATTTGTCAAATCGACAAGAGAAATTCTATCCAGCCTATCGAAAATCGTACATAGATTTATTGCCATAATGCAAATATTTGTGGGATTTGGCGGAAAGCAAAATCTCGATTCAGTTAAATACTAGATAGCTCGGTTAGCACCGATCAGTACAGGCGCGAAACGGATGTAATTCAGTTTCAGTGTTGGCCGAGTGCTGCCATTTCCGGTATAGTGGACTCAATGGCATAGCTGTCCAGTGGACGTGATCGACCTAAATTCAGCTGCCTTACCCAATCGCCTTACTTAGCTTTTCCAACCAGTGACAGCTAAAGCAGTGCAATTAAATGATCACATGGGTTCGCCTCGCTGCTGAGCACGTCACGATTGAGAAAGGTTATGTCATGTCTAAAAATTCCCAAGAGTTCCAAACTGTCGACGTTGTGAAAGAGGCTGTGGATTATTCCCGGACTACACTTCATCGCAACGGCTTCAATGTCGGACCTGCACATTTGCACGAGGCGGTAGCTGGTTATCTCGGCTACCAGTCCAAAGTCGCGCTGAATGCTGATTATTTTTCGTCAGATGATCCAAACATTATCCTGAGCATAAAGCCAAACATGGAGCAGATGACTAACAACATTTCCCGCCAGAAGGAGAGTCCCCTAAAGCAAGTTGCACCTAGTCTTATGGCGGGAATCATTAGAACAGGATTGACACCGGCCTGTGCTTGTTGCGGCGAAAAAAATCCGCACATGACGCCAGTGGCGGATGCGGAGCATGCATCTATTGATGGCTATGACCCTGTTGAATGGGTATGCCCGAAATGTTCGACAAACGAAGAGTATGGTCATTGCCATTACTGCGGGGATGAGCTTCGCTATCGTCTGAGTCATCTCAACGAAAATTGCGAATGCAGCATTCACGCTGGCGAATCCTCGATGGATCCCGAGGAGGCGGAGGACTGGGAAAGCTACATCGAAAACCGTATGAATAACGCTGACTAGACATATAGTTGCTTAATCGCAATATTGGCTAAAGGGTGAGGTTTCTCACCCTTTTTTATTAGATGAAACGTACTTGGCGAATAAATTTTGCGCTATCAATTTCCCTACGCACCTCAAGCAATTCAACGTAAAAGGCTTCAATGGAACCCTGGCAAACAATCCTTCACTGCACAGCCTTCATTCGGTTGTCGAGCACCTGCTTGAGCAGGCCAATGCTTTCTGCGTGAATTCGCATGTTTGCCGCGACATCAGCGTCGGGCGTCTCAAGATGCAGGATCTCAGGATTTTCAGCACTTGGCTGAATCATTCGAATCGATCCGGTACGAGACGCGGCGATGAAAAATCGCTTGCCTGGGTTCGGTACGAGATTGTATTTGGCCGAGATGTGCTCGTTGATATCATCAGGGCTATAGCTTTTGGACAGTAAGTGTTCTCTCAGCGCTGCGATATAGACCGGCTTTTCGACGTAGCCACCGGGATAAATCATGATTCGTCCAATCAGTCGCTTAACCTGCTGGCTGAGCTCGGCCCGCAAGTTATACAGTTCGTCTCCGGTCAGTTCATTCATTCGCGATACGAGATCGTCGATGGTTGCTCGTAGAGCCGCAATATCGACTTTCATGCTGGCCGACCGCTCATATTTTTTCTGAGCAGATTGCAACTCGAATTCTATATGAGTGCGCTCCTGCTCAAGCTGTCTTGCGCGCACTTCGAATTGCTGGAACTTTGCGCCGGACTCGATTGCAGAAAGAATGTTCGACTCCTTGCTTTGGATGGATTCGACGGAAGCTTTCAGCAACGCAATTCTTTCTGCCAGCGACGTGATTTCGGACGCCGCTGCATCGTCCAGTTGAAGAAAATGTTCTACATCTAGGCCTGTGCAATACGTCAGCATACTTTTCTCAAAGAAAGTATATTCCCACGGCACGTAGTGGCAGTCTTTTCCACCCTTTGCATTTGAGCACACGAGCAATTTGCCGCGCGGGCCGACATGACCCTTGTTCACGTAGACCATCGACCCTTGGCAATAGCCACACCTGAGCAGGCCGGAAAATAAGTTCGAAAGCCCTACTCCCTTGCGGCCGGCGCCGCCTACCCTGCGTGACTGTTGCGACGAAGTCGCTAACAAGAAAATCTCATCCGAAATGATGCGCGGGAAGTAGTCGAGGATAGGTTCGCCTTCCGGCACACGTTTGCCATCGAGCATGACGTGTGGCTGAAACTCTCCAAGCACTGATCGGTTGGAAAGGATTTTCTTAATGTATGAGGTATGCCACATGTTTTTGGCACGCGCTCCAAACGTCGGCACGTTTTGCTGGTTAAGGCGTTTCGCAACTGACGCAGTTCCCATACCGTTCCGAGTCCAGTCGAAGATGTCCTGCACGAGTTGGACTTTGTGCGGCACTGGGATATATCTGGATCGATCTTCGCTGATTTCCAACCAGCCGGGAGCCAGCGATGTGAGTTTTTTCGTGTCGAGATTCGCCCGCTTTGAACGCCATGCTTCCTTGATCCGCTTGCTTTTCATCAGCGACTCTTCGTGAGCACGGGACATGATCGCGATGGAAATGATAATGTCGGTGAATTGCTTATTAATCTTGTCTTTGCTGTATTCCATGCCGTCGGCAAGCGTGACGAGAGTAACGCCACGATTGATGATTGCCATGAAAATTTCGAGCGCATCGGTGATCTTCGCTCTTGATATTCTATCAAGAGATTCGACCAACAGGTATGAGCCAATCGGCACAGCCCCAGATTCAATCGCCTTTAGAAATGCACCAAGTTGGCCATCGCGCACATTTGACTTGTCGAAAGCCGACACTCCAAGATCACGATACGTAAGGCGCTCGTCCAGAATAAGGCCATGCAGTTCAGCATAGGCAAGTGAAAGCTCGTATTGGCGCCGGAACGAATCGCCGGTCTGTTGCTCAGGGGTGGAAAATCGGATGTATGAATATGCTTTAGGAGCGATTGTCACAGGAGGATGAGTAGGCAGGGAGAGGGTTTAATATAACATATTGTCTTTATATTATGTCCTATAGAACCCAAATTTTGACAGGCTCAATAGGCCACAGTGCCCTGCTGATAGGGCCGCCCGGCACCGGTAAATCGATGCTGGCGCTGCGCTTTCCCGGCATCCTGCCGCCGATGAGCGATCTCGAAGCACTGGAGTCGGCGGCGGTGCAATCGTTGACCAAGGGATTTTCTGGAGAGGCATGGAAAATCCGTCCTTATCGCGCACCGCATCACACAGCATCCGCGGTGGCGCTGGTCGGCGGTTATGAATTCCAACGATAAAAGCTACTAGATATCGATCTCGGCTACCCTATATTAATAATCACTACCGTTGAGCCACTGAGATGCTCTTGCGACTTTTCCTAGCTCGACATCTGATGATCCAGGTTTGGCTGGGTAGACCAGTTTAACGAACGTACCTTATCCCTCAAATAATCCGCACTTCTCATCTCAGTCACCGAAATTTAAATCCTCAACTCCCCCGCTCGAATATTTTGTTATTTGCAATATATTTCATATTTTATATCGGGCAAATAGCGTTGGTTAAGCACCTGATTTCTTTTCAGTTGCCTTAAACAATGTAGGTAACATTGATATTTGTTACCAGATTGCAATCTGTCAGGTAGAGTATAGATTTGCTAACTATTATTCGTGTAATTTGAGATCATCAGAATGGCTGAAAAAATTACATTGTCGGAAGTAGCAATCCCGTTGCTCACCGAGGGGGATGGATACTGGCGTATCGACTGGCTTGGCAATCTATCGTATCCAGACAGGATTCAACGGCATAGTCAACCTAGCGTTCGTGTCATGCTTTCCAAGCTACAAGGCCCGCCTCGGCAAGTAGATCTCAATCACAAACGTTGCTCAAACTATGAGCAGCAACGCTCGATTTCACTCCCTATCGCTGTTCTACCCCTATTGCGGATAGGGGATATATGGCGTAAGGAACACTATGTTGCCAGCCCTACCTATGCAACAGAGACGTTTGAAAATATTCAAATCAATAATGAACATTGTCAGCAAATTGAAGCTGGAAGCTACGAACTTGATGAAGAAACGGGATCAAAAAGATATTTCTTACCTAGTTCGCACCACCCCTACCATATGGCGCATAGAAATTCTAAGTGCGTCGTGATATCTCAACCAGAGAGCACAACAAAGATTGTTGTTCCTCAATTGGAATTAGCACGCTTTTATTTTGGTTCTTCTGCTGCACTAATTTCAAAACTCTTTAGTTACGGCATGATCCTCGATGGGATATATGCTTACAACGAAACAATTCCACAACAGGAAGATGGGTCAGCATTTGTGCAATTGAGGCCAAAGATGAAGGACAAATCAGCCGCAGATATCGCGCGTATCGCCTTGGACCCATACGCGAAACATGCAGCGATACTCATCAGTAAATCTATTGTTAAATGCGCGAAGGAAAAGCGATCAATATATGCCGAGACTGATTTTCCTTTTAGGGGGGAGACCACACTTACTCTTATAGGAAAGTGGCTACCTTACACAACAGAGGGAAGAATATTTTGTTGTTATCGCATAGTTCGTTGCACCGCCGCGTTCCCGTTTGAATCCCTGAAATTTTTTAGAGACAACGCAGGAAACAAAGATGGCACGAATGACCCCTCTCGTCCCATAGCATACGAAGGAAGCGGTCCCCGACTCACTCCAAACCATATTGATGGCGCAGCTCTACTGACAGATGAAGAACCTTACGCGTTCTTAGATGACACAGAAATATTGATTCCTGAAGAAACACCGTTTCCGGATTTAACAATAAAAACTGTCGAAAAGGAACGTCAGAAACCGTGTGAATATCAGGCGGCAGAGCACACTGAAATTATACCTATCGATACAGGTGGATTGGGGGTAGGTGAAGGTGGCACCGACAAAGCTATTAGCCCTGCCGATTTAGGCAAGGAAGATCAAAAAGGGGTTGAAGCAGTTTCGACATCCGAAAAATTGTCGGCAGACTTCGAGACTTTTTTTTCCATTTTGGATGAACTCAATCGTCGTGAAGGCGTAGAAGGTATTTCGTTTGAATGCCCATATCCAGGTGCCACTGACCCACGTTGTTCAATCTTCCCATTAATAAGCACAGAAACAGGGCGGAAGAGCACATGGCCGTTCATTGATTACATCAAAGGCACATGTCATGAGACGAAATTGCGCAGACGTGTAGTTATTGCAAAAATTCGTTTTGAAAAGAAAATTCGATATTTTATGGAGATAGAACGACGTGTGGACGGGGATGGAAAGGACTTGGATAAATGCTCGATGCTACTGCTCCACAGTCATACTAATGGAATCGTTTCGGAAATAGATCTCAGGGCTATCCTTACCGAATGTGCAGAAAGACGCGGTCAATGGCTAACCGATGAGAGCCTTACTCATCTTCATCGACATCCAATCAAGCACACATTTTCGAATAGAAAATTAGAGCAGGAAACGATCTCAGAATTTGCCAATAAAATTTGGGCGAAGCTCTAATTGGAATAACGAATATTTGACATGTACAAGATGAAATCACAATTCACCTCAAAGTGAATCTATGCATGTTTACGCTCTTTATACGCAACACCAACAGTAGAATAAAAACAGGGAGTGGAAAATGAGTGAAAGCACAAGCAAACATAAAATCATCTCGATTGCGTCGGTTGAAAGAAGCAAAACAAAATCTGTAGATCGCTTGCACGGCCGCGCATCAAAGGAATTAATTGTCGCCTTTATGGGTGCGGTAGGGTGCGGCTTAGCTCGTATCGTAACCGAATGCGAAAAGCAACTCGAGGAACTTGGATATAAGGTCATCAAGATAAAATTAAGCGATTTCATCAAGAGTCAAATAGATGCAAAAAAAATTGAAATACCAGTACCAGATAAGACAAATCGCTACCTGTCCTACCAAAGTGGGGGCAATTTACTGCGTAAGGAATATGGCAATGAAATTATGGCGGAATACGCGTTAAATCAAATTGGCCGCCACCGTATAGCGATCGACACAGAACTTGCAGATCTAACTAAAGAACCTCCTCGGGTAGCTTATCTTATTGATCAAATTAAGCATCCAGAAGAGGTCATGCTTTTTCGCATGGTCTACAGAAATTTGTTCTATCTCATCGGTGTTATGAGTATTCACGAAGATAGAAAGTCGCGTTTGGTGGACGAGGGGCTACAGCATGATCTCATCGAATCCATCATAAATAGAGACCGTAAAGAATCCGATAAATTTGGCCAGCAGCTGGAAAGATCTTTCAAGTTGGCCGACTATTTCATGCACAATCCGCTTGGAAATGTGGAGCTCATCCCGCAGCAGGCAAGTAGATTTTTCAATTTAGTTCATGGCCACAACGGCATCACTCCGACAAAACATGAACACGCTATGTATGTTGCCCACTCAACAGCATTGAAGTCCAGTTGCCTCTCACGACAAGTCGGTGCTGTGATTACAGACAAATCCAACCGAGTTATAGCAGTAGGCACGAATGACGTGCCGCAATATGGCGGAGGCCTCTATACGACCGAAAGTGGTACTGACGACAGATGTTTCCAGCATAGACGTATTTGTGAAAATTCTGCTGAAAAAAAATTACGTAAGCAACGTATTAAGGAAGGGATTGCCAAGGAATTTCCGACAATTTTTTCAGACAAAAAAATGTTAAAGGTAGCTGACAGTAAAATTGATGAGCTAGTTGAATTGGTTTTTGCACAGTCAGGAATACCCGATCTAATCGAATTTTCTCGAGCAGTCCATGCCGAAATGGATGCGATCGTCTCATTGTCACGTGGCGGCGGTGGATCAACAGTTGGCGCAAGCCTTTATGCCACGACCTTTCCCTGCCACAACTGCGCGCGACACATAATTGCTGCGGGGATAGAAAAAGTTTACTACATCGAACCATATGAGAAAAGCCTTGCCCCAGAAGCGCACAATGACTCCGTCATTGTGCTCGATCACGACCATGACGAGGCGACGCAAGGCAAAATTGAAAAAGTGAAATTTATTCACTTTTCTGGCGTTGGCCCAAGATTATTTCCCGAACTGTTCCTGCGAGAGAGGGGGCGGAAGGATGATGATGGCAAATTTATACCGTTTGACTCATCTGCACAAAATCCCCCAGACAAGATGATCAACGAGTATATTGATTCATATAGAACTTTCGAATTGAAAATTGCTGCGCTATTTACAGATGATTTTCCACCCGCCTGAAAATAAACGCTAAAATTTAAACGCGTTTAAATTTGGTCGTATAATTAGCGGTTTTCAAATTTGGCAGGGCATCATGAACTTGACGGAGGTACCTATGAGTAACGATCGTCACGACGTGAAACAACTAGCGCTTGATTTTGAATCAAGAATTCAGAACCAACAGTCCTGCCAAGATGTTTCCTCTGAGCCAACAAAAACTCTAACTTCCTCTAACCGCCTGTCTCTTGTAGTCGACAACTCGACCATAATACGCCGGCAGTCTACGACTACGTTAGAGCCAAATTCACCTGAGATTACTCGCATTATTCGTGATCTGGGGAAAACATTGAGCTGGTAGGTGTCTACGATTGTCGACTCATTGGTGAACTCGAATTTCACTGAACGGCACTTTCTAATGACAGAACCTCTCAATATCTTCCGTGGCTAAGCTTTTTCATCAATCGTTAGTGCCATTGCATTGAGTGATGAAATTGTAGAGAATACGAGCAACAACTAATCCGCAATGCTGGCGTGGCTTGACCATCTAGGATGCGGAGGAAAAAGCCGGCGAAAGCCGGTTTTTCTATTTCCAAAAGAGAAGCTGCGAGTTGCCGCCCGCCAGAGCTCGACACTTTGTACCAGCTCCTGCTATTCACGGTGAAAAAAGGGCAGCTAACCGCTCTACGTCACATCATGGGTCAGCGACCTCATTGGTTCACGCTCGTGTGTGCTACTTTGCGCGCGCACCTTCACGAAAGCTCGTTTCAATGTTTCATTGTGACATCACGGTTTAGAGAATTTTACTTTAAAAAAAACGATCAATTGGTGGGGGATTACCATAGGGGAGTGCTCCCAGAGCCAGGATCGTTGATTCATCAACAGCCTCTTGATCAACGGCGCGGTGCTGGCAAGAATGCCAGAGCGACAAAGCCGCCTCATTAAGTGACTTAGCCTGTTTCATCTCGCTTCTCCGGAGGCTTATAGTTTGGCCGTCTTTCTCAAAGAGCTTTGCATAGGGGTGCGACGTTTGTGGATTACGCAGCATGGGCGTCATTGCCTCATAAATCTTGCTCAGACGCAGATGAGGAATAGCGCTCTTGAGTGATATATATATGTCGAATGCTGCCACGTCGAGATCCCCCCACATGAAGACGTTCGACGCTTTGAGCATCTGATCAAGGGTAGGAGGTTCTCCACAGCGTACGATCATCACAGGACAATCTGATTCTGGAGTGTCCTTGGAGTGCAGCCACTCCTGGCCGAGGTAAGACAGGCCGAAGCCGAAAGAGCAGATGAGTGCCACCTCTCTTGCTAGTCCGCTTTGGACAGCGTTTTCAAAAGCGCGTGGGTTCTCAATCAGCAGTGTTGCCGTCGGAGAATTGGGGCCGGCGCAGACCACATACTTTGGCGATGAGTTGTGTAGACGAGTCGGCAGGTTAATCGCTTGCAGCATGCGTCTTGACATGATGCTCAATACCTTCGAGCCACCCATCAGGTGCTTTGCGCTAACGTTGAAGCCAGCGTCGTTGGTGGTCGTATCACCTGCCTGACTGAGTTTTTTTAAGCCGCTAGCCAGGATTGCCATATCTTCGAACTGCAAGTCTGCAACGTGATCAGATAATTGCGCCAAGATCGATATTTTTTCGGGAGCGAACTCTAGCGCTGAAAGCGCTGCCAGCCAATTGGTATAGTGTTCCTGAGCGACGAACGTTTCCGGACTGATGGTGATGTACCCCGAGACAGGTAGCTCGCGACCGTCGGCCTGATATTGCAGAAGGTTAGCTCGGTAGAGGTCACGGATCGCTTCGTCAATGGCAAGGCGGGGCATGTCGAGCTTTGCAGCGAGTTTGGGCAGGGCAGATGAGGCTCTCACTCTGCAGCTGGCACCGGCAATGCGCCGGAGTTCCTTGAGCACCAGAGGTGAGTGCTCTGCTTCCAGCGTTGGGGTCATCATGCGGACGCCGTCTGTGTTGAGGATTGTGTAATGGTGGAGAAAAATCCCACCGTTCCTGTTTGCCGCCCTGTCTCCCTAAATGAGACCAATCCATCGCCAGCGCCGTTGGTCAGCTTTTTGCCGACATGGTAAACAGGAAAAACAGTGTAATCATTGGTCCATGTGGGCGAGTGCAGAAAGCCGATGATCTGAAAATTTCCGCCCAAGCCTCGAAGCCCATTGAGGGCCTCCTTGATAATCTTGCGATCAGACAAGGTGCTGAATATTCCGTCGATCAGGATGACTCGGTTGGCTTTGGCGCGCGACTTGGCAGCTTGTTTGCTGGAGAGCTCCGTTAGACTTCGTTCGATCTCATATTCAGCTTGGCGAACGATCCACATGAATTCCAGTGCTATCTTCTGTCCTGTAGACAGTTTTTCGGACACGGGGCGTTGCTTACCAGACCATATGCCCGCGTTTACAAATTCAACCTCAGTGTTGGTGAAAACGCACTCGATGAGCTTATCTCGCAAGATTCTTTTGATCTGGGTGTCGTTGTTACGACGAAGAGACCTGCTGCGGGCGTCTACATCGCGGTTAGCGCGCTCGACTTCCAGCTTGAGATCATCAATAATGGCCTTGATTTCGTCGTCCTTATTGATTTGAGTCTCAATAAAGAATCGCCCGCCGGGGTAACGCTGCATCACCTTGTTGAGAATCTTCAGGTTGTCTTCCGCACTTGAAATGAGTCTGGAGAGTTGGCTGATAGTGTCTTCATTGGTTTCTTCAGCAACTCGTTTTGCTCTTTGTGCTTCGTCACGATCCTTGATGAGGCTATCCTGCAAGCGCCCAAAAAGCTCGGCTAGCACGCGCATGGTGCTGGGCGTTGCCTTTCTGATTTCCTCGATTTCCAGAGTATTGAACGCTGCGTCGTTTGAGCCCACAGTCTTCTCAGCTTCTTCGCAAAATGCCGAATTCAACTTGGTGTAGTTGCTGAGCGCGACCTTGTATTCACCATCGATTCGCTTGTGATTGCTCAGCCCATCGTTAATCGCGATCCCCTGGATTAGCTGTGTGACTTCATCGATCTGCTCAATCAGCTTTCCCGTCGCGTCTAGGTCTGGTTTGTGAAGAGCCCGCAGCAACATTTCGGTGTGCGGGTAAGCAGGATGTGTCTCGGGGACGGCTTTACCCTCCTCAAGCTCGAAGGCTTGCTCTGCAACATTGTCAGTCTGTGCAACCCGGTGACCCAGTTCGTAGGCCAAATCATGAATGGCCTTTCCCAGACGCGACCAGGTGGGAATCTCAGCCCCTTTCAGACGGCTGATGGTTGCGCTTCTTTGGTTGACGATATTTTGCTGTTCGAGCGACTCTTGCTTCTTTTTAGCAATTTCTAGGTTCAGGTCTAGATCGTTCTTGCCCTGGTTGAGCTTGAAAGATTCTGCCCGAGTGTAATTGACGCCCAGGGCATTGGTTAGTGATGTTTCCTTACTCGACAACTCATCGTCGACTTTCTTGAAGTTCATCATGAACTTCAAATTGTCTTCGTCGTCAGCCAGATCCAATGCTCGCGCAAGGCGATCAATTTCAGCCACACCTTGTTCCCGTTCGAACTCTTCAGCTTCGGTTTCGACCACTTTCCTCTGTTCGATAAAGCCATCAACCAGTTCCCCCGCCTCATGCACTTTCTCTTTGACCATCTCGAGTTCCTTGTTGCTCTGACTCACTGCTTCTGAAGCATCCTGGTAAGCAGAGCTACCACCCATTCCCAGATACTTCGATGCCGCATCGCGCGCATTGAGACTTTCCTGAGAAGCGCGTGCTTTCGCGACCTCTTCGGCCGACTCCAGTGTAAGGACTTCAGCTTTCAGGGACGGGAGTTCTTCTTCGAGTCCGATCAACCGGGCAGCTCCGTCTCTGCCTATGAAGGATCTGGCGCAACGCAAGACATCTAACGCCTGCTGCGTCACTCGATAAGCGATCTTGATCAGCTCTTTACCAGCAGCCTTGGCTTGAATTTCATAGGCCAAATACTTCTCACGCGCGCTACTGGCTAGAGCATCTCTTGCCTTGCACGCGAGCTGGTAGTCTATGTTGGTGGTCAGAAAAATGGGCAAGCGGTCATTGATCCGTTTCAGCTCCGTTTCACAGAGACTCAGATCTACATTGAGGCGATCCAATTCGGTACGAGCATATTCGAGGTCTAACAGGATGCGTACACGGCGAGAAAAATTACCGCCGAGAAAACCAAAAAGCCGAATATCACCATGCCTGGAGACGCCGTTCTGAATGTCTTGCAGCAATGCACTCTTGAGAAGAAGGGGCACCGATGCGTTTGCGGCCTGCAAAGTGTTAGCGGCAGTCTGCATTTCCTGCATAGAGTCGAACACTGGCGCCGATAGCATGCCTGAGAAAGCACTCATGATGTCGGTGCGTAGCTCAAGCGAGTAACCTGCAGATAGGACGGTTTCGTGCAGCCGCTGCGCCTTCGACCTCTCGGAGGTGAGCACTGCCCACGCTTTCTCGAACGCACCGTCTTCAACGGAGCGCATCTCTTCGATGGCTTTGATTTCTTTTTTGAGATCGTAGTGGCGGGATTCTTGCTTGCTCTTTGCATTAAGAAGCTCATCCCGTGTCTGGTCGGCAGTAACAATCCAGGCTACGGGAGTTGTGCCTGGATGCAAGTCTTCGAATTGCTCAATGGCTTCTTTCTTGTCATTGAGCGCTGCCATGGACTGTCGAGCGGCCGATTCGTGCTCAATCCAGATGCGTTGATCATTGAGCGGGTCGCACTTCAATGGATCGGCATCTTCGCCAAAGATGGCCTTGAATGTACTGGCTTGGCTCTGCAAAGACCGCAGGTCATCGGCTTCATCGGTGTTTCGTTTGACACCGAGCCGTGTTTCGGCAAGCATCTTGGTTACGCTCCGGAGGTCTTCCAGTGGATTGACAGCCTTAGGGTCAATACTTCCGAAGATTTTTTGAAATTGCTCAAATCCCTCTTTGAACTTGCTTAATTCCTCCAGCAATTTGATGGCGTCAGTAGCTTTCTTAGTCAAGGGGCCGATTGCGGCCTGTGTTGTACGCAATGCGGCGTTCGCTGTATCAAGTGCTTTATCAATCCTTGTACGCTCTGCCTTGATCCGGTCTCGTTGAGTTACGAGCGCAACGTGATGCTCACGAACACCGTCGATGCCCTGAAGTCCGTGTTGTTCCATGACCGCGAGGTAATTGCTCCAAGCCTCGCGAAGTTCCCCCAGTCGCTCGCTTCGTTTGGCAATCTCCTGCTTGAGGGTGTGGAGCTCCTTATCGATCCACAGCTTGGTTTGTGCAGGCTCTGCACGCAGTTCGTTGGGCAGCAAGTTGCCAACTTTAATGAAATCGTCCCACGCTCCCTGATTGTCCTGGCGGTCCTTGATCTGGGTCTCGAGTCCCGCGATGGCTATTTTCAGTGTCTCAATCTGCTCCAAGGCAGCCTCTGCTTCCCCTGCGAGTGCTCTGCATTGCGCCTGTAGCCTGCGAACGGTGTGAGAACCGGGGTTAGTGTCAATCTGCGCTTCGGCAATACTGAAGGCCAATGTGAGCACCTCTCGTAGACCTGGTGTCCTCGAGCCTGAGAGACTGCTAATGATATCGGGAATGGCAAGTGCGGAATCTTTGGAGTAACCCTTTCTAATATGTCCGCCGCCTTGGAACCCAGATCCGGAAATCACAAAAAGACACATAAAATCAATAGCTTGCGATTTACTGAGTGAAGAGGGATTTGCTTTCTTTCTGCGTATTTGCTTAGAGTGCCGACATCTACCCCGGACAACTCACTCAAGGTCTTGTCCAGGAGAAGAATTCCCTCATCTCGCGTGATTACCATCCCCTTCAGGGCTACAAGGATCCTCGGATCCTGATCTCCCATTTTGGGTAGTTTCCTAGGAAGGCCCGGTATTGTGGTGGATTCACCTTGAAGACCAAAATGCCAAAGGAAAACTACGTCCTTACGCAGATCCCGCAAAGTAGTGTCTCGCTGCCTTTTAAGGTTCTCCGCTGTTGTGCCGACCTCCAAAATGGGTTCAAGCTTGGCGATGCCGCTCTCTCGGATGGCCAAGTGTTGTCCCTTCCTGGCGATTTCTCTGTCGGCATCCACGATGCGCGAGAGGCTCTTGAGCAGTGTATCCTCCACTGCTGTTTCATCTTCGTCAGAGAATGTGCTTAGTAAGTTATTCAGCAAATCGGGGGCGATCACTGACCGGAAGAAGGCACTGTCATAAGACTCGCCCCCTTTGGGAGTGAAGTCGAAGAAGCTGGCGTTCTTGTCGTCAGACCCCTTGAGCTGGTACACCACGTTGCGCCGAATCACCTCAACAGGCAAGAACAGACGGATATGGTCCTCCCACTCGCGACGGCTGGTAAATTTGTTCCATTTGCAGCCGCGCAGGGATTTTGTTTTGGCAATGAACTCGGCATCCGGGACCGGGGTAAGACTTTTACCATCGAAGATGTAACAGGGTGAGTCCTCCAGTGTCCCGCTGTAGGAGTATAAGATCGGTGGGTCGTTGATGTCGTCGTTGAGGACCACGCCGACGACATGCGTCTCACCAGGTAGGTTCAGGGAATCGATCTCCAATAGGCTGGGCGCGGAGTAGTTGTCCTCGGGGGGCGCGCGGAACTCGATTCTTGCGTGGGTGAAGCCCCGCCCCTTTGGTGCTACCTTCTCTCGGATTTTCTTGAGCAGACGCGAGTCGCGGCTGAGTAGGAACAGTAGTATTTCTACCAATGATGTCTTGCCCCCGCCGTTCGTGATATTCACCAGTGCGGATTTACCACTATCCATGCGCAGAGTGATACCCGTGAGCATAGGCTTCCAGTCAGCCGAGCGTCGGTGAACATTGATGCCCTCGGTAAGGTAGTTGGTCACCTCCACGCGTGAAATCAGGCCCATTGCGTACCTCCATTGGATTCTTCTTCTGCAGTTTTAGTGAGTAGTGCATCCGAGAGAGTGGCTAGGCGAACACGTTCGGTCAACATATCTGCATCTATCATCAAAGGTGCCAGGGTGCGGTCGTAGTTCTCTTTCATCTCAACTGCTGAGAGAAGGGACTGTCGGTAGACGCCATCGCCACGTTCATCGAGCATTCCGCATTCGCACATCAGGTCGAGGAAGCGTTTGGTGTATCTGGCAATGTCGGTACCTTTTTCCGCTGTCAGCACTTCGTACACGTCACTCTGCATCAGCTCGTTAGGGTTGAGGCGACGTACAAAGCCGTTGATGTGTTCGCGCACCGCTTGTTCAAGCATCTCTTTAGTGAACGTGGCGTCAATCCACTGGTTACGTTCGTGCGGACCGCGGTCGCGTTGGGTGTAGAGCAAATCCAGGTGCGCCAACCATATTTGCGTAAACCAGATCTTGGCTGCGGTGGCTCTGCCGTTGGCGGCATCCATCTTCTCGACCAGCTGACTCGTGCTAAGCAATGAACACAGATTGTCTGACTTGCGCGCCAGGATATACACTCGAGAGCCTTGTCCAATGCCCGCAACATCAAAGCTGTTGAGGGTAACGAGCACGAATCCCTGACCGCTCATCAGTTCCTCGAGATCTCGAATATTTTCCATGGATGCTTCACGAAGTACGACTGCCAAATCCTTCTCGTCACGTTGCATCCCTCGCTTGTCCTGACGATCCTCCAGTTTACGGTGTTTGATTAGGAAGGAACTAATCCGTCCCATTTCATATGGCGTCATGTTTGATCCTCTGGGCTATCGGCCCGTTTTTTTAGTTCCAGCGTTGAAAACATCACGTCCAGGCCGGGAACCTGGGACCGCCCAAGTTCGGGACCGAATTTTCCCTCGACGTGTGTATTTACCCATTCATCGGGCGTAGTCAAAGCCGTGACAAGGCAGTTCAAAGCGGCCTCTCCATTGAGCTCACCCAAGCCTTGCTTCAGAGCATCCAGAATGTTCAACCTGCCGTTATTAAGCTGCTGATCAAGCGCGGATTGGTTGATCAGCAACCATTCGAGAAACTGGTCCTCGATGGGCGCCGTAAATCCCTCTAGTTCGACGTTCTGTAGTGCCGCGATCTTTGCCGATCTGGCCTTGATGATGCCAGCGAAGTCGGTTCCAATCGGAATAACGCCGACGACGAATGCGGGGCCAAGGACCGCCAGCACTATGTTCAACTGCGAATTTGTGGGCTGCGTCTTTACCCATTTCTTGGCCAGATCCATGAAGGAAGGAGCTTGAACTGACGAGGAGGTACTACGCATGGACAGTTCAGCCAAGTGCGTAAGTTCTCGCCCATAGCGAACAATGCCGCCTGAGAGCTCCTTGACCTTTGCTTTAATCAGTCCAATCGGTACGTCGTCGGTCAATGGAATCTCTCTACGAATGATCTCGTCAACTTTGCCTCTCGCCACTTCGACCAGATCCACTGCTCTGCTCATCGTCTGCCGGTGCAGCTCCAGATCGGAAACCGCATCGGTTCGGGACCTGCGACCACCTGACGCCTGTTCTATCAGGGCGATCAGCGACAAGTGTTCAGTTCGCATTTGTTGGAGCAATCGTTCGACAAAACCCAAGGCCGACGTTAGGCGGCCCGCTTCAATGGCCCGGATCAGCTTGGTGACATCACCTTCGATGTAGGTGATGTCCAGGTTGTCAGACGCAATTGCCAGAGCCGTCTTGCCTACTCTGGAGAGTCGGTATTCGACGATATGAGCAGCTTTCTCCACAAGGTTTGTCTCCTTGTCACCGATGATATGCGCCGGCGCACCGTCCTCACTGTGAAGCAGCTTGAGTTCGGTGGGTCGCGACAAAACATTGAGAACGTATTCGATGTCGAGATCGGTCGCCCATTCAATTTGATCCTGGACTGCCTGCTGAATGGAAGCCAGCGACGAATACTCCTCGCCTGAGCGTGTTCCCTGCTCTTGGAGGATGAGTAGGACTTCTTCAGCGATGGCGAAGTAACGACCATCTCCCAGACCTGGTCTATCTTCGCTCTGATATTGGGCCGATTCACCTGAGCTGCGACGCGAGTCATGAAGGTCCAGCAACCTAGCTGCAATTTTCAGGATGGGAGAGAGAGAGAGATCTGGCATGGAGATTGAGCTTAATTTATTTTACGCAATGGCTATTTCTAAAATTCATCTTACGCGGATGCGTAGTCCCAGTGGATTTCGGTAAGCCGTCAAGATTCATCGTCTATTTCGTCTTCGGCGAACCAACTTCTAGCAAGAACATGGGCTTTCATTGCTGCAGGATTTTCCGTATAGACCACGAGCGCTAGGCTCTTCTCCGCACGACTGCATGTCACATAAAATAGCCGGCGAGTCCGATCCAACCCGGTTTCCTTGCCCTCTTGAGCATTTTTAATGTCGGTACTTGAGGGAGCTTTCGCACCGAAAAGCTTCTCGTAGTTGAACATGAAGCCTCGTGTCTCGGCATCGTCCATGAGAACCATGACGCGATCAAACTCCAGCCCTTTGACGCCTTGATGGGTGTCGAAAGAAGCCTGGCCAGAAACATACGTGTTATAGGTACCGACTTGCTCAAATGGGGCGTCTAAAAAGCCCAATAGAGCGGTAGTTTCTTCCGTAACTGGATCCGCCTTCTCGGCCTCATCCGTTTGCGGGTTCCCTTGAGAAGATCGCAATGCGACAATGGCTTTCAGGACCTCGGGAAGAGTGAAAAGCCCGCTCGCAGCAACACTGTCGAGAATCTGACCACAGGTAGGCAGGCCATTTTTCCATAGGGACATTAGCGCGGTGACCGCATCTTGTGCTCGGCGCAGGAGTGCGCCCGGATCGGGGGAATCCTTTAGCGCTTCAACAGTCAATAATGGTGAGCGGGAACGCACGATTCTCGCGACAGCAAACTTGTCGCGACGTTGCTCAGCTTCGATTAATGGCAGGATATTCTGTGTAAAAAACCGCGTGGCAGGCAGGCTTCCATCGAGAAGACTCGTCCGCCACGCCTCAACAGCAAGCAGCGGTTCCAAAATACCTTCGAAGCCAAGCCGCGTAGCAGCCATATGATGTTCGAGCGTAAGGATTTTGCAATCATCGAGTGATCGCCATTGTTCGTCGTCGGTAATATCTGCCATCTGAGCACGGATGGCGCTCTCGACAGCCTGGCGATTTTGAGTGTTCGCAGGTCGGATAAAGAGTCGGACAAAACCTTCGATGGCATCGCTTCTGGACTCCTGATCATGGTCATCAACAGCGGATCGAATCTGATTAATCAGTCGTACAATGCGTTTTGGGCATCGATGATTTAGTTTTTTGGATGGCCTTGCCCATGACTCTGGCAAACCTTGCTCAATTTTCTCTTTGCCGTCGGCATAGATGCGTTGCATCACGTCTCCGACCAGGCCAAGAGCGAAGCGTTCTGGATGTTTGACGGCCGTAGCGAAGAACGCATCGACTAGACGCTTGTTCGTATCTTGGCTTTCATCGATTAGCAAAAATGGGAACCGCCCTACTAGTATCCATTGCATTAACGGCTTAGACAAAAGAAAGTCTGCGCAAAGTTCTATGACCTCTGAATGATTCAGAGAATTGGCCTCCCGGTTCTCGCCGGTCGGGCTGTAAACGAATGATTTGATCGTATCGAGCTGCAGACGGCGCCTCGTTTTGGAGTCAATCTGAGCAAGACGCGTAATTGAAGCTTGCGTTCCTGCGCGACCTTTTGCTTCTGCCTTCTGAAGTTCGACAATGTCCGCGGCGAGCTTCGTTCGCAACCATTCTCTGATATCGTAGCTAAAGTCTTGAATTAGCTCCCATGCGAAGCGATGAATCGTCGCCACGTAAAACAACGGATCGAAATCGATCCGTCGCGTGATCTCGTCACATGCTGCATTAGTGTAAGTGATGACACCAACCCTCTGCCCACGAAATACGAGTTGGCGTCCGTGTGTACTACGGATGTGGCTTAGCGCTTTGACTAAAGATCTCGTTTTCCCTGACCCAGCTCCAGCAAAGAGGAAGAAGCTGCGTGGTTTATCTAGATTGATATATTCGGCAATCTCATTGTCGACGTGATCATCTAGATCAGTATTTGACGCGGCCAATGGTGCGGCGGTCATTTTTCCTCCGCTTCTGGTACTCCATTTAACGTTGACGTAGCAACGCCAAGCTCTTGCTGTTGCTTCCTGAGCTGGCTTGCAAGCCATAGCAAGCCCTCCTTGATATAGAGCGGAGGACGTAAGGCGTTCGGATCCTGTATATCGAGCAGATCGAGTGCAAACTCCGCTTTGCCCCCACCCTTCAGGTCCTCAAAGAGTGCGCTACCAAGCTCGGTGACCGTTTTACTCTTTTCGATGGAGATCTTGAAGCGAGAGAATAGACCGTTACCGTTGGTTTTCGCAAAAAAATCGAGATTCTGGAAGACAAGCGCATCTTCAAGCGTGTTTGAAATTGCTTCAGTCTTGTTCCCGTTGAATTCAATATCTATCGGACATTGATACGCAACCCGAATCGCGAAGCGCTCGTTGGCATAGACTTTAATTTTTTCGTCGGATTTGACGTCGAGAAGTACATCCAAATCGTCCTTACCGGGCCACCAACTACCCAACGTGGTATTGCGTGATTTTTGACCAGCACCTCTCAGGGGAGCGATGGTCTTCCTCTCTGCTGTCATGGCGTCAAGATCGGTCACTACGAGCGTCGTTAGCCCGAGATGCTCGATCAATGGGCGTAGTCGGTGAGCGTGACTCCCTCCGATTTCCAGCCAGGTGACATAGCATTCTGCCAGGTCATGAAGGTCAGGTTGATTACGCATAAAGAAGGGGACTAGAATCCGCTCCGCAGGCCCTTCGACCAAAACTGCAGCATCCGCGAAGAAAAGGTCGCAATGAGTGACATTCAGATATCTGGTAACGAAGCGTCTTGTGTCTTGGTCGGCTCCGAACACATTTCCTAGGTTGACGACACACGATGTCGGTACACTGCGGACACTCGCAGGCAAGCGACGAAAATAGCGCAGTGTATCGAACTCGCATTCATGAGCGACATGACTCGAATGTGTGCTCACAACCATCTGAGTGGAGAGGATAGATCCGTTTTTTTCAAGCTCAGGGTGTTTTCTGAGAATATCGTAGGCCTGTCGAATGAAGACCTGTTGCACCTGCGTATGCAAGTGAGCTTCTGGCTCCTCGATCAATACGAGATGCAAGGGCGGTACAAGTGCGCCTGGCATATCAGTTTTCGTCGAACTCGCTTTGCCGACACGCATCCACGCATCCCTAAAACTCATCAGCCGGAACACCATAGAGATCAGGTTCTGATATCCCAGTCCGTTGGAGTCTTCCGGAAGGTTCAGATCGAATGAATTTTCTCCATCGACTATCTGAATCATATATTGGACCGCGGCCTCATGATTCAGACCGTCAATTGGCCTGAGGCGTGTCGAAATGTTTAGGCGTGGATCTGTCACACCTGGATAACCGAGCCCTTCAACCTCCTTGAGAGCTGGCGCGAATCCTTCTCTTAGGCGATCGTCAAATGCTTTTTGCGCATCCTCGATCGCCTTTAGCGCCCGTAAATCCCGAGCGTCTGGATTTTCATAAGGGTCTAGATGCCGGTTCCAGTAGCGCCGTAATTGATCCGACATTTTGCGAGTTGCCGACGCACCTGCTGCTGCATTGTCGTCTTCCGAATCTTTTATTCCATCCGACTGTCCAAAGCCTCGTTGAGCACTAATCTCATCAATTCGGATGAGGCCCTTGAAGGGCTCCCCATCGATTGGTTCCGCATCGCTTCCTATGACTTGAGGATGTGCAACGCCGAACTCCGGGTCAACTAGTTTGGTCGGATCGAGAATATACGATTTGACTACAAAGAGTTTTCCCAGCCGGCGTTGGAGAAACTCGCTCAAGCTTCTGGGCCAGAGCATGATCGATTTCGCAACCGGCACGCCATCGTCATTGAGCTGAGGTTCGTCAACGGCCTGAATGGCCTTGGCATCCTCGCGAGCAGCAAGGAAATCTTTCTGAAACTGCAATCCCTCTCGAGGCTCAAATCTTAAACGAACTCCGAGACGACCTCCATCCCAATCAAGCGTGGGAATAAGTTTCTGAACATAGTGAGCCTCGGTTTTTGCGACGGTCAACCAAACATCAAGATACGGAAGTACAGGACTCAAATCCGGCACAGGAAGCTCTGCGTCCGCGGCCTTTGCAGCTTCCCATGCTTTACCCATCGCGTCGATTGTCGGCCAGTGCGAAAGCGTGAAGTCATTAAGCGAAAACTTTGCTCGTTCCCGATCCACTAAGAAGTGCCGTAACGCTATCATTGCCGAGGTCTTGCCACTATTATTGGCACCAACAAAGATGGTTTTTTCTTTAGATAGACCAATACGGACTCCAAGTAATTTTCTGAAGTTTCCGATTTCAACAATCTCGATATGCATTCCCGCTCCCTAATGATGAATCTATCCTGAGCTTGCTTGCTACAACCGGTCGGAGCAAGCTGCGTTGCTCGCTGATAGCATCAAAAACGGATGGATGAGGCATGCGGAAGGCATGCCTATTGGAAACTGTATACTTTTATTGATTAATTGGAAAGATTATTTTCATCGACTCTGAGGCATTGAGAATCATTAAAAACCGGGCAATGACTACCGTTTTCGCGAGGATTGGGAGCCTT
The DNA here is from genome assembly GCF_001584165.1 of Collimonas arenae. NCBI lineage: Bacteria > Pseudomonadati > Pseudomonadota > Betaproteobacteria > Burkholderiales > Oxalobacteraceae > Collimonas > Collimonas arenae. The sequence goes on from NZ_CP013233.1 coordinate 4,463,738, forward strand.
CAGTGACCGTACTTGTGATTTCATTGTGGATTTCTATACTGAGTATGAATTCACGAATTGCAGCACAGCGGCTGCGGTAGTTGCGCCTATAAACGGTAGGCGACATAGCGACGTTACACTTCGAAAGATCTGCCCATTGCTTCGCTGTTATAATCCACAAATTGCTCGAAGATATTGCATTTTACTTAACTCCAGCCCAAAGACGCTATGCCACTCTTCAGAGTACGTAAATGTTGACGGCAAGCTACAATCAAGACATAGGCACAGTACGCGACGTCAAGATACGCCGCTTGCGCAGTGTTGAACCGCAATCCTTGCCGCAGGTTAATGCTATAAGTGGTATCGGACTCGAGGGCGACATGCATGCCGACCCGTTGTCGCCTCGCCAGGTCCTCCTTGCAAGTACAAGTGCATATGAATCGTTTGATCTAAACCCAAACTCGCTTCGGGAGAACCTACTTCTAGATGCCGATGTCTCGAGATTGAAATCCGGAGGCGTGTTGTGTATTGGCTCGTCTGTTGCGTTGTGGCTTATGTTTCAGTGCGAAGCCTGCGGGCACCTTAATGTTCAAAAGGCTGACTTATCCAAGGTAATTGGCAACCAGCGTGGCATGCTTTCGCGAGTCTTGCGAGGAGGCGAAATTAGACCTGGGGATCGGGTCAGGTATTTCGAATTGTTAATGCCATCTTGGTCTCTGGATTGGCGCGACAGGATTAGAATGATCTTGTCGTCAATGCCATCTGGCCAAGTGGTCGAGTACAAGCAATTGGCACGCATTGCCGGCGTGCCCTCAGGCTATTGCCGTGTGTTTCCTCGTGTGTTGAAGGAGATGGGTACCGGTTATTCAAGCAAAGCCGTTTCCGTCCGCAGTCAGTCGACTAGACCGCGTTGGCTTGGAAGTGAGCTGTTCAACGTGAGCACAAACTTTATCGACGGTGTTTCCGAAATTCGTAGCACTCCTCATCATGTCACTCCTCATTTGGAGAATAAAATGCAAAAAGAAGACAACACGTACGCACAAGTCAAACATCAAATGACAAAATCGCTATCTGACTCCGGCCGCACGGAAGATGCACTCAATTTCGGCGCAGTAAATGTTCTCTTGACCAAAGGCCGATCGCTAAAGAACGATACGGCACAAAATTTTAATCCCAAGCCTTACCCAGAAGTCAGTGATGCGCTACCCAGCGACTACGATAGCTGGCTGAGCTAATTGAACAAACCAAAGAAGACAAACACCCGGGCAAAACGCGATGTCACGAGAACGATTAGCGATACGGATAGTCGATCTTTTCCGTCATTCGACAGTTTGGCGACATGGGCTGTGGAGGCGGGGCGAGCGGAAAGCGTTGCATCGGTACGTGAAAACGAACGACACCTTTGGGGCGATCTCCTTTTTGAGTGGTATGCACAAGGACAAATTGCTTGCCTTTTTGCTGTAGCCCTGGCTCGCGACACCGAAGCGGTCCGATGGTATTCAGCCGTGGTAGCTGGGCCATGGGAAGCAGACCATGTCACCGGGATAATTGATGCCGCAGCGGAATCGGGCGCAGAAGCCATCCAACTTCTCTTCCCCGCGGAAGGCACTGTCGAAGAGGCGGTTGAGATCGTACGAAAACTCGGCGGGCATGATCGTTGGAGTTGCGTCGACACCGGATGGCTTCAAAGCGAATCTGGAGAATCGATTCAAGTTGGCTTGCGGTGGATTGCTCCCAATCGAGAGTATGAATCGTGGGCACTGGGAATCGCATCATTTGAGCCGATGCCCTTTACGCGCTGCTTCAAAGGCGCACCGTTTATCGCCCTGGTAATTAGGCCGAGCCCGCCGGCCCCCGAGCGAGCGCCTGTTCCGACGGGAACTACCGGCCTGGCAGCATCTCATCTTGCACACATGGATGACGGACTTGGAACGGACGATGAGAAACGTCAAAAATGGACTCATTCGACCAAGACAGGAAAACATGCATTGATTCGTCCTGAGCCGTTGTCGCGCGCGCGCGCCAAAGTGACGTTTGCATTTCCAGCCAGTGCACGCGCCTCCCTGGGAGACGTCTTGACCGCTGAGGGGCATTAAGTGAGCGGCCGTCGATAGCTTGTCGAATATATCTTCGCTGATGCGGAGTTGCGCCCATCGATATGATAAAAAACGTCAAAAAACTCCGATGACGAATTATTGTCACCGCCAAACCGAGATCAAAAAAACTTAGGTGCCTTGTCGTTGAGAGCAGCTATCTGTCAACGAGTTGCACTCAGCATCTGTTGAGATCTGGATTGGTATGACCTTGGGCCAGAAAGTGAAATTGCATCTGCGTTTGCCCCATTTTTGCTCTTGGCAAAAAGCCCGCCACGCACTTGAAACTTCTAGCGCACACACATTTTCCATGCATGCGCCGGGATCCATGCCAAATACAAAACTGGATCAGTGCAGCGTGTAAATCCAAAACGTGCATCAGATTAATTATTATGCAGTTTGTTTTTTTCCATTTCCCTTAGCAACTATTTTTTTAACAAGTTTTGAATCACGAACCCCAAGAAGTCGACTTACTCGTTGCGCACTGACTCGTATACTTTCACTCTGCAGCCATGAAACAACGCTATCAACTTCATTCTTGTTGGGGCGATAACTCGCGTGTATCAGGTTCCACTTCACAGGCGCTGCATACCACCATGGCGCATTTTCAAAATCTTTCATTAGATAGGCCATGTAAAGATTTGCTTTCTTGCAGTCATTAATAAATATTATCGGCCAATCTAAAATCATCTCAGCCACACTTCGTGTCGCCTCATAACGAGCGTCAATATCCAAATATTCGATGCTTCGCCCTCTCACATTTTTGCTGAGATCGGTCACCAACCCAATATTCCTAAGTCGCTGTGAGCAGTATTTATCTGTCGTCACTAATTTCATCAAATGTCTTATACCTTCAAAATACAAAACCGAATACACAACTCCAAATTGAGGTAACTCGCCCCATCCCTGGGACAATATTTGCGTAACAGATTGAAGAAAACGTACAACCGAATCATCCGAGTTGATTCGTGGAGAAAAGATCAAATCGAAGCCACAAGCATGACAGCTTGTAAGCGACTCGTGATCAGGATTTTCCTTATCCTGGAAATCGCGTCGATGGAACATCACCACCGCACCGCATTCCGGACAGCGATCTAACAGTCGGCATCCGTGCAGTGGACATGCGGTATAGAGTGCGATGCGCCAGGATCGACGAAAATATGGCTCGTTATCACTAGCTAGGCATTGCGGACAAAATTGCAATCCGTAGCGGCGACGAACACGATGATATACCCCTGCCGGTAAGATCCATGGTGTTGTACCACTGGGATTATGCTGCTCGTACAAGTACCCCTCAAATGAAGCAAGTGAAGTTTGCTGTGCGCGTTGGTAACTGGTACCGGTTTCTCCAGCCAACACCGCAAGGATGTTTGGCGTTACTGATTTATCTATATCACGATTCCAAATAGATATTTCACCGAATGCCATACGGCAAAAAGTATGCAGTTTCTGTCCATTTGCTCTTGCGACTCTCGCCAACCATGAACTAAAGAGCTCGTCGGATTGCGGCTTCGGGTGCGCCGGTAATAATCCTCCTGATAACATCACAATACCTTATCGGCGTGACGTTTTCTCTCTGACGGTGCCACCCAACCTAATGAATCGACTAATTTGGCATCTATCTTTTCCTTGCCAGTCTCTACTGCCCGCACGGCGGCCTGTACGAGTAGCCTGGAAAGCTCGCCAATATAGCCTTCACTCACGGCCAGAAGTTTCATTGCCAACTCACTTTCATGCAAGTTAGATGGCTCTCGGAGTGGCAACATGCGCTCAAAACTCACTAACAATCGCAGAAAATTATTATCGAATGACCAGCGTTGCAGAACAACAGGCTCGAACCGATTGGCAAGTTGTGGGTCGGTCTGGATAGCACGAAATGCATCTTTGGTCCCGACCCCCACAATGGGGATTTGCAATTCGTTACCAAGGTACTTAACTACGTTCAGGAAAGTCCGTTGCTTGTTCAAATTACCCGCCAGTATCGAGTGAATTTCGTCGATTACTAAGACCTTCAAATTTATATAACGCAGCAATTTGATCACCTGGTATTGCTTCTTTTCCACTCGATCATTATGTCGAAATGATGCGAAAAGTTGCTCGAGAATTTCACTATAAAAACGGCTTTCATCAGGTACTGGAGGTGCCTGCACTACCATTACTGGCGCTATGATTGCATCGCCATCCGGAGCATCATATGACGGATGAAGCTGATTGAAGCGTTGCACAAGCATTGTTTTACCATTGTTGGTATCACCAATGATTAGCAAGTTAGGCATGCGATGCATCTTTGGGTAAACGAGCAAATCTTCAAGTTTCGCGAGAATCTCTTTGGCTTTTGGATAGCCAATCCAACGCGATGACCGGATACGATTAATCCGTTCAACGTCGCTAAGTTCCAGCAACTTAGCGGCACTCTCGTTAAGGTGGGAATAATCTACTACTTTATTCATTGTTCAATACTCCTCCATCTCATCAAATGGCGCAATTGGCTCGCGCCGCTGTGAAGCGTCTTTCGATTCATTTGTCGAAGTTTGGATCTGAGATGAGTGGAGAAGCGAATTTTTGGGAGACAAATCGGTTTGTCCATTCGGTCGGCGTTGCACCGCCTTCCTAACCTGCTTAGTTGCAGCTTTCGCACCTAGCTCAATTTCGCGCATCCGTTCGTAAGCGTCAAAAATCAACCGCTCGTTGATATCCTGCTTACCTTCCAATTCCAATTGCTTACGAATTTTCCGCAATTCCCAAATACTAATTGGTGGATGCGATGTATCTCGGTAGGGAATTGGGAAATAAATATTGAGCTCAGGATCGAAGAACCAGATTGTGCTGATATCGCGAGGATCTCGTTTGAATATGAACTTGCGCTTGAGTTTCGCCTTGCCTGGTATAGTTGCGCTAATCCAGCGGCGTAGCACATCATGGTAGTAATGAATTTCATCAATTACCACGCCGTAATCCTGAACAGTCCGCTCTTCAAATGGCATGAAATCCTGCCGTAGCCGATCCTCGTCAAGAATCTTAGCTGGCATGCCAATGCCTGGACGGCTCTTTGTCCCGAAAATTCCTTCCTCGTATTTTCTAATAGGAGGCATGCCAATGCCAGTGTGCGTACGTTGATGATAGACCTCGGTGATATACGTTGCTAACCATTTTTCCAATTCTGCCAACGTCAGCGCGGCATTCCCCTCTGAATCATATTCTCCACGCGCGTTAGGATTCGAGAACGTCGAACCTGGAAGTGTGTGGACCTCTCGAAGAAGTGTCCCCAGCAACCGCTCAATGTGCCCTCCAAAATGTGGTCTCGCCACAGGGCGCCATTCGATGTTAATACCATATTCGCTGCACGCCCGCTGTAGCATGGCTCCACGAAACTCCTTGGCATTGTCCATGTGCAAAGTCTTTGGTAATCCCCAGCATGGCCAGGAAGTTCCGATGCCATGTTTAGCAAGCCATTTATCTTTGGACAAAATCGCTTGTGCAAGACATAGGCCTGTTGAGAGAGCTCCGGGTGGATCAAATGAAATATAGAAGCCGTATACCATCCTGCTGAACACATCAATCGCAAGGGTAATCCATGGTCGGTCGAGTGGCTGCCGATACACGTCATCGACCAAAATGATGTCCAGTTTGGTATGGTCAATTTGCACTACCGCTAGCGGCCAATCCGCGTTAGGGAAGTTACCTTCGATTGGCGCAAAGCGCTCTTCCGCGGCGCGTCTGCCACGCCGCCGCGATAGCTTAAGCTCTTCCGACAACTTAGCAATTCGGTTGCGGACAGTATTACAATGAGGCGGCGTAATTCCAGCGTTTGTGCAGAGACGACGAACTTCATCACACACTTTTTGGATGGATTTTTGTTGTTTGCTAAGATATTCCTCCTCAATCACTGATTTGATAATAATTTCAAGCTCAGTCGGCAACTTGGTAGAACCTAAGTCACTCCGTTGACGAGGCATTAAGGAAGTTAATGTGCCGCTCTCTTCATACAGCTTGATCCAACCATATAACGTATTGGTATGCAGATCGAATTCGACAGAACGATTCTCGACATCGGTTCGCGTTCTTTCCGGCATATTAACCAGCGGCTGTATTATTTCGAATCGCTGCTGGGCGACCTGCCAGTCCTCGTCTGGAATTGCGTTGAGATCCGGACGCTTAGCCAGCGCCGTTCCAGACGGTTTGCCGGACAGCTCAGCAATTGGCAGACGAGTGACCTCTCCACTTTCTATTTCACGTCCCAAGATGGACTCAAGGTCCATGATGTACGTAATGGTGTATTGATGGCCCTTATGATAAACAATGCTTCCTTGCTGCAGCGTAAGCAAGGCGGGTTGCAGTATTTTCATCGCACGATATCCTTGCTCCAAATTCTCGAAAACATTGTCAATGGCAGACCGAGATCCGTACCTATTCGCCGATTTGCTATAAGGTGCCAAAGTGCCGGCAGCAACTCAGCACGCGCCCAGCGGTCACGAAATACTGCGCTACCCAAACTATTTGGGTCAGCTTCACGCATCTCCGACAAGCGCCCCAGCAGTAGCTCCGCATGAACCTCGTTCAGTTCTTGACGCATATAGGTGAGTAGAAAACGAGCGTTATCCAAATATGGCGTTCGAATTTCCTCTTCAGTAAAAATCTTGAATCGCCATCCATGCTGTTTGGCATATTTAAAGCCAGCTTTTAATTTGGGACGTATTTCGGCCCATTCTTCTCGAAGATCTTCTCGGTACTTGACCTCGCAAAGCATCGGGCGAAAATTCTTGGCGGGCACGATATCACGGCGATATTCCACCAAAACATCCGGCGTATAGCGTCGCGGCTGTCCTTCGGAGTCACTCCAATCAATTTGAACTGGCTGTACTTCAAACTGCTGAACGTTCAAATCGAACTCGAGCACCATCAAGAAATCACGCTCTAGAGTAGACTCGAATGCAGCCGATCCGTCGGCTTTTACACTTGTAGCAATACCTGTAACGTTACGATAATTTTTCGGGATTTGGCGTATTGGCATAGCGAATCTTAATCAGTACACGTGATCGATAGAAAATATAACTCAGTAAACGATATCGTTGTTTATCAGTAACATTGATCGTTATGAGATTATTACTTTGACGTCACTACAGTACAGATTAACGAAGGAAATGTCAGCGGTGGTAGCCCACCGCGCCCCGGCGAGATTTCGCTGGCGCATAGGGGCGTTTTATTCCTTGATGAACTGCCGGAGTTCGATCGTCGTGTCCTCGAGGTGTTGCGCGAACCGCTCGAATCAGGTCACATCACCATTTCAAGGGCTGCCCGTCAGGCCGATTTTCCCGCTCGCTTTCAATTGATTGCAGCGATGAATCCCTGCCCCTGCGGCTATCAGGGCCACGCAACCAAGGAATGCCGCTGTACGCCGGACAACATCGCCCGCTATCAGAATAAAATCTCCGGGCCGCTGCTGGATCGCATCGACATGCAGATCCAGGTGCCGGCGCTGCCCCACGAGCAATTGCTGCAGCAAGCCGATGGCGAATCGTCGGCGCTGATCGCAGCTCGCGTCGAACAGGTGCACGCGATTCAGCTGTCGCGCCAAGGCAAGCAGAACCAGGCCTTGTCGACCGCTGAAATCGACCGTTTCTGCAAACCTGACAGCGCGGGTGAAAACATACTGCGCAACGCAATGACACATCTGCACTGGTCGGCGCGCGGCTATCATCGCGCGCTGAAAGTAGCGCGCACCATTGCCGATCTGGCCGGCGCGGACAACATTGCCGCGGCGCATGTGGCGGAGGCGATACAGTATCGACGGGCGCTGCGCGATACCTAGCCGTTGCAACTGCTTCACCGGAAATCACATCACGTCGCCATTACGCGACGGAAATTGCAAAATTCGCACAATCCAGCGAATTTAAGCTTGTTTTAATTTTATTCTCCTATTCTGTAGTTGTGAGCTAACCCAGCTTATTCGTTGCCGTACCGACCTGCACTTTTCTGGAGGACGCATCATGAACAAGCAGATTCTTTTTGCACTAGCCGCGCTGATCACTGCCACGGCGGCTGTCGGAGCCAATGCAGCACAGGCGCAGGACACGCGCACCGCCGCAGCAGCTGCCGGCTATCTGTCCGGCGGCATCGGAGAAGACGAAGCAGCCACCATGCAGCGGGAAGCAAAAAATTATCCGCTGGAGCTTGAATTTGTCGTCAAGGCAACACCCAAAGATGAATTTACTGCCGACGTCCACGTGAAAATCAGCGACGCCCACAGCCAGACCGTTCTCGATGCAGTATCAAAGGGCCCGTTCTTCCTGGCGCAGTTGCCTCCCGGGCGCTATCGCATCGAAGCCATCAAGAATGGACAATCGAAAACCCGCGATGTTGCCATCACCACGGGATCGCATCAGCACATCATGTTTGAATGGATTGAGTAGATTCCAACAGCCAGGTATTGCCGATGAGGACGCTTCTTGGCAGCGTTCGGCGATATGCAAATATTGAATAGATTTTTAGTAAAAATGCATTGCGTTCATCAATATTTAGTACGTGACAAACTTGATCTCTGGCGTACTATGTAACGAAGCGATTGTGAAACAAATGCATCGATTCTTTTGTCAGTGAAATATGTCTGTCCCAACAGAAACATGTCTATCGAAAAAGGAGCTAAAAAATAATATTTTCACCAGCTGGCTTGAAAACTGCTTACTCGATCATTACCTTCTGTCTTAATTACCGGGAGCGCATATGAACCTGATTTATAACAGTGACCAATACAGCGTCGTCGAATTTGGTGCCGATGAACAACGTGAGGCTTTGCGTTTCGGAGGCTATGAAATCGTCGATAAATCGTTCAAGCGCGAGATTTTTATTGCTGGTGCCTTGGCAGAGTTTTTCCGTAAAGGGGTCGAAGATCTGATCGCAACAGAGCCGAGCATCGAAGATATTGATGCTTTTCTGGGCAATTACGACTCGATGATGAGCCAGCCCGTAACCTTACAGTAAGCCGGACACATCCAGATCAACTCCGTTTCCCACCCGCCTTGCAGCAAAAGCAGGCGGGCGGGGCGGCTTTTGTTTTGTCCGCTCCTCTGCAACGGTTAAACTGGCGTACCTGGCACACAGCAACGCGCCGATCGGCAGATAGTCGGCAGGCGTCCTGTAGCGTGCCCAACTCTCATCTTCACGTTTCATGTTCGCCAACTCCAGTCCCATCCACAGCGCGCAAACCGGCGTCCATGACCAGCTCGCGGCAACTGTCGCCAAGCACGCAGCACACAAATTCCAGAAACCGGTCAGCAGCTATAACCAGGCTGCATTCGACACCAGCATCACCGCCTGGCGTGCTGCTGGCAGTGCTCCATTGATCCTGGACGCGGGTTGCGGGGTCGGCTTGTCGACCATGCACCTGGCGGCCGAATACCAGGATCATTTCGTGATCGGTGTCGACCAGTCGGCGGACCGGGTTGGCCGCAATACGCTGTGGTCCGGCAATACGCCGCAACCGCAAAACTTCATCCGGATCCGTGCCGACCTGGTGGATTACTGGCGCCTGTTATTGGCGGCACGGATTTATCCGGCACGCCATTACCTGCTCTATCCGAATCCGTGGCCAAAGATTGGCCAGCTGAGTCGGCGCTGGCACGGCCATCCTGTGTTTCCGGATATCGTCGCGCTGGGCGGCATTCTCGAATGCCGCAGCAATTGGCAGATCTATGTGGAGGAATGCGCCAGTGCGCTGACGCAGTTGACTGGCATCGATGTCGGCTGCGAACCATATGAAACGGCAGCACCAATCACGCCGTTCGAGAGTAAATACCTGGCTTCGGGACATCAATTGTGGCGTTGCCAGGTACAGCTCGGCAAACCCGGGGGAAACCAGGACCGGAGCGCCACGTAGCGTGACATCCGATCCTGTGTAGAAGCGGAAGCCAGGACGGCTTCCGCTGAAGGGTGTAGCGCTTAAATTTCGACTTTGGTGCCCAGCTCAACCACCCGATTGACCGGGATATGGAAAAAGTCGGACGGTTTGGCGGCATTCTGATACATCCACGCAAACAGCTTTTCGCGCCACAACTGCATGCCCGGAATCTTGCTCGGGATCACAGTGTCGCGCGCCAGGAAGAACGACGTGTCCATCACGTCAAACTCCAGGCCGAACTGGGCTGTGGTCAGCGCCATCACGGTCTGCACGTCCGGCGCTTCCTTGAAGCCGAAGGCTGCACGTAGGACATACACATCCTTGCCCAGTTCACGCAAGGTAAGGCGTTTGCTGTCTTCAACGAAAGGCACGTCCCAGATGCTGATCTTCAGGAAGAACACACGCTTGTGCAGGATACGGTTGTGCTTCAGGTTGTGCAGCATCGCCACCGGCACCGTATCGACGTTGCCAGTCATGAATACGGCAGTGCCCTCGACCCGGTGCGGCGGATGGGCCAGCAGGCCTTCGACGAACGGCTCCAGCGGAATCCCTTCATCCTTGGTGCGTTCACGCAACAGCATGCGGCCGGCGTACCAGGTCATCAACAGGAAGAAAGCGAATCCACCGAGCAGCAGCGGGAACCAGCCGCCGTCGACAATCTTCAGCAGGTTGGCCGCAAAAAACGCAAAGTCGACAACGAAGAAAGCGCTGATGACCAGCGCCACCAGGAAAGGATTCCATTTCCATACGGTGCGCATGACCACTGCCGCCAGCACCGTGGTGATCAGCATGGTGGTGGTCACCGCGACGCCATACGCGGCAGCCAGATTGTCGGATTTCTTGAAAGCCAGCACTACTGCCACCACTAGTATCAGCAGCATCCAGTTAATCATCGGGATATAGATCTGGCCGCGTTCATCTTCAGAGGTGTGCAAGATGCGCATGCGCGGCACGAAGCCCAGCAAGATGGCCTGGCTGGTCAGCGAGAACGCGCCGGAAATCACGGCCTGCGATGCGATCACGGTGGCTGCGGTCGCAAGGATCACCATGGGTACCAGCAACGCGTCCGGCACCATCAGATAGAACGGGTTCTGGATCGCGCTCGGATTAACCAGCAGGTTGGCGCCCTGGCCGAAATAATTCAACAGCAGGCAAGGCATGACGGTGTACAACCAGGCAAAACGAATCGGACGGATGCCAAAGTGCCCCATGTCAGCATACAGGGCTTCCGCGCCGGTCAGCACCAGCACCACCGAACCCAGCACGACGAACGCCTGCAACGCATGCGCCTGCATGAACGCGTAGGCATAGTAGGGATTGATCGCGGCCAGGATTTGCGGCGCCTTGATCACATTGAAGATACCCAATAGGCCAAGCGACAGGAACCAGATGAACATCACCGGACCGAACAGTTTGCCGACCACGGTGGTGCCGTGCTTCTGGATCAGGAACAGGCCAATCAGGATGATCAGCGATAGCGGCAACACGAAGCGGGTAAGCCCCGGCGTCGCAATTTCCAGCCCCTCCACCGCCGACAGCACGGAGATGGCCGGCGTAATCACAACGTCGCCGTAGAACATGCAGGCGCCGAATACGCCTAGCATCATCAGAGTCTTGGCGCGCCGTGAGCCATGCTGAGCGGTGCGCAGCGACAACGCCATCAATGCCAGCACGCCGCCTTCGCCGTTATTGTCGGCCCGCATCACGAACAATACATATTTCAGCGACACGACGATCGTGATCGCCCAGAACAGCATCGAGATAATCCCCAGCACGCCGTCGGGTGTGAACGGGATCCCGTGTTCCGTGCTGAAGCATTCTTTCAACGAGTACAGTGGACTGGTGCCGATATCGCCGAACACGATCCCCAGTGCGGCCAGCGTGATAATGTGCAGACGGGATGACTTGAATCCGGCGCTGTTACCGCTGGTTTGCGTATTGCTCATGGTTTCTCTCATCTTGTTGGTAAGGGCAAGTCCTGCGTCCGGGAACGCATGGACCACTTACTTCTCATTGTTGCTTTTTTAAAATCTTTTTGACGCATTGCACAAGGTGGCGGATTTTACTATCGAACCCTGATCGGAAACTAATTTGCGATGTCGATGCCGTTGTGAAAATACATCGCCGTATTGCTGAATTTGTGCTTATCTGATTTCCCGGATAGGCCAATTTGCATAAGACAAATCTGATTAATGACGAAAAATTAATAACAAAATATTCTCATTCGGCCTGCCCGTCAAAACCTACTCGTTTTTCAACGCGAGAGCCCTTTCGTAAAGCGCATTTTTCTTTTGCCCGGTAATTTGCGCCGCCAATGCAGAAGCTTGCTTGATCGACAATTCAGCCAGCAGAATCTTCAATACACGTTCTCCTTCCGCACTATCGTCGAGCGCGACCGGCGCCGCCTCAACCAACAGCACAAATTCGCCCTTTTGCCGATTGGCGTCAGCCGCCAGCCATGCAGGAGCATCGCCCAGTGCGCAGCGATGCACGCTTTCAAACAACTTGGTAAGTTCGCGCGCCAGTACTACCTGGCGCTCCGGGCCGAATGCCTGCAGCAGCGCGTCGACGGTCTCGATGATACGGTGCGGCGCTTCATACAACACCAGCGTGGCGCTGGCGCCAACCAGGCCATTCAACACAATTTCGCGCTGACGCCCCTTGCTCGGCAGGAAGCCGACAAACTGGAATTGGTCGTTAACCAGGCCGCTGACCGACAGCGCGGTAACGGCGGCCGATGGCCCCGGCAACGGCAATGCACGCAAGCCGGCACGCAGCACCGCATCGACAATCCGCGCGCCCGGATCGGACACGGCAGGCGTGCCGGCATCGGATACCAGTGCGACGCGCTCGCCGGCTTGCAGGCGGGCGACGATCTTGTCGGCGGCTTCGCGCTCGTTATGTTCGTGCGCCGCCAGCAAAGTCTTGGATAAGCCATAGCGACTCAGCAAATGTGCCGTATTCCGGGTATCTTCACAGGCCACCGCATCGACCATCGACAATACGTGCAGTGCGCGCAGGCTGATATCGCACACATTCCCGATAGGCGTAGCCAGCACATATAATGTTGACGCGGGATACGCCTGCTGCGCCACCTCATCCAGGATTGACGAAGTGACGAGGGTGCTTGCAGATTGATGAGTCATGGGGAGTTATGCATGTTATATAAATGGGCCAAGCTGACATTGGTGGCAGGGATCCTGTTGAACGGATTGTGCCCGCCCGCGCTGGCAAACACAACCATCGTCGAATCGGCCAGCCCCGATCCCAGCGGCAACACGATTCCGCTGGCCAGCATCGCCTTGCTGCTGCCACTGCGCTCCGGCCCGTTGGGCGCGGCTGCCGACGCGGTGCGCGCCGGCTTCCTGAATGCCTATGAACGCGACAAGAGCGACTTGGCGGTGACCGTGATCGAATCTGCCGACACCCCCGCCGACATGCTGGCGACTTATGCCGCGGCCAGCAAAAAATACGACATCCTGATCGGCCCACTATCGCGCACCGGCATCACGGCCATCGTGCAGAACGGTCAGGTGACAAAACCGACGATTGCGTTGACCCAGCCGGATCTCTCTGCCGACAAGGACCAGGCGTTGCCGGCGCAATTGCTGCCGATCGGCCTGTCGATCGAAGCCGAAGCGCGCCAGGTCGCCAGCTGGGTGGGCGCCGAACTCGCCCCCGGCAAGGTGTTCGTGCTGAGCACCAGCGCCGCCTGGCAAAAGCGCGTCGCCAGCGCTTTCACGCAACAATTGCAAGGCAGCGGCCTGCGTGCGGACCTGATGACGTTCAGCATGGCCGACGGCGTGCTCAACCCCGGCGCCCTGACGCAATTGCAGCAGCGTATCCAGAATGAAAAACCACGCCTGCTGTTTGCCGCCCTCAATGCCGACCAGACTAGGCAGATACGTAATGCGGTCGGCGCCGAGACACCAATCTACGGCATTTCGCAATTGAACCCCATGGCGCTTGGCGACATCAATCCTGAACACCAGATTCCTGAATTGGACGGCGTGCGGCTGTTGGACATCCCTTGGCAGGTGCAGCCTGATCATCCGGCCGTGATGGTCTATCCGCGTCGGACCGATGGCGCCGAACAGCAACCCAACGCTGACCTGGACCGCTTGTACGCGCTCGGCATCGACGCGTTTCGCATTGCGCGCGAAGTGGCCGCGCGCAACAGCGTGTTCCAAATCGACGGCGTCACCGGCAGGCTCAATGTCAGTTTCGGCGTTGGCATCAATGCGCCAAGCTTTGAGCGTGCCGAGCCGGAGGCGGTGTACCAGAACGGCGTCGTCACGCCGCTGTACGCACACTGAGCATGCCGCTCCGCCGCCTCATGCAAGCGCCGTCATGAGTATCCTCAGGACAATTCTGCCTGGCCGCTCGATTCAGCGCGGCCAGGCGGCGGAAGACATGGCGTTGGCATACCTGCAGCAACGCGGATTACAACTGGTCGAACGCAATTTCCGCTGCAAAGGCGGTGAAATCGACTTGATCCTGAGCGAACCGGGGCCATCCCATCAGCTGGTATTTGTCGAAGTCAGGCAACGCAGCAGCAGCCGCTATGGTGGTGCCGCAGCCAGCGTCACGCGCAGCAAACAAGCCAAACTGATCATCGCCGCCCAGCTTTTCCTGCAACGCTATCCCAAGCCCCCGGCCTGCCGCCTTGACGTGCTGGCCATCGACGGCGAACGCATCGAATGGATCAAAAACGCGTTCGACACCTGATCCTCGCTCACGCTTCTGCTGGTAAAGCTGCTGCGCCAGCTATAATCGGGCCATGGCAACCGATGCAATGACAAACGGCGGCACCATATTAACCAGAGAGCAATTCTGAACATATCGCGCGGCAGAGCCATCTCCTGGCGTCCACGCACTTTCGGCAGCATCTATCACCATCCAAACCGACATCATGATAAATCAACGCATCCTGGCGCACTTCAACGAAAGCGCCGAACTCAAGGCCCGCGCAGCGGAGGTCCTGGCCGGACCGATTTCCAATGCGGTTGAACTTATGTTCTCCGCGCTGTCCAATGGCAACAAGATTCTTGCTTGCGGCAACGGCGGTTCTGCTGCCGACTGCCAGCATTTTGCAGCGGAACTGGTTGGACGCTTTGAACGGGAGCGGCTGCCGTTGCCTGCCCTGGCGCTCAGCACCGACACCTCGATCATCACTGCGGTCGGTAACGATTACAGCTTCAACGAAATCTTTTCGAAGCAGGTGCAGGCGTTCGGACAGGCTGGCGATGTGTTGCTGGCGTTTTCCACTTCGGGTAATTCGGCGAACATCCTGGCGGCGATCGACGTTGCGCTGGAACGTGAAATGCGCGTGGTTGCACTGACCGGCAAAGGCGGCGGCGCCATCGGCAAGAAACTGACTGAGGCGGATGTCCATATTTGCGTGCCGCACGACCGCACAGCGCGCATCCAGGAAGTCCATCTGTTGACGATACACTGCTTATGCGACGGCATCGATGTCGCTTTATTTGGAGGAGATGCGAATGATTGATCGGGGAAGTTGGAGCAAATGGCAACGTCCATTGGCCGCAGTGGCACTGTGCGGAACGGTGGTGCTGGGCTTGCAGGGTTGCGTCGCATTGGCGCTTGGCGGCGCCGTCGCCGGCGGTTTTGCAGTGACGGACCGGCGCACGCTGGGTGCGCAAACCGAGGACAAGGCGATCATGGTCAAGGCCGAAACGCGAGTTCCCGGCGTCGTCGGCCAGGATGGCCATGTCAACATCACCAGCTTCAATCGCAAGGTATTGCTGACCGGCGAAGTACGTGACGATGCCGCCAAGGCCGCCGCCGAACGTGAGGTGCAGGGCATTGAAAACGTCCATGCGGTCGACAACGAACTGGCAATCGGTGCGCCATCGTCATTCTCGTCGCGTTCCAACGATACCTTCATCACCAGCAAGGTCATCGCCTCGCTGGTTGATGCCAAGGATGTATTTGGCAATTCGATCAAGGTCGTCACCGAACGTGGCAATGTCTACCTGATGGGCCGGGTTACTGAGCGCGAAGGCAAGCGTGCGGCGGAAATCGCTGCCGGCGTCAGCGGCGTGCAAAAGGTGGTCAAGGTGTTTGAATACATCACCGAGGATGAGTTGACGCAAATGTCGTCCGCACCACGCGAAAGCGCCAAATAAGCCCCACACATATTGCAAGAAGCGGGAGAACAGGCGGTTCACTTGCTTTTCGGCTTCTTGTCATATAACGTTGCCGCTGGATAATTTGTCCAGCGGCTTTTTTTTGGGGAAAACAATGATCGGCTTCATCATTTTTCTGGCAATCGTGCTTGCCATCGTGGTGTGGATGGTGGGTATCTATAACCGCCTGGTGAGTTTTCGGAATCGCTTCAAGAACGCGTTCGCTCAGATTGATGTGCAGCTGAAACGCCGTTACGACCTGATCCCGAACCTGGTAGAAACCGCCAAGGGCTACATGAAACACGAGCGCGAAACGCTCGAAGCGGTGATCTCCGCGCGTAACCAGGCCGTCACGGCAAACGCCAAGGTGGCAGGCAACGCCACCGATGCGGCCGCAGTCCAGCAGATGGTCACCAGCGAAGGCGCGCTCAGCTCCAGCCTGGGAAAATTGTTTGCGCTGTCTGAAGCCTATCCTGACCTGAAGGCTAACCAGAACATGATGCAGCTCACCGAAGAGCTGACGGGCACCGAAAACAAAATCGGCTTTTCGCGCCAGGCGTACAACGACAGTGTGATGGAATACAACACGGCCATCGAACAATTCCCTGGTTCGATTTTCGCCAACATGTTTTCATTCAAGCCAGCTGAACTGCTGCAAGCCACCGAGGCGCCGGAAGAACGCAAGGCAGTCAAAGTCACATTCTGAGCTGGTCCGACGCAGCCGGCGCGATGCCGGCTGCCTTGCATCTGGCATCCCGACCTCTCTTGACTGAGCTGCGAGCATGACTTTCTTTGAACAACAGCACCAGGCGCGGCAAGAAACCAGGAAACTGGTGTTCCTGTTCGCGCTGGCGGTGATTGCGATCGTAGTGGCTGTCAACCTGGCGATGGCGCTGGTATGGACTTTCAAATTCGGTGCGCATCACGGCTTCATGCGCAACTATCCAAAGGGCTTCTTTGAAACCAACACACTGATCACGCTGCTGCTGATCGGCGGCGGTACGCTGATCCAGACGTTCAACTTGCGCGACGGCGGTGACGCCGTTGCGCAAATGGCTGGCGGCCGCCTGGTCTCGCCGGCCACGCGTGACCTGCAGGAGCGGCGCTTGCTGAACGTGGTCGAAGAAATGGCGCTCGCTTCTGGCATCGCCTGCCCCAAGGTTTATCTGCTTGAACAAGAGGATGCGATCAATGCCTTTGCTGCCGGCTACAATCCGAATGAGGCGGTGGTTGCAGTCACGCGCGGCACGCTCAACCGGTTGACGCGTGATGAATTGCAAGGCGTGGTCGGCCACGAGTTCAGCCACATCCTGAACGGCGACATGCGTCTCAACGTGCATCTGATCGGCGTCCTGTTCGGAATCCAGATGATCGCCGGTTTCGGTCAGCAACTGATGAATTTTGGCAGCAGCTTCTGGGATGTCCGCGACCGCAACGACAAGGGGCCGCCATGGCATCTGGTATTGATCGTCACTGGCCTGGTGTTGTTCGTGGTCGGGTATATCGGCATCTTCTTCGGTCGTCTGATCAAATCCGCCGTATCGCGCCAGCGCGAGTTCCTGGCCGATGCCAGCGCAGTGCAGTTCACGCGTAATCCGGACGGTATCGGCGGTGCGTTACGCAAGATCGGCGGCCTGACCGACGGCAAGAAAATCGGTTCGCAAATCAATCATGCAAATGCCGAGCAACTGTCACACCTGTTCCTCGGCAGTGCCCGCCCTAACCTTCTGGACGGCTGGTTTGCCACTCACCCGCCGCTCACAGAGCGCCTGCGGCGCATCTACGGCAGAAGCATGGGACCGCTTGAAGCGCCAGAGTTGGCGGTGCCGTATGCCGAGCACAGCGAACGCCTGGCCGACTTGCCCTTTAGCGCCGCAGGTTTTGCTGCTGCTGGAGACGCGGTGGCAATCCAGACGCCGACGACAACCGGCACGCCAACGCCATCGCTTGAATTCGGAAATAGCAGCGGCACGAAATCTCCGTTGACGCCGCAATTGGACGGCGCCGTGCGTGATCCTGTAGCGGCTTGCGCAGTAATCTACGCGCTACTGCTGGGGAGTGATACGGAACGCGATCAACAATTGGCAGTGCTCAAAAAAGAAGCAGAACAGCAGGCCGCGCTGACTACCTACCTGGCCGAATCAATCGCACAGTTGCCGCTGAGCGCGAGGCTGCCGTTGGTGGATCTGGCGATGCCGGCGCTGCGCCAGCTAAAGCAGCCCGAACGCGACAAATTGCTGGCGATTGTCGATCAACTGATTGCCGCCGACAACCGCATCACGCTCGCCGAGTTCGTGCTGCAAACCATCCTGGCGCGCCGCCTGCGGCCACGCGCCGGACGCCTGGTGCAGATAAAGTTCAATCGCCTCGCCGAGCTGAAGAGCGACATCGCCGTGCTGCTATCGCTGGTCGCGCACGTCTGCGTGCCATCTACCTCCGCTAACGCAGGTGAAGCGCGCATCGCGGCCTTCCTGCGTAGCGCCCAGCTATGCCCCGAGCTCGATATCGCTGCCAAGGATTATTGCGATGGCGCGGGCCTCAGCTTTCCGCGCGTGCGCCAGGCGCTGGACAACGCCAACCGCCTGGCACCGCTGGCCAAGCCGCAATTGGTGAAGGCGTTGCTGGCCGTCGCCGATAATGGCAGTGCCGATGGCGGCCAATTGGATATCGCCAGTGCCGACATCTTGCGCGCCATCTGCGCCGGTATCGAAGCGCCGATTCCGCCGGCGGTTGCCGCTACTTATCACGCTTATCCGTGGCAATTCGATAACTAAACGACGACTTCGACAAAGATTTGCGCCGGTGACTATAATGGGATCTTTCGGGCTTTGCCCATGTTGGGATTTCCGCCATGCAACCTCAAGTTGAACAATCCGCCGGCAAACGGCACTGGATCAAAGCCGTGGCCGCTGTCGCGGTGATTGCTGTGGCCTCGGCTGGCTACATGTCGATGTCGAAAAAGGATGTTGCGCCTGACGTCACGTTCACCAACCTCAAGGGTGAGCAGGTATCGCTGAAGAGCATGCGCGGCAAGGTGGTGATGGTGAACTTCTGGGCCACCAGCTGCACCACCTGCGTGGCCGAAATGCCGCAGATGGTCCAGACCTACAACATGTACAAAGACAAGGGCCTCGACTATGTGGCAGTAGCCATGAGTTACGACCAGCCCAACTATGTGACGAACTTCGTGGAAACCCGTGGCTTGCCGTTCCAGGTCGCGCTGGATTTGCAGGGCAAGCTGGCCAACTCATTCGGCGACGTCAAGTTGACGCCGACCACTTTCGTGATCGACAAGCAAGGCAACATCATCAAGCGCTATGTCGGCGAACCCAAGTTCGCGGAATTGCATGCGCTACTCGACAAGGCACTCGCAGCATAATGAAAAAGGCGCTTCAAGCGCCTTTTTATTGCCCGTCTAAAATGAAAACGCTATCTTGAAGTGGCGCCGCGCGAGGCCGTGTCATACAAGCCGGATGCGGTGCGCAACAGCTTGGCGGCATCGCCCAGCGCCTGGTTCGACAGGCCGGTATCGGAGAGCACGGTGATCAGGCACTCCTCGCGCACTTCGCGATATTTAAGGCAAAGCGCGTAACCGCCGGGGGTAGCTGAAAAATAGGCTTCCTTGCCGACCTTCTCGCTTTTGATGTAACCGGCTTTCACCAGTTTCTTGAGTGCGTAGCTGGCGATATGGGTGTCCTCGATGTTGAGCACGAAGCAGATATCGGCAAGGCTTTTTTTGCGTTCGCGGTGGCAAACATGGTGCAGCAATGAAACCTCGACCGGCGTCATGTCCTTGACTCCGGCGGCCGACATGCAGCGCGTCATCCAGCGATTGAAGGCATTGCCTGCAATAATCAATGCGTATTCCAGTTCCGACAACTCGACACTGCTTTCCGAAGCCAGGTGTGCGGAAGAAAGGATTTTAGGGGCGGCACCGTTCATACATGTCCTCAACGCCAAGAAAACCAAATCATACAACCAGTTATACCCGGAATCGATGAAATCCCGGTAGCTGGAGCGCCGTGATTTCAACAACAATATAAACTATTTATGTACAAATTATTGACATTTTATTTTTGTTAGATGATATTGCAAGCTGTTCCAAGCTATCAGCGATCCAATAAAGAAGTGTTGAGGATACGGCAATCAGTCGCGCAACAGCGGCATTTGCGCCGTCCGCAACAAGATGATTCTCTCAGGCACCTCAGTGCAGAAGGAACCCGGCCGCAATGACCCAGCCCGTCATACAAGCACTTGGTGAAAGCGCCTTGATATTGAATACAGGGTCCAGCGCGACCCTGGAACACCAGCAGCGGCTATGGGCCATCGCAGCTCAGGCGGCACAATGGCCGCATGTCCGAGATATCGTGCCCGGCATGAACAACCTGACCATCCTGTTCGACCCGCTGGCAGCCGATCCTCAGCAACTGGAAGAACGCCTCCAGGAGGCCTGGGACACTGCTGCAGTCAGCCAGAAGACCGGCCGCAAAATCGACATTCCGGTGGTCTACGGCGGCGACAGCGGCCCCGACCTGGAAGAAGTGGCGCGCCATACCGGCTTGGCGCCGGCTGAAATCGTCAAGCGTCATACAGCGACCGAATACATCGTCTATTTCATCGGTTTCCAGCCTGGCTTCCCGTATCTGGGGGGACTTGATCCAAAGCTGGCGACACCGCGCCGCAGCGAGCCGCGCGTGATCGTGCCTGCCGGATCGGTCGGCATAGGCGGCAGCCAGACCGGAATTTATCCGGCGGCCTCGCCCGGCGGCTGGCAATTGATCGGCCATAGCGCATTGCAACTGTTCGATCCGAATGAAAATCCGCCCACCCTGCTGCAACCCGGCGACCGTGTGCGCTTCGTCGCCAGCGAGGTGATCCTGTGATCAAGATCATCCGCGCCGGCCGCCTCAATTCGGTCCAGGACATCGGCCGCAGTCATTTCCGTCATCTCGGCATCTGCCAATCCGGCGCCCTCGACCGTACGGCCTTATCGATCGCCAATATGCTGGTCGGTAATCCGCCCGAGGCCGCGGCCATCGAATTCACGCTCGGCCCTTGCGAACTGCGTTTCACCTCGGATTGCCGCATTGCATTGGGCGGTGCTGATTTCGGCGCAACATTGGACGAGCGGCCACTGTCGCGATGGTGGAGCGTGCAGGCGCGCAACGGCCAGACCTTACGGCTGAACGCCGCGCTACATGGCATGCGCAGCTATCTGGCCGTCGCCGGCGGCTTCAATTCGGCGCTGCAGCTAGGCTCACGTTCGACCGATCTGCAAGCTGGCTTCGGCGGCCACGCCGGGCGCACACTGACAGAGGGCGACAGCCTGTCCGTAGGCGAGTTGAACGTTCCCGACGCAGCTGTACATGCCGCTCCGTCATTCGGTGTGCGTGCACCGTCCTGGTATGAGGCCGACGACAGCGAGCCGATGCCGATCCGCGTGATCCCCGGCCCCGAATACGATTCGTTCACGGTAGCGGCGCATCGGGCGTTCTGGAACGAGACCTGGACCCTGACGCCGCAAAGCAATCGCATGGGTTTCCGCCTGAGCGGCCCCGAACTGAAAATCAAGAAGGGTAACGACCTGCTGTCGCACGGCGTATTGCCGGGCGTGATCCAGGTGCCGCCGGCCGGCCAGCCGATCGTGCTGATGGCCGATGCGCAAACCACCGGCGGCTACCCGAAGATCGGCGTGGTCATCGGCGCCGACCTGGCCAGGCTGGCGCAACTGCGCTTCAACCGCACGCTGCAGTTCGTCGAATGCGACGCTGTCCAGGCACGTGAAGCGCTGCGCCGTGACAACCTGTATCTACAACAAATCGAGGCAGCGATGCACTGGTTGCGTCCGGCAAGAAAGTAAGGAGCACATGATGCCTAAGAAAGATATCCCAAAAAAACACCCGCAGTTAAGCGTCGACCTGAACGCTGACCTCGGCGAACAAAGCGACGGCAGCGACGAAGCGTTGCTGGCGCTGGTCAGCTCCGCCAATATCGCCTGCGGCTGGCACGCCGGCAGCGCGCTGATGATGCAGCAATGCGTGGCCTGGGCGGTCGATCAGGGCGTCGCCATCGGCGCCCATCCGAGCTTCCCCGACCGGGACAATTTCGGCCGCACCGAAATGCAGCTGCCGCCCAACGAAATCTACAGCGGCGTGCAGTACCAGATCGGTGCACTGGCGGCGATCGCCGCCGCCAATGGCGCACAGCTGGCACACGTCAAACCGCACGGCGCGCTGTACAACATGGCGGCGCGCGATGCCGCCCTGGCCGACACCATCGTCGCCGCCATCTACGATATCGATCCGACGCTGACGCTGTTCGGCCTGGCCGGTAGCGAACTGATCTCGGCCGCCCAGCGCGGCGGCCTGACCGCCATCGAAGAAGTGTTCGCCGACCGTGGCTACAACCCCGATGGCAGTCTGGTCAAGCGCGGCACACCCGGCGCCCTGATCGAAGACGAAGAACAAGCACTGGCACAAACCATGCATATGATCCGCGAAGGCAAGGTGCACGCCATCGACGGCAGCTGGGTGCCGCTCAAGGCGGATACCGTCTGCCTGCACGGCGATGGTGCGCACGCGCTGGCATTTGCGCGCCGCATCCATGCCGAACTGAACCAGCAAGGCATCGCCATCCGCGCGCCGCAGATGACCGATAGCGACGCCTTGTTCCCGTTGCTGGGCTAATCGATTACACCAAGAAGTGAAAAATCGACGACGCGCCAGCGACCGTCATCAACCCTAGGAGATATCAATGGACGTTTCAGGACTGCTGCCTCTCATCGGCATACCCATCGTGGTGGCCGGTTTTGCGCTTAAATTCAACCCCTTGCTGGTGGTGTCGGTAGCCGGTCTGGCGACCGGTTTGTCAGTCGGCATGGATCTCGGCACGCTGCTCGAAACCTTTGGCGAAAAATTCATGAACAGCCGCTCGCTCGCTGTTTATGTATTGATCCTGCCGGTGATCGGGCTGCTTGAAAGCTACGGTCTGAAAGAGCGCGCACAGGACTGGATTTCCAGCATGGCAAGCGCCACTTCTGCGCGCATCCTGATGTTGTATTTCGTGCTGCGCCAAGGTCTGGGCGCACTTGGCCTGACCTATATCGGCGGCCAAGCGCAAACCGTGCGGCCGCTGCTGGCGCCGATGGTGGAAGGCGCAGCGGCAGCACGCCACGGCGACCTGCCGAAACATATCCGCGACAAATTGCGCGCGCATTCGGCGGCCTGCGATAACATCGCTGTGTTCTTTGGCGAAGACATTTTCATCGCCTTCGGTGCGGTGCTGCTGATGGATGCCTTCCTCAAGGAAAACGGCATCCAGAATATCGAACCGCTGCATCTTGGCCTGTGGGCAATTCCGACTGCCATTGCCGCCCTCCTCATCCACATGGCTCGCCTGGTGCGTCTGGATGCCAGCATCCAGCGCGATGTCGATGCATGGAAAAAATCCGAAGGAAAAGAGGTGACAGCATGAATACCCTGATCACCATCAATGAAATCTACTATCTGATCGGTATCATCGTCATGCTCTTGGTCGGCATGACACTGCGCGACAAGGGCAATCCGAAACGCCTCACTACTGCGCTGTTCTGGTTCCTGTTTGGTTCCGTATTTCTGTTCAGCGACTTGCTCATTGCCGGGTTCGGCAAACAGATGGCTATCGCATCATCGGTGTCGAGGTGTTGCTGCTGTCGCTGATCGCCGGCTGCGGCTTGCTGTCGATGGGCAGCTACAAACAACGCAGCGCCGAACAACGCCAGGCATCGGCGAATCAGTTCGGCAACTGGATATTCCTGCCGGCAGTGCTGATTCCGGTGGTGACTGTAATCTGCACGGTCCTGCTGAAAGGTGTGGCTATCGGCGGCGTCTACATCCTCGACCAGAAACAACTGACGCTGGCGGCATTGTGCGTCGGTTGCATCTGCGCCATCCTGGCCGGCTGGAAGCTGACCGGCGGCACACCGCTGCACGCAGTGCGCGAATCGCGTCGGCTGCTCGACGCCATCGGCTGGGCATCAGTGCTGCCGCAAATGCTGGCGATGCTGGGCGGCGTATTCGTTGCAGCGCAGACCGGCAAATCGGTGCAGGAAGTGGTCGGCCTGTTCGTCAATCCCGAAAATCGCTTCATGCTGGTGGTGATCTATTGTGTCGGCATGGCCTTGTTCACCATCATCATGGGCAACGCTTTCGCCGCCTTCCCGGTGATGACCGCCGGCATTGCGCTGCCATTCATGATCGTCGGCCACCACGCCGATCCGGCGCCGCTGGTCACGATTGGCATGCTGGCCGGCTATTGCGGCACATTGATGACGCCGATGGGTGCAAACTACAACATCGTGCCGGCGGCGCTGCTGGAACTGAAAGACAAATACCAGGTCATCAAGGTGCAGATTCCAACCGCAGTGACACTGCTGGCGGCCAACATACTGCTGATGTACTTCATCGTATTCCGCTAAGGAGAAACCATGCATCTGACCCAGGAGCAAGTCTCGGCCTTCGCTGCGCTACCGCTGCGTTCGCTGCGCCACGAGTATCCGAACTACATCATGCACGCCCTCAACGGCCCGCAGGACGTGTTGTCGCCGCGTGCGCTACATCCGGTGTTCTACGGCTGCTACGATTGGCATTCGTCAGTACACGGCTACTGGTTGCTGGCGCGTTGCGCGCGCCAGTATCCGGCGCTGCCGCAGCAAGCGGAAATCGCGACGCTGTTCGAGGAACATTTCACCGCCGCCAACATGCAACAGGAACTGGCGTATTTCACGGCGCCCGGCCGCACTTCTTTTGAACGTCCATATGGCTGGGCCTGGCTGTTGGCGCTAGCGCAAGAACTGGAAAGCTGGCCGCATCCACGCGCGGCAGCCTGGCTGGCGGCGATGGAGCCGCTGGTGGCAGATATACGCAACCGGGTGCTGAATTTCTTCCCACTGCTGAGTTACGCAATCCGCGTCGGCACGCACTACAACAGCGCCTTCGCACTCAGGCTGATATTGGATTTTGCCCGCCACCGCAAAGACGCCGAACTGGAAAGCGCTGTAGTCGCAGCCGCTTGCCGCTACTTCATTGCCGACAGCAATTACCCCGCACACTACGAGCCGGGCGGCGATGAATTCCTGTCGGCAGCGCTGACCGAAGCACTGTTGATGGCCGATGTGCTGGAGCCGGATGTCTACGTCGACTGGTTCGCGCAGTTCCTGCCATCCCTGCCCGATGTCGACCGGCTGATGAACCCGGCCGAAGTCAGCGATCGGAGCGACCCCAAGATCGCCCACCTGGACGGGCTCAACCTGAGCCGCGCCTGGTGCATGAAGCGGATCGCGCGGCGCCTGCCGGAACATGATGCAGCAGCGGCCACCTTGACGGCGGCAGCACAACGCCATATCCAAGCCAGCCTGCCGCATGTCGCCAGCGGTCACTATGCCGGCGAACATTGGCTGGCGACGTTTGCCATGCTGGCAATGGAAGCACCGGCTTAAACACCGTAGGAGGATGGCGGAATTCATGCCGCCATCAATCTTTGCTGCATTTCCCATTCGCAGGAATCCCATGGAAAAAACTTCACAGAACATTTTGCTGACCGGCTTCGAGCCCTTCGAACGAGAGCCGCTGAATCCCTCCTGGGAAGCGGTACGAACGCTGGACGGCTGGCAATGCGACGCTGCTCGTGTGGTCGCACGCCAGTTGCCGTGCGTGTTTGGCGAAGCGCTGCAAGTGCTGGATCAACTGATCGCCGAACTCAAACCAGTGCTGGTGATCTGCGTCGGGCAGGCCGGTGGACGCAGCCAGATGTCGCTGGAGCGGGTAGCGATTAATGTCGACGATGCACGGATTGCCGACAACGCCGGCCGTCAGCCGATCGACCAGCCGATAGTCGACGACGGTCCCGTGGCGTATTTTTCAACGCTGCCGATCAAGGGCATGGTAAAGGCGATGCGCGACGCCGGCGTACCAGCGGAAGTATCACAAACCGCCGGCACTTTCGTTTGCAACCACGTGTTCTACGGCTTGATGCATCGGCTTGCCACACAGGCGCCGAACGTGCGCGGCGGCTTCATTCACATCCCCTATATTCCATCGCAGGCGGCGCGCCATCCCGGCCAGCCTAGCCTGGCGCTGGAAACCGTGGTCGAAGGTTTGCGCAGCGCGTTGCAAAGCGCAATGAATCTGCAAAAGGATGTCAAGGAAGGTGGCGGCCAGTTGCACTAATGGTGCGTTAAATGCCGGCCCATTTTTGTAATCCGTTGGACCAGCCTTTTAAATTCCTGATCTTCCTGAAGCCGATCTTGTATGATGGACGAGACTCAAGGACGTCTGTACCGATTCCGCCAGCGGCATGTGCAGGACTTCCTTGGCAGGGTGAAAATGCCCTGATAACGCAGTCTTGCCACAGGAACCTGTATGTCGGAAACCAAAGTCGTCGTCGTCAGCCCGGAAGGCGAGTTGTACGCCGGTAGTGCCGGATTGGTCACCCTGCCGGGCATCGCCGGCTCATTGGGCATCCTGCCGGGTCATACCCCGCTGCTCACACGCCTGAAACCAGGCGCCGTCCATATCAAACGCGTATCCGGCGAAGACGACTTCATCTATGTCGCCGGCGGCTACGCCGAAATCCAGCCGTACTCGGTCACCATTCTGGCCGACACCGCTATCCGCGGCAAGGACCTCGACGAAGCCAAGGCCACCCTGGCCAGGCAACAAGCCGAGGAACGCCTGCACAACCAGACATCGAATATCGATTACGCACTGGCGCAGGCCGAACTGGCCGAAGCGGTGGCGCAATTGTCCACGCTGGCGCAGATGCGGCGCGGTAAATAGTTTGGTTTGGATTATCCGGCGTAGGCTCGTTGATCCTCCTACGCCGCTTGCTGCAAAAAACGCGCTCGAATTACCGCGGTTGCGGTCGCGCTCCGCCATGCGGCCTGCCGCCGCCGTGGTTGCCGCCATTTGGCGGTCTGACGTGACCGCCGCCAGGTGGTTTGCCGCCACCCGGTGGCCTGACGTGCCCGCCACCTGGCGGCCTGGTATGTCCACCGCCAGGCGGTCTGACGCCTATCGGCGGACGGGCGCCATGTCCGGGAGGAGGCCTTACACCGGGGCGATGTCCACCGCCAAATCCAGGCCGGATATGCGACCAATGCGCCTGATTACGGTACCATGGACGGCCACGATAATATTGTCCCCAATAGGCGCCAATGGTGAATGCCACAATCGGCAATCCGATCGCACTACCGTAACTCATCAACGGCACCTGGCTGCCCTGGTACGGATAATTCAGATTCTGCGCATAGACCCAGCCGCGATTACCGTCCGGCAGGTACACATCGCACCAGGTATAACCGTTGATACAGCCCGCCACCGTCACAGACATGCCGGGAGGTAACTGGCCACAAGCGGGTAGTCGCGCGCCGGGCCGGCGCGCAGGTTGACAGGCTTGCTGGTAAAAGCCTGCTGTTGCGCAGATGCGGCAACAGGAAGGATGAGGCAGGCAGCTGCGATCAACGGAAACAGCCTGGTGCGGATCATGAGCATCTCCAGTAGGTTGGCGACCGATACCGCGTCCTGCACAGTCTGCAATTCCGGTCTACATTGTCGTATCAAAAAGCCGAGTCAAGCATACCCCTAAACAAATACCCCGTGGCCGCTTTACAACACACTGCCGTATCATTCCAGCAGAATACTATTGGCGCACCGCCCAGAAGGTGGGATGCCGTCAGCCACAATCATTTACGAGATCCCACCATGCGCCCTTACAAACGGCTATTGATCGTTGTTCTGTTTCTGGCGGCACTGCTGGCCTTATTTCAATTTTCCGGGTTGCGGGAACATTTCAATTTGGCGTTTCTTCGTCAACAGATCATCGACAATAAAATCAGCGGCCTGCTGATCTTTGTTCTGCTGTTTTGCCTGGGTAACATGATCCAGATACCGGGCTGGATATTTCTCGCTGCCGCGGTACTCTCTCTGGGAAAAATCTGGGGTGGCCTGGCGACCTATATCGCGGCAGTCATCTCTTGCGGCTTCACTTTCCTGACAATACGCTTCATCGGCGGTGATGCGATGCGAGGGTTGAAGAACCCTTATGCACTGAAAATGCTCCGCGGTCTCGATGCGCACCCAATCAAAAGCATCGCGTTGTTGAGGGTGCTGTTTCAGACCGTCCCCGCCCTGAATTACGCGCTGGCGTTATCTGGCGTGAAATTCTATAAGTACCTGATCGGCACCATGCTCGGTTTGCCATTGCCTATCATGCTGTATTGCCTGTTTTTTGATTATATTGGCAAGCTGCTACATCTGTATTGAGCCGCCGCGTGGCCTGAGGCCAATGCCATATTTCCTTCACAAGCGCGCGATGGTTCGCCAAAAAATCGCACCGCGCTCATGTCAATCACAGAATTAATTCAAGGTAGACATCAATGTCGGGCCGCCATCCGACGGCAGCGGCTTTAGACCAATCAACCGCATCACAAGAGGATAAACGTCAACGTTGTCGAATGGCGCCACCACGATGTCTGATTTAAATGACGGCCCTGCAGCGATAAAGATCGCCTGCATTTCCGGAGCCTGGTTGTCGTAGCCATGTCCGCCGGCCGGCGTGTGTTCTGCGGCCTTGTCGCTGGCGGCAATTTGCCAGCCGACTTCCGCAAGGCAGATGAAGCGCGGTACGCGCGCATTGCTGCCATAGTGAAAGCGTGCCGGTATCTCTTCCTTGCGCCAGCACTGCATGTGATCGTGCGGTTTCAACAGTGCGAGCGCCAGCGTATTTTCTTGCCCCGGCTCGGCTTCCAATCCGGCATAGGTGCCGCTCGTGATCAGCCGATAGCTTGATTTTTCTGCGATCTGGTCCAGCCGGATGACACGCTGCCTGCTCATTGCCGCCATGCCATGATCAGACACAATGACGATGTTGGCCTTCATGTTGCGTGCCTTCAGTCCAGCCATCAGACGCCCGATCGCCGCATCGACGTGAGCCGCCGCCTGGGTAGTTTGCGGCGCGTCAGGACCATACTCATGTCCGGAGTGATCGACTTCGTCAAAATAGAGCGTCAGGAAAGCGGGGCGGGACGAGATCGGTTGATCCAGCCACCCAAGTACGGTGTCCACGCGATCATTCGCAGGCACCTTGCTATCGAAGCGGCGCCATTGGCCAGGGCGGACACCTTGGATTGCTGTCTCGGATCCAGGCCAGAACATGGTCGCTGTACGCACGCCGTTTTTCTCCGCTGTACTCCACACCGGCTCAGCTTCATCCCACCAGCGGCGATCCGCCAAAGCTTCTCGATTGCCGAGGCTAAAACGCACGTTCGGTATCTCTTTATCCTCCATCGTATTGCCGACAACGCCGTTGCGGTCCGGCCTCAAACCCGTTACCAGCGCGTAGTGGTTAGGAAACGTGATGGAGGGAAAAGACGGCAGCATCGCCTCTGCGCGGGCGCCCTGCTCCGCCAAGCTATTGAGATGCGGCGTGACCCCGCGTTTAAGATAATCCGGTTTGAAGCCATCGATCGACACCAGAATCACCGGGACAGGCTGCGGCGTTTTATCGTCTTGCGCGACCGGCTTGGGCGCAATCTGCGCGCAACCAGTAATCAAGACAACCAACACTACGCAGAACAATTCGCGCAAGGACAGATCGGCAATAATATTTTTCACGGCATTTTCTGTAAAAAAGGAGCGATGACAGAAGATAGCAACAATTTATTACCGTGACATGAACCAGCTGGACGGATCGACGCGGCATTGCTCGACGCCGGCGCACTTGACCGATGCGTTTTCAATCTTTTGAAAAAAAGCCTCCGAAGAGGCTCTCAATACATTCGAGATATTAACGTTCATCGAAACCATGCTGGAACTGGCGACTGAGGCCTGGACCGCCCCATTCAGCTTGAAAATTGTTCAGGCCGAAGGCCGACGACGCATTCGGCCCCCTCGCCAAATGATCAGGAGGGGCCGCACCGTCAATAGCTCTTGTAGGGAAGGAATTTTCCCGACAACACGACATTGACGCGATCGCCTTTGGGGTCGGCTTCACGCTGGATGTCCATTGAAAAATCGATTGCACTCATGATGCCGTCACCGAATTCTTCGTGGATCAATTCCTTGATCGTGGTGCCGTAGACGCTGACAATCTCGTACCAGCGATACAACAGCGGGTCGGTCGGTACCGCCGTCGGCAGCGAGCCTTTGTAGGGCACCACCTGTAGCCAGGCAACCGCCTCGTCGGACAAGCCGAAAATCTCGCCGACTCGTTCGGCTTGGGCCCTGTTGAAGGTCATCTGGCCCAGGCAGCCGGCCGTTGTCCATTCCTTGCTCATGCCAATGGCCTCAGCCACTTGGTGCCATTTGATGCCTTTGCTGACTTTCGCTGACAGGATCATGCTGGTTACTTCATTGCGATCGGAAATCATAGATACCTCAAGAAATGTTCAAGGAAAAAAGACCCACTGGCGATGACACTGAAAGTTAAAGGCCTAGCTCGGACAAACCCGGATGATCGTCGGGACGCCTTCCCAATGCCCAACGAAACTTGCGCTCCGCTTCCTTGATCGGCATATCGTTGATGCACGCGTAACGTTTTTGCATCAGGCCATCTTCGCCGAACTCCCAGTTTTCGTTACCGTACGAGCGAAACCAGTTGCCGGAATCATCATGCCATTCGTACGCGTAGCGCACCGCAATCCGATTGCCTCCAAAGGCCCACAATTCTTTGATCAACCGGTAGTCCAGCTCTTTCTTCCACTTTCGATCAAGGAACGCTTGCGCTTCGTCGCGATTGTTCGCGAATTCCGCGCGGTTGCGCCACCTGGTGTCGAGTGAATAAGCCAGCGCTACCTTGGCAGCATCTCGCGAATTCCAACCGTCCTCGGCAAGGCGTACCTTTTTGATGGCCGTCTCAAGTGTGAACGGCGGAAGTGGCGGACGAAGATTGCTATCGGATGACATGAAAACCTCCAGATCGTGAGTGAGTTGATTGAAATTCGACTCCGGCGAAAGATCAAAGACCCAGCAATTTGCGAGCAACATTTTGCGCGCTCCGAGCCGACTCCTTATTGCCGGTTACTAACGCTACCGTAATTGCACCATCGACCAGGACGAGAAGCTCCGAGGCCAGTTCTGCCGGATCTTCAACACGGCATTCTTCTGCAAGCTGCCGCAAGAAATTGAGCAACTTGATCTTATGTTCCTTCGCAACCGCGCGAATCGGGTCGTCTGCATCGCCTATTTCGCCCGCGGCATTGATGAATGCACAGCCCCTGAAATCAGCAGAGACAAACCACTTTTCAAGCACAGAAAACATCGAAAGCAGGCGCTCGGTGGGCGTGTTGGCTCGATTGGTCTCGTCGGTAAACCACTGCATCCAGCGTTCGTCGCGTCTTCTCAGCACTTCTGCGACCAATTCATCCTTGTTGAGGAAATAC
Organism: Collimonas arenae; assembly: GCF_001584165.1. Lineage (NCBI taxonomy): Bacteria > Pseudomonadati > Pseudomonadota > Betaproteobacteria > Burkholderiales > Oxalobacteraceae > Collimonas > Collimonas arenae. Next base: position 4,495,268 of record NZ_CP013233.1, read on the forward strand.
CGATAAATGCTTTTCCTCGCCACGCCCGAAGTCTTGACGATTAAATCCATTCCCGTCGCACAAATCCCGCCTGCGTAAATCAGGCGTTCAGTCGCTTCCAAGATTTTTTTCTGGGTTTCATTTGGGGAGATATCGTTCATGTGTTGAATGGTAGAACGAACGTTCTACCATCGTCAAGCGTTTTCATCGCACAAAGACGACAATCCGGCAGTACGAGCCCTCGCAGCCCCACGCACAAAATCAGCATGGATCGCTTGCAAGCTATGGCGCAGCTTGCGGGATTTGATTGCTTCGTCTTTGAGTCAGGAGAAAGTTTGAGGGCGCACTGATCCGGCGCATTGGAGTGCGTCAATCGGATAGGCTGGCTCCAGGACATCAGAGCGCACATAGTGTCTGACGGTATTTGTGGAGATGCCAAGCACCTGGCGATCTCCCTCATGGAGACTTGATCACGAAGATGCCACGTCGATCAAGCCAAATACCTGACAATTGCAAAAGCAGGGAGGACTGCTTGCGGCGAATTAATCGGCTTGCGAATGAGACATCGCCAAACCAATCAATCCGCCAGGATTTTTCACCCGTGGGAAAGGCAAAAGTTACTGATTTTTCACAGCCATGCCGGCATCATGTGCCTGCTGGTCTGCATGGTAGGAACTACGCACCATCGCGCCTACGGCGGCATGGGCAAAGCCCATCTTGTAGGCTTCTTCTTCGTACATCTTGAAGACGTCCGGATGCACGTAGCGCCGTACCGGCAGGTGATTCCCGCTTGGCATCAGGTACTGCCCAATTGTCAGCATGTCGACGTCATGAGCGCGCATGTCACGCATCACTTGCAGCACTTCTTCATCGGTTTCGCCGAGGCCGACCATGATGCCGGATTTGGTCGGGGTGTTCGGATGCAGGGCCTTGAAGCGTTTCAGCAGGTTCAGCGAATATTCGTAATCCGAACCCGGGCGCGCCTCCTTGTACAGGCGCGGCGCAGTTTCCAGGTTGTGGTTCATCACGTCAGGCGGCGCCAGGTTGAGGATTTCCAGAGCACGGTCCATGCGGCCGCGGAAATCCGGCACCAGGATTTCGATGCGGGTGTTTGGCGACAGCGCACGCACGTGGCGGATGCATTCGGCGAAATGGCCGGCGCCGCCGTCGCGCAGATCGTCGCGGTCGACGCTGGTGATGACAACGTAGTTCAATTTCAGCGCAGCGATGGTCTTGGCCAGGTTTTCCGGTTCGTTGACGTCGAGCGGATCAGGACGACCATGGCCGACATCGCAGAACGGACAGCGACGGGTACACTTGTCGCCCATGATCATGAAGGTTGCAGTGCCTTTGCCGAAGCATTCGCCGATGTTCGGGCAACTGGCTTCTTCGCATACCGTCACCAGGTTGTTGGCGCGCAGGATGTCCTTGATTTCGTAGAAGCGCGACGACGGCGATGCCGCCTTGACGCGGATCCAGTCCGGCTTTTGCAGGCGCTCGATTGGAACGATCTTGATCGGAATGCGCGAAGTCTTGTTGGCGCCTTTCTGCTTTTCGGACGGGTTGTAGCCGGCAGCAGCAACGCCAGTTTCGGTTGGCAGCGACGAGTTGGTTTCGGTTGTCATGAAGGCATTTCCTTGCTGTGGCTTAATTGCGCCCGGGCGCACTCAGTTATTCAGTTGATTCGATTAATTCAGTTAAAGCGGTCCATCAATTTGTGAGCAAGCGCTGACTGCACCTCTGAGAGAGCAGCATCAACACCCAGTGTTTTCATATCGACCGTCGCCAGGCCTTCGTAGCCGCATGGATTGATCCACGAAAACGGCGTCAGGTCCATGGCCACATTAAGCGATACACCGTGGTAGGTGCAGCCGCTGGCTCTGACTTTCAAGCCAAGGGCGGCGATTTTCGCACCTTGCCAGGCGCCGTCGGCGACATAGATCCCGGGCGCGCCGGGCTTGCGTTCACCGGCCAGATTATACGCTGCCAGCGTGTCGATCACCGCCTGCTCGATGCCTTGGACGAATTCGCGCACGAATAAACGCGCCGCCGGGCGCTGGCGACGCAGGTCGAGCAGCAGGTAAATCACCACCTGGCCAGGGCCGTGAAAGGTCACCTCGCCGCCGCGATCTGTCTGGATAACGGGAATGTCGTGTGGCGCCAGTACGTGGCTGCGATCGGCCCCCAGGCCTAGCGTAAATACCGGCGGATGCTCGACGATCCACAACTGATCGGGCGTATCGGCGCTACGCGCGTCGGTAAAGGCGCGCATCGCGTCGAAACTGGCTTGGTACGATTCAAGACCACGTTGAATAATCTGGGGGCGTTGCCGAAGATCGAGGGAAATGGGTTGCTGCGCGCTGGACATAGACGCCAGTGTACCGAAAATCAGCGCCCGGCGTGCAGAACCGGGCGCGTCATCAGGCTGCAGGCGAGGTCAGCAAAGCCTCTGGAGATTGCCATCCTGGCAATTTACTGATGCGTTTCAGCCAAGCGGCGACATGCGGCGGCAGCGTGACTTTTGCGTCGTCAGCCCAGAACAGGTAGCCACACAGGGAAAAATCGGCGATGGTTGGCTGCTCGTCCAGAATGAAGCTGCGGCCGTCGGACAATTCCGTCTCCAGCCGGGCGATATCAAGATCGAAACGCTGTTGCAGCCACGCCACGGCGCCGGGCGGGAATTCACCTGGGGCGGCAAAGCTGCGCGCATAGCGCAACTGCGGCAGGCACATGCCTAGCCGGTTGGCCTCCCAGAACAGCCATTCGCGCACGCGCGCCATGCGTGACACCGATTCGGCACCAAAACGGCCGGTGTGCTCGGCCAAATGGTAGAGAATCGCATCCGATTGCACATATGGCTGGCCGTCGTGCACTAGCAAAGGCACTTCGCCGAAGCGCGACAAGCTACGGAACGGTTCCGGCCGCAGGTGGCGCGGCTGGTCGATATCGATTGCCTGATACCTATGCTGAATACCGCCGACCGCCAGCATCAGGGCGACTTTGTAGACGTGCCCGGAACTGGCGTTGCCGTAGAACACGATACTGTCTTGCATATCCGGCATCTAATCAGCAGGTAACCGGAGCGCCGCGGTTGCTTGTCCCAGGCTTGCTGAAACCGGCGCGGGCGCTGGATGACGGCAGGCGGGTCGACAGTTGCTGCACCTGCACCAGGCTGCTGCTCTTGTCGGCTTCGATGACGATGTGGCTATCGGCAGCCACGGTCAGGAACTGACCTGCGGACAGCCAATAGTCATCGCCCTGTCCAGCTACCGTCACCCACACGCGGCCGCGCATGATTTGCAGCGTTTGCGCCACTGGGGCGATCACCGACATGGCCTGGCCGGCGCCGATGGTCAACGATTCGTTAGCTAATAATTTTCTCATGATGTCACTCCTTGGAACTGCTGGTATATTGATGGCTATATCTTCTTCAAAGCCCTTGATATAGACATTTCTCGTTTCTATGTGGCTATTTTAGGCAGTCGGTGAGGATTAACAAAACGAGTAATTTTCTCTCCTCTTGATAGTTTTTTTCATAGAAGATGGCCGATCTCCGTAAACTCCCGAACCTCTCTGCCCTACGCGCCTTCGAAGCAGCGGCGCGCAGTGAAAGTTTTTCCCGCGCGGCCGAGGAAATCTTCGTGACGCCGGGCGCTATCAGTCATCAGATCCGGGCGCTGGAACTGGAACTGGGAGTGCCGTTGTTCATGCGCCACGGCAAGCGCATCACCATCACCGCCCAGGGTCAGCGCTTTGCAGGCATCATCCGCAAATCGCTGAATGAAATCGCGGTTGCCGCCGAAGCACTGAAACTCGACGCCAAGCAAAAGCGCCTGACGATCTCGGCGCTGCCCTCCTTCGCGGCGCGCTGGCTGGCGCCACGGCTGTGGAAGTTCATCGACCTGCATCCCGATACCGAAGTCGTGCTGCAATCGAGCAGCCACCTCAATGACCTTGAACGCGAACCGATCGACGTCGGCCTGCGCTACGGCCTGGGCAACTATCCCGGCCTGGTGGTGGAAAAACTCATGGATGATTTTTATTATCCGGTGGCCAGCCCGCACTACCGCGGCGGCAAGTTGCCGAAAACACCGCAGGAATTGGAGCAATGCAGCTTGCTGCGGATGGATACCGAATCATCCTGGCTACCCTGGTTTGAGGCTGCAGGTATTGATCTGGTGGAGCCGACCGGCGGGCTACTGATCGAAGATGCCTCGATGCTGCTGCGTTCGGCTTCGGATGGTTTGGGAATCGCGCTGACGCGACATGCGCTGGCGCTGCAGGAAATCGCTTCGGGGGAGCTGGTGCGGTTGTTCGACGTCGTCGCGCGCTGCCCCTTATCCTATTATTTCGCCTGCACCAAAGAAGCGCTGGACAAGCCGCAGGTACAGGCTTTTCATCACTGGCTGAAGGCTGAAATCCGTAATTTCAAGGCGCAGAGCGAATGGCCCGGGGGACCCGAGCCTTGACGCAAGATATAAGCTGAATTTACAGCACCATCTTGACCATCGGATGGGAAGACAAGGCGCGGTACAGATTGTCCAGCTGCTCACGGTGGACGGCATACACATTCGCTGTCAGGCCGGTGTAATTGCCCTTGGACGACGGCCGCACCTCCAGCTTGTCGATGTGAAAAGTAGGGTCGTGCTGCTTCACTACGCCAACGATGGTCTCGACGAAAGCATCATGCGTCGGTCCCATGATCTTGATGGGAAACACGCTTGGATATTCGATCAGGCTGTCTGCGGGATCGATAGGCTTGGTCAGGTCGGTCATGGTCTTTTACTCTTTAGTGATGTTGCAAGCAGGTAGTTTACTCTCCTAGCTTATCAGCGGCGCGGCATTCTGCAAGAGCGGCTTGCCAAAACAGAAACAGGGTGGAAAGGCAATACTGCCCCCACCCTGCCGTTTTGCTTGCTGTGCGACCTGATAATTTCTTGCGGTCAGGCTGCCTTGGCTTGCTGATAGGCTTCGTATAACTGCTTGTATATGGGGCCTGGCTCGCCATTTCCAATAGCTTTGCCGTCGATCGAGACCACTGGCAACACTTCCTTGGTAGCCGACGACAGCAGCACTTCATCGGCGCTGAATACCTCGTCGCGGGAAATCCGGCGCGCTTCGAATGGAATGCCGCCGGCAGCGCACAACTCCTCGATCAAACGGTAGCGGATGCCTTCCAGGATCAAATTATCCTTAGGCGGCGCCATCAGTTTGCCGTTCTTGACGATCCAGACATTCGACGAGGAGGCCTCAGTCAACCAGCCATCGCGGAACTGGATCGCTTCCACCACGCCGTGCTGGGCGGCGTTCTGAGCTGCCAGCACGTTACCGAGCAGCGAAATCGACTTGATTTCGCAATGCAGCCAGCGCTGGTCTTCCATCGACACGCACGGTACGCCGCTGGCGCGCAGGGCCGTACTTGGCAGCACCAGCGGATTGGTCATGATGAACACGGTCGGCGTCAGCGGTTCTTTCGGGAACGCGTGGGCGCGCTTGGCGACGCCGCGCGTGACATGGATGTAGACCATCTGGTCGTCTGCCGGATGAGCATCAATCACGCCCTGGATCAGCTTCATCCACTGTTCTTTGTCATGCGGATTTGGAATACTGATTTTCGCCAGGCTGCGGAACAGGCGCGCCAGATGATGCTCGGCGCGGAATAATTTGCGTGCATAGATAGGAATCACTTCATACACGCCGTCGCCGAAAATGAAGCCGCGGTCAAGGACGGGGATGCGCGCTTCGGACAGCGGAGTCATGCTGCCATTGAGATAGACCAGCGGGTCTTGCATGATCGGATTCCTAAAAAAGTAGAGAGGTCAATTCTGGCACAGCGATGGCGCGCCCGGTATGCAAAAAAAGTATGTACAACAACCGTTGTTAGGGCTTTTCCGGTCGTTCAAGCAGCCGGCTGCGGCAATCTTTCGCATGGGCGGCGATGGCGGCGTTCGGCCTGAACCGCAAGCTGAGCAACAATTCGAGCCTGGCCAACTACCTGCGCATCGACACCAGTCGCGCCAGATGATTTCGGCGCGATGCGGTAGCATGTGCGTACTTCAACTTCGAGGACCGGCAACGCTCCTCCTAAGCATCGACCATGACCACTGAACTTACCCGCTGCGCCTGGGCCAATCCCGCCAATCCGCGCTACTTGGCCTATCACGACCAGGAATGGGGCCAGCCCTGCCACGATGAAGTACAACTGTTCGAAATGCTGAACCTGGAAGGGGCGCAGGCCGGCCTCAGCTGGGAGACCATCCTCAACAAGCGCGACAACTACCGGCGCGCGTTCGACAACTGGGACGCCAGGAAAATCGCCCGCTACGACCAGGACAAGATGGCTGCGCTACTGGCCGATGCCGGCATTGTCCGCAATCGCCTGAAAGTCGCCGCAACCATCACCAATGCCCAGGCTTATCTGCGCCTGAAAGCGGAGTTGGGCGGCCTGGATGCCTATCTATGGGCTTTCGTTGACGGTGAACCGATCCAGAACCAGTGGACATTGCTGGGAGGCAACCCCGCCAAGACACCTTTGTCGGACCGGATTTCCAAGGATCTGTCGAAGCGCGGCTTCAAATTCGTCGGTTCCACCATCATCTACGCCTACATGCAGGCGATCGGCATGGTCAACGACCATTGTGTCGAGTGTTTCAGGCACCAGGCTGTCAAGGAATAGCTGCGGGAGCCGTTCCCGGAGTAATTGTGCATTGAAGCGGTTGTGAGCGGTCACACAGAGTATCATCGCGCCATTCCGCGGCGCTAACGGGGTTGTTATGCGATTGTTGCCACCAGGCCCAATCGCAGCCACCCCACCCTCCTGCTTCGCTCGCGTCCACTTCAGTACCCTCACCCCAGGAATCCCCATGACCACCGAAAGTTTCATTGCGGGCAAAGATGCCTCGCTCGAATCGTCCATCAGTGCGATGCAATCCAGGCTGGACAAGCTCGGCTTCCATATTGAAGAACGCTCGTGGCTGCATCCTGTGGATGGCGTCTGGTCGGTGCATATCCGCGACCGCGACTGTCCGCTGCTGTTCACCAACGGCAAAGGCGCGTCGGAACAAGCTTCGCGCGCCAGCGCGCTGGGCGAATTCCTTGAACGCCTGTCCTGCAATTATTTCTGGAACCACTACTACCTGGGCGAAAAGAACGCCGACGCCGCGTTTGTACATTACCCGCGCGAAAAATGGTTCAAGCTCAACGACGACAACGAAAGCTGGCCTGACGGCCTGCTGACGCCGGAGCTGCAAAAGTTCTACAACCCCGAAGGCACGGTCGAGGCCACCACCCTGGTCGATTACAACTCGGGCAATGAAGAACGCGGCATTTGCGCGATCCCGTACGTGCGCGAGCGCGACGGCGCCACGGTCTGGTTCCCGGTCAACATTATCGGCAACCTGTATGTCAGCAACGGCATGTCGGCCGGGAATACGCCTGCCGAAGCGCGCACCCAGGCAATCTCGGAAATCTTCGAGCGCGCCGTCAAGTTCCGCATCATCAAGGAAGGCCTGTGCCTGCCGGATGTGCCACAAGAAGTGATCGCCCGCTACCCGCGCATCGCCGCCGGCGTCCGCGACCTGCGCGCCGCCGGTTTCGGCATCCTGGTGAAAGATGCATCGCTGGGCGGCAAGTACCCGGTCATGAACGTGACCCTGCTCAATCCGCGCGACCAGGGTTGCTTCTCCAGCTTCGGCGCCCACCCGCGTTTCGAGATCGCGCTGGAACGTGCGCTGACCGAACTGTTGCAAGGCCGCGCGCTGGATGCGCTGGACGGTTTCCCTGAACCGTGCTTCGACCTGGAAGAAATCGCGCATTCGCAAAACCTGGAAATCCACTTCGTCGATTCCAGCGGTATCATCGGCTGGAATTTCCTGCGCGCCACGCCGGATTTCGAATTCCGCGACTGGAATTTCAGCAGCACCACGGCCGAAGACTATGTCTGGTCGGTGGCCGCCATCCACGCTACCGGCCACGATATCTACATCGCCGATTTCGACCATCTGGGCGTGTACGCCTGCCGCATCCTGGTGCCTGGCATGTCCGAAATCTATCCGGTGGAAGACCTGGAATGGGATAACAGCAGCGCCGGCAACGACATCCGTGAGCCGATCCTTTACCTGTCCGACCTGGACGACGACGAGTGCGTCGACTTGCTGGAAACCTTGAATGAACTGGGCCTGGCCGACCAACGTCCGGTCGCCGCGCTGATTGGCCTGGCCGCCGATGCCGGCTCGTTGTGGAAAGAGTTGCGCGTCGGCGAACTGAAAACCTTGCTGGCGCTGGCCATCGGCGATCTCGATGCGGTACGCGAAGGCTGCGACTGGATCCGTCATTTCAACCAGATCAGCGTCGAGCGCCAACTGGTGTATCGCTGCATCGAAAGCCTGATTGGCTTGGGCGATGCCTCCGCTTATGTCGGATCGCTGCAACACCTGTACAGTGCAGCCACACTGCAGCAAGCCAGGGCCCTGTTGAACCGCGAACAACGCTTCTTCAGCTTGAATGCACCTGGCCTGAACCTGGAAGGCTGCGACATGCACCAACGCCTGCTGGCTGCCTATGCCAAGCTGAACGCCGCCAAACTGGCATAATCCGGCAGCGAACTACAATCCCGGTTCGGGCTCGTTGTCGGCCAGTATCTGGGCCACGGCGCCGGTCAGTTGCTCGACCAGTTCCGGATCCATGTATTGGTATTCATCCGGAATATCCAGCACATGGATCGGTTTGTGTTCCAATAGGCGTCCAAATTCTGCCTTGATCCGGTTTTTGTGTTTGCTCTCCATGACCAGGATCAGGTCCGCCCAGGCAATATCGGCGGCGCTGATCTTGTGGCGCGCATTCGGGCTGGTTCCCGCCGAACGGGCCTGAATGCCCGGCTGGCGTCGCCAGACCTGCTCACCGGTGGGGCTGCGCCACTGGTTACGGCTGCAGACAAAGAGTAATTTGGTCATTGATCCCGGTCGTTGATCTTGCTCATTTTTCGATTTGCCGTTGCAGGCAATTCATTTGTTTTGATTTAATTTGATTTAACAACATGCTGCATGGGACGCCGCTCTTTTCGTCCTTGTACCATTCTGCTACATTTCCGCCATGCCTAAACTGACCCTAGACCGAATCCTGCAATCGCAAGGCTTCGGCAGCCGCAAATATTGCCGCGAATTAATTGAAGATGGCGAAGTCGCCATCAACGGCGAAGTCGTGACCGACTACAAAGCCATGCCCGATACCGAGGGCTTGGTGTTCACGCTGTTCGACGAAGAATGGACCTATCGCGAGCACGTCTATATCGTGCTCAACAAACCTTCCGACATCGAATGTTCACGCAAACCGAGCCATCATCCCGGCGTGCTGAGCATCCTGCCCGAACAGTTCAGCTGGCGCGATGTGCAGCCGGTTGGCCGGCTCGACCACGACACCACCGGCCTGCTGCTGATGTCGGACGACGGCAGCTTCATCCACGCCCAATCGTCGCCGAAGCGCCATGTGCCGAAGCTGTATGTCGCCACTACGCATGATCCGGTGACGGAGGAACTGGTGCAAAGCCTGCTGGCCGGCGTCAAATTGCACGATGAGCCACAGCCCCTGGCCGCCGTCAGCTGCCGCAAGGTGGGCGAACATGAAGTCGAAATCGTGCTGGAACAGGGCAAATACCATCAGGTAAAGCGCATGCTGGTCGCCGCCGGCAACCATTGCACCGCCTTGCGCCGCACTGCGATTGGCGGCCTGACGCTGGATTCATTGGAACTGGAATTAGGCGAATGGATTTACCTGGAGCCGGAGCACCTGGCGTTGCTGGTACCGACTTAAGATATAAAAAAAGCGCAAGGCCCGAACCTTGCGCTTTTTGTTTCCAGTCCTCGCAGCAGCTTAGTGCGAGCGGATCATGGTGCCGAAAGCCTGCTCGGTCAACACTTCCAGCAACAGCGAGTGCTCGATGCGCCCATCGATGATGTGGACGGTGTTGACGCCCGACTTGGCGGCATCCAGTGCCGACGAAATCTTCGGCAGCATGCCGCCGGAGATGGTGCCGTCCTTGAACATTTCGTCGATCTCGCGTGCCGACAGGTCGGTCACCAGATTGCCCTGCTTGTCTTGCACGCCGGCGATGTTGGTCATCATGATCAACTTTTCGGCATGCAGGATTTCGGCGATCTTGCCGGCCACGACGTCGGCATTGATGTTGTAGGCCTGGCCGTCGGCGCCAAAGCCGATCGGCGAGATGATCGGGATGAAGGCATCGTCCTGCAGCGCCTTGACCACCGCCGGATTGATCGCTTCGATTTCACCGACGTAGCCGATGTCGAGGAATTCGCCCGGCTTTTCCCGGTCCGGCATGCGGTATTTGCGGGCGCGGATCAAGCCGCCGTCCTTGCCGGTCAGGCCCACTGCCTGGCCGCCGTAATGGTTGATCAGCATCACGATATCCTGCTGCACTTCGCCGCCCAGCACCCACTCCACCACTTCCATGGTTTCTTCGTCGGTAATCCGCATGCCTTGCACGAAGGTGCCTTGCTTGCCGATTTTCTTCAGCGCGTTGTCGATTTGCGGACCGCCGCCATGCACCACCACCGGGTTCATGCCGACCAGCTTCAGCAAAATCACGTCGCGCGCGAAACCGTGTTTCAGGCGTTCTTCAGTCATTGCATTGCCGCCGTATTTGACGACGATGGTTTTTCCGTGGAATTGACGGATGTATGGTAACGCCTCGGCCAGAATTTCTGCTTTGATTCCTGGGGCAACGTTGGCAAGATTGTTGGTCAAATCGGCCATGAACAGTCCTACAAGAGATTTCTGATCGGCTGCCTGAGGGGAATCGCGGCCCGGCAGGATACCGGCGGCTAACGACCCGTGGCGGAGGCTGGGACCTGAGACAGCTTGTCAGAAGAAAGTAAAAGGGTGCAAAGACTGCAACTCGGTGGAGTCATAAATCGCTGCGCAATGGATCAGCGCGATTTTACATGGAAATGCGCCAAATTAGGTGCGACAACCCGGCCATTCCTTGCATGTTGTTGCGTAAGCATATGCTAGGGTCTGTTAACATTTAATTTAGGAGTGCGAACGTGCGGCAGGCGTTGCGTGCCTAGCGCGACGACGCGACGTAGCGGTGCTACGGCAAGGAGCGGAGGCCGCCCCGAGCAACAACGGCATGCGACACTTGCCGCCTTTCCCGAAGGGTTCAAGTCAAAGAGTGCGCTGGCTGCGTTGCATGGTGCAAATAATAGCCGCGCCACTGCAACATTTCGGGAGTTTGTTTTTTACCTTAATAACAACACCCCCCGATCAAACCCAGTCAATTTCCAGACATCAACTTACGCTAAAGGATCAACGTAATGGCGCAATGCCCCATCTGTCGTCGGGAATTTTCCTGCGGCGCCGCTCAACACTCCGAGCAGCCGTGCTGGTGCAGCCAGTTGCCGCCGCTCCCGAGCGTCACTGCCGCGACTACCGCCCAGTGCTATTGTCCCGACTGCCTGCAGCGCCTGCTGCAATCGTCCAGGCCAAAGGATGGCCAGCAGGCTTAGTGACAGCTGCGTACTTCCTGAGCGGGAAAATCCGCCTTGATCTTGTCGAAGGCGGATTTCGATGCGCCGCCGAGGTCACGTAGCTGGAACGCCACCTTGGTCGAACTGGCGTTGCGGCTGCCGACCTTGGCGCCGGTCAGGCCACGCTTGGCCAGGTTGGCCACCTGCTTCTGGGCTGCTTCGTCGGTCTTGAAGATCCCCAGTGAAATGCCGAAGCGCAAAGGGCTGCTGTCCTGGATCACGAAAAAATCGCTGATTCCGAGCCGGCGCAGATCGTCTGCCTTCTTGTCGGCCGCTTCCTTGCTGCCCAGGGATGGCAGGTACACCATGTGGCTTGCCACTTCCTGAACGTCACGCCGGGCGAATTTGATGCTCGGCGTCAGCTCAGCCAGTTGACTCGAAAGCGGCGTGCCTCGGCAGCATTGAAATTGCCGATTTCGGTACAGGCCACCGGTGCAACATCGGCAACCTGAGGTGGCGCGCTGTCGTTGCTCGCGGCGGCAGCCGGCGTGGAAGCCGCTGCGGCGACAGGGACGGCGTCCGCCGTCAGCAGCTTGATCTTGTCGGCCTGCAGTTGTTTGCCTACGCGGGCCGGCTCGCGGCCGTCGCTGTAGAGCGCACCGAGATAGCCGCGCTCGGCGGCAAACAAGGCGGCATTCGCCAGTAACAGCAGCCAGAAGATGAGTTTCAGCATAATTGGGTCGAAAGATGTGTCGCCGCGGTTTGCAGGCCGATTAGTACCAGATTATCAACTGTTTCGTGCTCTATCGACAGATATGGTGCAATCAATGCCGCCGAGCCGCCCGCCACGATACAGCGTATTTTGCCGTCCGGATACTGCCGCGCCTGCATCGCCACCGCACGTTCGATGGCGCCGACCTGGGCGTTGATGCAGCCGCTGATGATAGCGTCGTCGGTATTGTCGGCAAACAGTGCAGTCACCTCTACGTGCTCGCGGATGTGCGGCAGCTGAGCGGTGCTGCGCGCTAGCGACGTAGCCATCAAACCCAGGCCCGGCAGGATCATGCCACCGGCAAACAAGCCGTCGGCGCTGACGGCATCGATAGTGGTAGCAGTACCGCAGGTGGCGACGATCAATGCCTGCTGTGGGAACAGGCGTTGCGCGCCAAGCGCTGCGGCAAAACGGTCGCAACCGAGCTGCGCCGGTTGTCGATAGCCGTTGCGCAGCGCGCCCAGTTGCAGCGGCGAGGCAAACCAGTTGACCGGCGCTTGCGCACCAACGCTCGCCTCAAGCACAGCCTGCAGCCGTTCGTGCAATTGCGCGCCGGCTACGTTGGAGACCAACACGCGGGACACCGCCAAGCGGCTCCAGCGCGCGCCCAGTTCCATGAGTTCAGAATGCGCGGCCGAACCGCTCTCCAGCCATACCCCGGGCGCTTGTGCCTCAGTTGAAGGAAGCGGCGCGCTGGCCCATTTGATGCGGGTGTTACCAACATCGATCAAGAGCATCGTCATGGTTCAGTCTTCTTTCGGGCGCAGGGAAATGTCGCCGGCCATGATGGCAATCGGCGCGCTGCCGTGGTCGGTCTGCAGCAATAGCCTGCCGATATGATCGATGCCCAGCGCCTGGCCTTCATGCAGGGTCTGGCCCTGATCCAGGATCACTACCTGCTGGCCGGCAAAGGCATGCAGGCGATTCCAGCGCTCGACAAAGGCTGCCAGGCCTTCGCTCTCGAATTGCTGCATGTTGCGGGCCAACGCCGTCAGCAACGAAGCCAGCAGCAAGTCGCGGTCCTGCGCCGCCGCCGATGGCAGGTTGGCGGTGCTGCGGCCTATCTGTTGCTGCAACTGTTCGGAAATCGCGATATTGAGGCCGATGCCGATCACCGCCCACACCTGCTTGTCCTGCGTGGGCGCGGTTGCGGTTTCGATCAGGATTCCAGCCAGTTTGCGGCCGCCCTGCAACACATCGTTCGGCCATTTCAATTGCACCGTGACGCCGAAATCGGCCAAGGTCTCGGCAATCGTCACGCCGACCGCCAGCGGCAGCCCAACCAGCGCCTGCAACGGACAGGAAAACGGCCAGGCCAGCGAAAACGTCAGCGCCGCCGACGGTGCACTCAGCCAAGGCCGGCCGGCACGACCGCGGCCGGCGGTTTGCATCTCGGCCGCCAGCAGGGTCGGCGCCGTTAGCGCCGGCGACGATTTGCCGCCGGCATTGTCGAACGCATTGTTGATCGAAACCCGCGCCAGCAGATCGGCATTGGTGGAACCGGTTTCGGCCACCACTTCAATCCGGCAATGCTCGGCATGATGGCCGGCAAATGCGGCAATGCGCGCTGCCGACAATGGCGTCGCGAAAGAATATGGGACAAAAGATTGGGCGGTCATGCCGCGCATTGTAGCGGGATGCGGGTTGCGATGAAATGGGTTAGCCTGACGTCAGGCGTAAGTTAGCGGTCACTACAGCGATTTTCGCCGGTAAATTGACAATCCGGCTGCCGGATTTCACCTTCCCTGCTGTTTTTGCACCGCCCGCAATAGTGCGAATGGTAATTCTCCCTTAAACTGATGCGATGCCGAATTCCGATTCCTCGACTCCCATTCTCGACCTGACCGATGGCAACCTGATCGCCGCGCGCGGCAACTGGCAGGTACACGCGCTGACGCAACCAGGCGTGATCAAGGCGATCCAGGGCAAACTGAAGAGCCTGGCGGGCCGTGACGGCTTGCGCTGGGACTTGTCGCACATCGGCACCCTGGACCATATCGGCGCCCAACTGCTGTGGAACGCCTGGGGCAAGGCGCGGCCGCCGCAATTGATCGTGGCGCCGCAGCACCGCGATTTCTTCCAGCGCCTGGACGCCGCAGGTGCGCTGGCGTTACCGCCCAGGCCGCCGCGACAACGTCTATTCAACCGCATCTATGACATCGGCAGCACGATGCTTGACCACGTGTCCGGCTTCATCACGCTGCTCGGTCAACTGATGCTGGATTTCCTGCGCATGCTGCAAATCCCGCACCGGGCGCCGTGGAAAGAGATTTCCGCCAATATCTATCATGTCGGCTACCAGGCTTTGGCATTACCGCACTGGTGGGTTTCCTGATCGGCGTGGTGCTGTCTTTCCTGTCGGCGCAACAGCTGCATACTTTCGGCGGTGACATCTACCTGGTCAACATTCTCGGCATGAGCATCATCCGCGAACTGGGGCCGTTGCTGGCGGCGATCCTGGTGGCCGGCCGTTCCGGTTCGGCGATTACTGCGCAGCTGGGCGTGATGCGCGTCACGGAAGAACTCGATGCGATGCTGGTGATGGGCCTGCCGCACGGCTTCCGGCTGATCCTGCCACGCGTGCTGGCGTTGCTGGTGGCGATGCCGCTGCTGGTGATCTGGACCGATGCGATTGCACTGATCGGCGGCATGGTGGCGGCCCAGTTGCAACTGGGCTTGTCGCCGACCTATTTCCTGCAGCAGTTGCCGAATGCGGTGCCGCTGCCCAACTACCTGATCGGACTCGGCAAGGGGCGGTGTTCGGCGGCCTGATCGCGATGGTTGCCTGCTACTTCGGCCTGCGCATCGAACCGAATACCGAGAGCCTCGGCCATGGCACCACGACATCAGTGGTCAGCGCGATTACCATTGTCATCGTCGCCGATGCGGTGTTTGCAATCATTTTCAGCGGTGTGGGATTCTGATGGATAACACACAGGCGAACGTGCAACCCATTATCGAAATCGACAAGCTGTGGACCCAGTTCGGCCAGACCGTGATTCACCAGGATCTCGACCTGAGCATCAATGCCGGCGAAATCGTCGGCCTGGTAGGCGGCTCCGGCTCCGGCAAGACCACGCTGGTGCGCCAGGTTTTGGGACTGAACCGGCCCACCAAAGGCACCGTCAAAGTATTCGGCGTCGACGTCAGCAAGGCCGATGTCGATCAAATGTACTCGCTGCAAAATCGCTGGGGCATGTTGTTCCAGCAAGGCGCTTTGTTTTCGGCGCTGACGGTGCTGGACAACGTAGCGTTGCCGATGCGCGAACTGCGCGCGCTGCCGGACAGCCTGATCCGCGATGCAGCGCTGCTGAAGCTGCAGATGGCGGGTATCGGTCCTGAACATGCGTTGAAGATGCCATCCGATCTGTCGGGAGGCATGATCAAACGGGTGGCATTGGCGCGAGCGTTGTCGCTGGAACCAGAACTGCTGTTCCTGGATGAACCGACCGCGGGACTCGATCCGGCATCGTCGGCGGCATTCATCGAGTTGATCCGTTCGCTGCACAAGGACATGCACCTGACCGTCGTGATGATCACGCACGACCTGGAACCATTGCTGGCGCTATCGACCAAGATTGCCGTGCTGGCCGACAAGCACGTGATCGCCTACGACACGCCGGAAAAGGTGATGAAAGTGCATCATCCGTTTATTACTTCATTTTTTCTCACAGCCCGCAATGTCGAACACGATACATGCGGCTGACAACTTGCCGCCAGCCTTGGCAGTAGTGCATTGCCGCTGGTGCAACGATAGGAAGTCTTATGGAAAACAAATCGCATGCCCTGATCGCCGGCTCTTCACCGTGGTCCTGCTGGTCGCGGCCATTTTCGGCGTGATGTGGTTCAACAGCGACCGCGTCGAGCGCGTGCCCTACGAGATCGCCACCAAGCTGTCGGTGCCGGGCCTCAATCCGCAAGCCGATGTCCGCTATCGCGGTCTGGACGCCGGCAAGGTTGAGGCGATCACCTTCGATCCCAAGGTGCCGGGGCAGATCCTGATCCAGATCAAAGTCAATCCGGATACGCCGATGACGCAATCCACTTTCGGCACGCTGGGCTACCAGGGCGTGACCGGTATCGCCTACGTCCAGCTCGACGATGACGGCAGCCAGCCAGTCCGGCTGGTCAGCAGCAAGGCCAATCCGGCGCGGATCGAGCTGCGCCCGAGCCTGTTCGACAACCTGCAAAGCAAGGGCGCGGTGATCCTGGCGCGCGCCGACGAGATGGTCAGTAAGCTCAATAACCTGCTCGATCCGGCCAACCAGAAAACCATGGTCAAGGCCTTCAGCGACATCAGCAACACCGCCAATGAGTTCCAGTCCATTCCGCAACAAATGGCGCCGACCTTGCGCCAACTGCCGGCACTGACCGGCCAGATGAACCAGGCCTTGAAATCCATCACCGCGCTGTCCGACAACATGACCGTACTGAGCAAGAGCCTCAATACCCTGACCGCCAGTTTGCAAGGACCGGACGGCGCAGTAACGAACTTGTCGGGCGCTGCGCAACACATCGGTTCGGTGGTCAACGGCTTGCAATACGATACGCTGCCGCGTTTCAATACCCTGGCTGACGAAGCGCGCTCATCGATGCGCACGCTGAACCAGACGATGGACCATTTCAACCAGCAGCCGCAAAGCATCCTGTTCGGCAGCAAGGGGCTGCCGCCGGGGCCGGGAGAGGTCGGCTTTGCCGCACCTGCACCTGGCCGCTAACCTGCCAGCGCTCATCACAACTCCAGATCCCATCCAGAAGGTACGCCATGACCACTATGCCAAGAATCCTGTCGTCACTTGCCGCCATCGTCCTCGTCGCCGGCTGCGCCAGCAGGGCCGAGACGCCGACCCAATACGACCTGGGCCGCCTGCCGACAGTCGCGGCGACAACGGCCAGCACCTTGCCGCCGATCAGCGTGGCCGACGTCAATGCACCAGCCTGGCTCGATAACAACATGATGTTCTTCCGTCTGGCCTACGCCAACGAGCAGCAGCCACGTCCCTACGCCAACAGCCGCTGGACCATGCCGCCGGCGCAGCTGTTCCAGCAGCGCCTGAAATCGCGCCTGGCGCAAGCCGGCGGCACGGTGCTGGCGATGTCGGATGCGGCGCTCAACGTGCCGCTGCTGCGCATTGACCTGGATGACTTCACGCAAACCTTCGACACGCCGGACCGTAGCCAGGCCACGATCCAGGTGCGGGCGTCACTGTTCAACGGCCGCCAGCTGCTGGCGCAAAAGAGTTTCAGCGGCCAGGCGCCGACACCCAGCGCCGATGCTGCCGGTGCGGCACGCGCCTTCGTCGCCGCTAATGATGCCGTGATCGATAGCCTGATGAACTGGCTGGCAACCGTGGCGCCAAAGAAACAATGACAGAAAAGGTTGAACAGCAGGCGGAGCGATCCGCCGTCGCATCCTCGTTTTCCCGCATCAGCCTGGTGATCTACCTGCTGCTGATCATGTATGCCAGCTGGTACCCGTTCGCCGGCTGGCGCGATCTCGGACTGTCGGCGTTTGCCTATCTGAAAGCGCCGCTGCCGCACTACTGGACTGTGTTCGATGTCTGGACCAACGTCGCCGGCTATCTGCCGTTCGGCATGCTGGTGGTGCTGGCGTTACCTCGGTCGCGCCGCTGGTCGGTGTATTGGGCGATCCTGCCGGCGACTCTGGCCGGCATCCTGTTTTCCGGCACCATGGAAGCGGTGCAGACCTTCCTGCCAACGCGAGTCGCTTCCAACCTGGATTTGATGACAAATAGCGCCGGCGCCCTGCTCGGCGCCGTGCTTGGCGCCTTCTTGCGGCCACGCTTCGGCCCCGACAGTCGGCTGCTGCAGCTGCGCGAACAATGGTTCAACCGCGAAGCCAGCCAGGGCATGGTGGTAGTCGCATTGTGGCCGCTGGCGCAAATCTACCCGCTCAGCCACCTGTTCGGTTTTGGTCAGTTCACCTCGATGCTGTCCACCTGGCTATCTGACCTGCTGGAACAACCGGTCGATCTGCAGGGCTGGATTACCAACGACGTGCAATTTACCGCCGCCCAATACTGGCTGACCGAAACCATCATCACCGCCTGCGGCCTGACCGGCGCGGCGCTGACCTTCCTTATCCTGCTGCGCAAACAGGCGCCGAAAGTACAGCTGACGCTGCTGCTGATCTTTATCACGCTGATGACCAAGGCGCTCGCCACTGCGCTGCTGTTTGCACCTGACAACGCCTTCGTCTGGCTGACTCCGGGTTCCTTCGGCGGCCTGCTGATCGGCGGCCTGATGCTGGGCGGACTCGCGTTCGCACCGCAACTGGCGCAGCGGCGGCTGGCCGGACTATGCCTGGTCATCACCTTGTTGCTGGTGAATATCATGCCGGACAATCCGTATTACGTTGAAACCCAACAGACCTGGACCCAAGGGAAATTCCTGAATTTCAACGGCGTGGCGCAATTCCTGGCCCTGCTGTGGCCGTTTTGCACCCTCTGGTTCCTGTTTCATCCTTTACATCGTCGGCGTGCCGCCAGCAAGAATTCGCCGCAAGATTCCAGATAGGAAGCACGGCGGCCCTGAAACGAAAATGATGCGGGTGTATGATTCCTGCCTATGAGCTTGCCACACCTTCTGCTTGATGCACGCATCCGAGCCAACCACCCCAACACCCAGATTCCGTCATGAGCGATAAACCCTACTACGAACACCACGTATTCTTTTGCCTGAACCAGCGCGCCCCGGCGAGCGGGTCTGCTGCGCCAACAGCGGCGCGCAGGCCGCGCAGGAACATGCCAAACGCCGCGTCAAGGAGCTTGGCCTGGCCGGCGAAGGCAAGGTCCGGATCAACAAGGCCGGCTGCCTGGAACGCTGCGAAGAAGGCCCGGCGCTGGTGATCTACCCGCAAGGCACCTGGTATACCTACGTCGACAACGACGATATCGATGAAATCATCGATGTGCATCTGGTTGGCGGAAAGATTGTCGAGCGCCTGAAAATCTGACTTCAAGTCAAGATTCGCCGTGGGGTGGGCAAGTCGTTTTGCCACCCGACCAGACTATTCAAATGCCGCAGCAATCCAGCAGCAACGGCATCATCCATCACAGTCCAATCAAAGCAATCCAATGAACGCCCAAACCCAACCTTTCTTCATCAGCGGCGCCGTCGGCCAACTCGAATGCGCACTCGACCTGCCTGATCCCGATACCTTTGCCGCGCCACGCGGATTGGCGCTGGTGGCGCATCCGCATCCGCTGTTCGGCGGCACCATGGACAACAAGGTCGCGCACACGCTGGCGCGCGGTTTCCTCGCGCTCGGCTACGCGACAGTGCGCATGAATTTCCGCGGCGTCGGCAAATCCGAAGGAGTACATGACGAAGGCCGCGGCGAAACCGACGACATGGCGCTGCTGCTGACCCACATGCGCCAGCAATATCCCGATTTGCCGCTGGCGCTTGGCGGCTTTTCCTTCGGCACCTTCGTGCAATCGCAATTGCAGCAGCGCCTGATCGAAGCCGGCACGCCGGCCGAACGGCTGGTGCTGGTCGGTACTGCGGCCGGCAAATGGCCGTTGCCGACCGTGCCGGGCAACAGCATCCTGATCCACGGCGAACTGGACGAAACGATTCCGCTGGCCTGGGTGCTCGACTGGGCGCGTCCGCAAGACATCCCGGTGATCGTGATTCCTGGCGCCGATCATTTTTTTCATCGTCGCCTGCAACATATCAAGACTCTCATGGTCGAAATGTGGCATCGCTGACAAGTGGTCGGAACAGCATGCTTCCAGTGCGGTTACACGCTTCTTGAAGCGTGTAAATGCCGGCCGGGCAAACGGTAAGGCTATAATTCCGTTGTGAGGTTGTTTGCCCGCCGTCTCCACCCACTCATTTTTTCAACCATTCACGCTAATAAAGTTGCTCAATATCCACATTGGCAATTGCATAATTTTGTTGGTACTGATTTCATTACTCGATACTCCATGAAAAAAATACTCGCGGCGCTTGCTGCAACCGTCCTTTCCATCTCCGCTGCCTTCGCGCAGACACTGCCGCCGCCGACAGTCGCCGCCAAATCGTGGCTGCTGCTCGACACCACCAGCAATCAAGTAGTTGCCGCCCAAGATCCCGACATGCGCATCGAGCCTGCTTCGCTGGCCAAGATCATGACTGCGTACGTGGTGTTCGGCGCATTGCGCGACAAGAAGATCAGCCTCGATCAAATGGTGAATGTGTCGGTGCGCGCCTGGAAAGTCGATCCGAGCAGCTCGAAGATGTTTATCGATCCGGCCACACCGGTCTCGGTCAACGACCTGCTGTACGGCCTGATGGTGGTATCGGGTAACGACGCCGCGGTAGCGCTGGCGGAAGCCGTGGCCGGCACCGAAGATTCGTTCGTGGCGCTGATGAACCACGAAGCCGAACGCATGGGCATGAAGTCGACCCATTTCGGGAATCCACACGGCCTGCCAAGCGCCGATACTTACTCGACCGCGCGCGACCTGTCGACGCTGGCGGCGCACGTGATTGTCGATTTCCCCGAGTTCTACAAGATCGACTCGACCAAGAAATACACTTACAACAAGATCACCCAGCCTAACCGCAACCGCCTGCTGTGGCTCGACCCAACCGTTGACGGTATGAAGACCGGCCACACCAGCAGCGCTGGCTATTCGATCATCGCCAGCGCCAAGCGTCCGAATGCAGGCGGCGATCGCCGTCTGCTGGCCGTCGTGATTGGCACCGATTCCGACAGCATCCGCACCCAGGAAGCACAAAAACTGTTGAACTGGGGCTTCCAGAACTTTGACGCAGTCAAGCTGTACAGCAAGGGTCAGGCAGTCGACACGCCGCAAGTCTGGAAAGGCGCCAAGAGCCAGATCAAGATCGGCTTCAACCATGACGTCTACGTGACCGTACCGAAGGGCATCGCCGACAAGATCAAGCCAGTGCTGGAACGCACCGATCCGCTGATCGCACCGATCCAGCAGAACGCCAAGGTCGGCACCCTGAAAGTCAACGCCGACGGCAAGACCATCGCCGAATTCCCGGTACTGGCGCTGGAAGGCGTGAACCAGGCTTCGATCTTCGGCCGCGCCTGGGATTCGATTCGTTTGATGTTCAAATAAATGCAGTGAACCCGGGGCTTTCCGCCCTGCCGGTACCATCAAAAAATGACAGCCGCGGCTGTCATTTTTTTTACCAATAATCATTCGCATGCAATGGCTGGACAACTGTATCACTCTGTATCATCTAGTTACAATTTTGTTTCCACGTAACAATTAAATAGATTGTCCGAGAGCAAAATGTGGGGATACACTGCAGTCCCGTGACCAACCCCGGCCACGACAAAATGATGCGGCGCCCACCACAATGCGGCGCTAGCACATGGCGGTACAACAGGAGGAATAACATGATGCTCAGCTTCATTGGTTTCCAGCCGTACACCTATCGCGCCACGTCAAGGCCGCTCGCCCCGCCTCTTCGCTTCTAGCTTCTAGCTTCTAGCTTCTAGCTTCCAATTTTTTCGCTTTACCGAATTTCAATCCTGGCGCTCTGCACGCCCGGGTTGTCTTAGACGCAGCCGTCGTTCCGCCATGGCAGGTGGCGGCACGCCTGTGCGTCGGCCTGCAGCGGGACGCAATCTCGCCGCAGATGCGGTAACCGGACGCTCCCGATCGGACGTCCGGCTATGTCAATTCACATCAACTATGGAGAGATGCAATGAAATTGAATCGCAAATTAGTCGTGCTGGCACTGTCTTGTGCTTATGCCAGCGTTGCACTTGCAGGTGCTGTCAAAGAATCCAGCGACTCGGTCTACAAGCCAACCGGCAAGGGCTGGGGCGAGCTGGACCTGGATGCGCAGACCCATGCGCAAAAGGCGGCAACCCTGAAAGCGCAGCGCAGCGCCAACCTGACTAATCAGGGTGGTCCCGTAATGACCGCGCCAAAGAACGTCTACTATATCTGGTACGGTACTTGGGATAGTGCTTCGCAAAACGTGCTGACCAATCTCGGCAACCACATCGGCGGTTCACCTTATTTCAACATCAACACCACTTACACCGACAAGTCCGGTACGCATGTGCAAAACGTCGTCAACTATGCCGGCACCACTACCGACAGCGGCTCGCTCGGCACCAAGCTGTCCGACGCCAACATCGAAACCATCGTCGCCAACAAGATCAATTCCGGCGCGCTGCCGCTGGATGCGAATGGCGTCTACTTCGTGCTGACCGACAAGAACACCACCGCCACCTCGGGCTTTTGCACCCAGTATTGCGGCTGGCACACCAACGCCACGATCAACGGCAAGGATATCAAGTACGCCTTCATCGGCAATCCTGAAACCCAATGTGCCAGCTCATGCGGCGCCAATACACCGAGCCCGAACAACACGCCGGGCGCGGATGCAATGGCCAGCATCATTTCGCATGAGCTCGAAGAAACCACGACCGATCCAGACGGCAACGCCTGGTACGCGCTGTCCAACGGCATGGAGAACGGCGACAAATGTGCATGGAATTTCGGCACAACGTCAACCGCTTCCAATGGTGCTGCCTACAACCAGACCTTCGGCACCATGAAGTATCTGATCCAGCAGAACTGGACGCTGCTGCCGAGCCAGGCTTGCGCCCAGCACTATCCATGATGGCAAGATGGCCCTGATGTAACATGGAATTCCGCCGCGGAGCGCTCTGCGGCGGAGCTTCATCTGACACTTCTTCCAATTCAACTGCCCGAGTCCATGCCATGAAAAAATTTCCTCTTCTGCTGGCGCTGCTGCTGGCAAATCCGCTATCCGGCTTCGCACAGCAAGCCACCGCTCCGCTTCAGAGAACCATACCGACCGTCACCCGCACGGTGCAGATTTTCAGCACATTGGAAAATGAATTGAATGACGCGGTCCAGCAGCGCAACAGCGGCGTCATCGATAAGCGCCTTGCCGACGATTATGAACTGCGCACCGCTGCCGCACCCGCCCAACCGACGCCGCGTGCGGAATGGATCGCCAGCGCCCTGAAGCAGGCACCGTTTGCGTCGCAGGTGCAACAGATGGCAGTTCATGAATACGGCAACCTGATGGTCGTCAGCTTCCTGTGGTCGTTGGATGTTCCCGCCGCCAGCCAGCTGGCAAAGAACATCTTTGTCGTCGATACCTGGAAACAGGTCGACGGCGACTGGAAACTGGCGGTCCGCTACGCTGCGCCGGCCGACGCGCAGCACAAGAAAGTGCCGGGAGCAGATCCGTCCGGCATCGACACCAAGAAAAAAATCTGACACTGAACCCTGTCTCTTTCTTAGCAACGGAAACACCATGATCCGCTTCAAGAATACTATGCCCTTGCTGTTCGCCCTGGCGGCCGCCAACGCCACCGCCGAAACCGCACAGGAAGCCCGCATCAAACAACTGATCGAGCCGCGCATGGGCGTCGGCATCAAGGTCGATTCGATCACCAAGACGCCTTATGCTGGCTTGTATGAAGTGCGCACCAACGGCGATATCTTCTACACCGATGAAAACGCCGACTACATCGTGGTCGGCAAAGTCATCGATACACACACCTACAAGGACCTGACCAAAGAGAGAGTGGACCAGCTCGCAGCGATCAATTTCGCCGACCTGCCGCTCGACGCCGCGGTCAAGACTGTCAAGGGCAATGGCAAACGGGTGATGGCAATATTCGAAGATCCGAACTGTCCCTATTGCAAGAAACTGCACCAGACATTGCAGGAAATTGACAATGTAACGATCTACACCTTCCTGCTCAACATCCTGTCCGATGATTCGGTGGTGAAATCACGCGATATCTGGTGCTCGGGAGACCGCAGCAAGGCGTGGAACGACTGGATGGCAAACGGCAAAGCTGCAGCGGCGGCTACTTGCCCGACGCCAAATGACAAAGTGCTGGCGCTAGGCAAGAAACTGCGCATCGTCGGCACGCCCACCGTGTATTTTTCGGATGGCAGCCGCACCGGCAGTGCGCTTGACGCCAAGGCCCTGGAACAGAAACTGGCTTCCATGAAGTAGCCGGGGGAGCCGACCGTAAGCGCCGCCGGCTGGTGCAGGTCAGCGCCGGCGGCGGCTCCAGGCTTCCAGAAAGGCCAGCGTTACATTAGCCTCGTTGGTCTCCGCCAGGCCGCTGCCGAAGAACGCGCCGACATCCTTGAAATCATTGCCGCCGGCCAGATCGGACAAGCTGCGGAACGCAATGAAAGGAACACGGTTGGCATACGCCACCTGGGCAAAGGCGCCGGTTTCCATGTCCACCACCTGCGCCTGCAGGTTATCGAACAGATAGGCACGATAGCCGGGATTGGCCAGGAAAGCGCTGCCGGAAACACCATGACCGCCGACCCGCAATTCCGGCTGGACGCTAACGCACAGGGATGGGTTCTTCGGTCCGCATTTCGCCAGCGCTGGTTTCAGGTTGCGGGCCAGCGCCAGCATCTCGGGATCGGCGTGGAATTCAAAACGGAATTCTCCTTGCGGCGCATTAGTCGCATTCATCACGAAATTGTCGCGCATGAACAAGCCGCTGCTGACCGGGCCATTCGGCGTATCGATCTTGAAATCCGGGCGCGGCTTGCCATTTTCAGAAGCCAGCTTGACACCAAGGCAGCTGGTGTCGCCGGCAGCGCCGCACGGGGATGGCAGAGTGCCGTCGCCATTCCAATAAACTTCCATCGGCATTGCCCAACTCTCCGGCACAGTCACATCGCCGACATGGTTGGCCGGATTGACGCCACCGGCGATGCCGCTCATCAGCAAGCGCTCGACATGGAAATGATCCATCATCAGTTGCGTCACCATGGTGGCATTGACCACGCTGACGCCGCTCAATACGATCACAACCGGATTGCCGCGCAATTCGCCAGTCGTAAAGCGGTTGCCGTTGATCAGCCACTCGCGCTTTTTCTGCGTCTGTTCGATCAGGATATCGGCTTCGGCGCCGAACGCCGAAACGATGCCGATGCGCGGCTTGCATTCAGTCAGGCAGTGCTTCTGCGCCACCGGCGCGGCGCTGGCGCTCGATGTCAACGCAAATGTCGACGTGAATGTCAGCGCAGCACCGGCCAGCAAGCCGAACGTGGTCCGGCGCAAGGTTTTCAATACGGGGATTTGAGCAAACAAAGGACTTCCTTTCGCAAAGGGATTCAGCGGCGGTCAATTCGTCTGCCGCCACACGCGGATAAATGAATCAGGTATTGTCCGGACCTTGTGCAATTCCCGTGCCATGCGCGCGGGTGCTGTAGCGCCAGTGCAGCAAGCCGATTGCATAGGTGACGTAATAACCGGCCAGGATGCCGAAGATCAGCAACGTCAACGGACTGCCGGAAAGATTGGCCGATGGCCAGACAACTGGCTCGGACGAGAAATAGAAAAGTTGAATCGCCCGATAGCCGATACGCACGATGAACAACAGCGACAGCGCGATCCCCAAATGCAAGCTAGGCGTATAAAACATGCCTTCCGACGTCTTCTCGAATTTGGTCAAGCGATGTCCGAAGACACCCAGTCCCGCGCCCAGCAGCACACCGCCGGCGATGGCAGCAGCGTGGGCGGTATTGGTGATGGAGCCGAGCAGCAGCATGCCGACCAGCCAGGTAAAGAAACAGATGGTGATCCAAGGCCGCACGTTGGACAATTTCTGCCGCCCGACCGTGCGTCGAATACGCGAATACAGGCGCCAGACAATCAACGCGGCAATGCCGGCGGAAACCACGAACGAAGGATGCGCGGGAATTGCCATGTCGTTATCTCCGAAGACTAATCGCCGATTGAGTGAGTCGAGATCAATTCAATATCAGGAAGATTTTCCGCCACTTCCCGGACCGAAGAATACCGCATTAATGCATCAACCACCTGCGGCAAAGGTTCAGGCCAGATTTCAGGAAGATCCCTTTCCTGTTCAGCCAGGATCGGGAACGCCAACCTCTCCTGCGGCGGCATGAACTGAGCATCGACACCAGGCTTGTTGCCTCGCGCATCAATGCGGTACCAACCATGTTGTTTCAAGTAGATCGCGTTCAAGCCATGCAAACAAAACGGCGGGCCTTCCATTCCTACTGACAGCCGCTGGTAACACAACCCGGTAGGAATACCGTTATAGCGTAACAGCGCCGCCAGCAGATGGCTCTTGGCATAGCAATATCCGGTGCCGTGCCGCAGCACATCGGAAGCGCGGCAAGTCACCGGGTCCAGTTTGAAATCCCAGCTGTGCTTGATGTCGTCGCGCACGAATTCGAAGCAAGCCTTGACCACCTCTTCTTCCGACGCGCAGCCGGCCGCCAGCGCACTCGCCTTGGCGGCGACGTCGGGATGGTCGCCGTCGATGTAAGTGCTAAATGCCAAATATTGATTCATGTATTCGGTCCGAAATCTGTCTCGCGCAATCGTTGTCGATTTACGCCGCCTGCTCGGCAGCTTCAAAATTGATCTGCGCCTGCTCGCGCACCTGGGCGCGCCGCAATTCCCACAGTTCGCGCAGCTTGTCCGAACGCAGCTCGCGCTCATCCGATTCCGACACGAAGCCGACTTCGCCATTGCCGTCGGCGACAGTGCGGCTGAAACTCCATTCACGCGAGAATTCCGGCTTGATGGCGCCGGCGTGTTTGGTTGGCATGGCGCAGATCAATTGCATACCGAGGTTATCGCGCAAGAATTTCAGGACGTCGCGTGCGCGGCCTTCATCCATCTTGGCGAACGATTCGTCATTGACCAGCAGATGCAGGCTGGTGCCTTTCTCGAAACGCTTGAGACGGTTGGTGACTACTGCCGAGTGGATGATGTAGGCTGGCGTCTCTAGCTGGCCACCGGAGCCGGTGCCCCATTCCGACAGGCGCACGTGGGAACCGGTATCGGATTCCTTGTAGATTTCATAGCGCCGGTAGTTGCGGTAGTCGGCGACCCGCTGCAACTCCTTGACGGCCTTGTCTTCATCATCCGATAACAGCAATTGCACCAGGCGATCGCGCACCTGGCAGTTTTCTGCGCTCAGTCCAGGGCCGGAGAACAGGCTGCTGTTTTCCTGCGTATCCGACATTTCCGAGGTAGCGCAGAAGAAGTCGTAATAAGCCTTGAATTCCGGTATCCATTCCGACCAGTCGATGCGGAACTTGTCGGTGCCGAACTTGAGCTTATCGAGTTCGATGTTCAGCGTTTTCAAGGTGCGTACGCCGGTGTCGACGGCGTTGCGGATTTCGTAGCAGAACTGTTTGGTGAACACATCGTTGAACGACGACTCGGCAGTGCGCAACTGCTCCAGGTTCTTGATCAGGCCGATATCTTTCTGGCGCGTCAGCTGGCCGCGGGTGCGCTCCTGCAAGGTCACCATCATGGCGTACAGCGGCGCGAAGTCGCCGTCGCGCAAATCGTCGCCGTGCGCCACTTCGAAGCGTTCATCAATCCGTGCGTGCGCATGGTATTCGCCAAGCGCGTTGCGCGCGTCGCCGTACAGTTGCCAGCTGAGCGCAGTTTGCTTGGCGACGTTGCTGGAAGCCTGGAAAGGCGTATAGCTGCCGTCATTGACCCAGCCGGCGACTTCGTCGGTGAGCGCGGTGAACGACAGGCTGCCGTTGACGATGCACAGGTCACGCAGTTTTGCGGTATCGCTATCGACTCGCGCTTGCTTGCTGCCCATGCCCAGATTCAGCTTGGTGATCGCAGCCTGATGGCCTTGGATGGCTTTTTCATGGCCGCCGATGTTTTTACTGCAAGCGGTCTTGCGTGCTTCCAGATTGGCGATTTCGACGCTCAATGCTTCGGCCTCGTCTTCCAGCTTGCTAACTTGGGTCAGATCCAGCCGGCTCAAATCCTGACGCGCGGCATCGAGATCCCGCACCAGGCTACCGAGCTCGTCAATCGCCGCAAACGACGGACACTGCAGTTGCCCCATCAACGCCAGCGCACCTTGCAGCTCACGCAACTGGGCGCGCACCTGCAACAGTTCCTGTTCTGCCTGCGCATGTTCCTGTTCGGCTCTTTGCTTGGCGAGGCGCTTGGCTTCCTGGCCGAACACCAGCAGATCGGTATCCGCGGTAAACATCGTGCGCGAGCCGCTGCCCTTGCCGTCCTTGGTCAGGCCGCGCGATGTGTGGCGCAGCGCTTCGGTATCGCTCACCTTCACCACCTGGCCGAACTGGTCGTGCAGGTAGGCATGTGCGATCGGATGTTCGGTGCTGAGTTCATGCACGATCGAATCGCTCGGCGTTCTTTCGATCTTCAGATTCTTCAAACAAAAGCTGCCCTGGATCACATTGGCGCGCAACCGCTTCTGGCGCACGAAATCGATGGCCTTGCCTTCCCAGGCCTGATCCACCACCAGGTTGAAACGGGCGCCGCCGAGATAGCCTTCGATGGCAGCCTGCCACTCTTCCGACAAGGGCTCGACCAGATCGCACAAGACTTGCGCGCGCGCCGCGCCTAGCTCACTACGGAATTCCTTCAACGCGTGGCGGATGTGTGCCGGATAGTCGGCGCCGCCTTCAGCCAGGTTGGCTTTACGCGAAGCTGCGTCTTTCTCGCGACGCAATGCTTCATGTTCGGCGTTGCGCAACTGC
This sequence comes from Collimonas arenae, assembly GCF_001584165.1. Classification (NCBI taxonomy): domain Bacteria; kingdom Pseudomonadati; phylum Pseudomonadota; class Betaproteobacteria; order Burkholderiales; family Oxalobacteraceae; genus Collimonas; species Collimonas arenae. Next base: position 4,524,037 of record NZ_CP013233.1, read on the forward strand.
GCAATCTGCGTGTGCAGGGCCGAAACGAAACTGTGTTCGGTACCTGCCAGCGCCCCATGCAGCTTGCCCAGTGCGGCATCGACACCTTCAAAGTCGTTGACCAGCATCAGCGATTTCAGCACATCCACTTCGTCGGCCTCGGCCAGCTCGCCGATGCTGCGCAGATGCGTGGCGAGATCGAGCGTGCCGGCGGCCGACAAAGCCAGCACCACCTGGCGCGCGGCGTCGGCAATCTCTTTCTGTTCCAGCGGAATCTGCATGCCGGCCACGCTGCGCGCCGCGGTTTCCAGTTGTTGGGCGATCAATGCATTGTGTTGCAGAGAATTGAAAACGGCCTTGATCTTGCCGTCACATTGCTCGATGCGGTTCTGGATGCGTGTCTTTTGTTCGGCCGCCGGAATACCCATCATCTGCGCATGAATCTGCGTCAGGCTGCGGTTCTTGGCGTTGCGGTCCTGCTCCAGCTGATCGACAGTTTCGGCTTCGTCATCGATCAAGGCCTGCAGACTCTCGATGGCCGTCGCGGCGGTTTCCAGCTGGCGTTGATCTTCGCGCAGCGCCAGCGACGACACCAGCAACTGCGACTGGCAGGCCGCCTGGTGCGCACGCGCCGTATCGCCGACCGTCTTGCTCAACAACTCCAGTCGTTTTACGTTATCGCTCAGGCGCTCACCTTCCTTGCGCAGCTCATTGACCTGGCGCATCAGCTTGCTGATCTGGCCGATGCGTTGTGACAGTTGCGTGGTATCGAGTTCCAGGATCTGGTGCTTGACCAGATCGTCGACGCTACCGATCGGTTTGTGCGCGATCGACTGGCTCCAGGCGCGCGCCGCGCTTTCGGCTTCGGCAAAGGAAACGGTTTTCTGGCCGCGGAAACGGCCGTACAGCTGGCACAGGTACTCGCGCTTGCTGTCGCGGAAATTGGTGACGCCGCGGTATTTTCCGGACAGATGGCGCTCGATCTTTTCCACCGCCACTACCGCCATGCCGCCGTCGATTTCGGTCGAGGTCAGGTCGCCCAACTGCAATGCGACGCCATCGATGATCAATAGCGCCAACCGTTCCGATACCGCTTGCCGTCGTTCACCGGCGCCATCCACGCGCGCCGAAGCCGCCACCAGCGCAGTGAACTCGCTCCCTTCTTCGCCTTCGCTTGGCTTGAACACCGCAGCGACATAGCCGTGTGCGCCGTTCGGGCGCGCAAACAGGTTATCTTCGGCGCCAACAATGTAAGACCACAGGCTGCGCTTGGTCTTGCCGTTGCGCGCGCCTTGGGTGGTTTCATCCTGGCCCGGGTTGTAGCTGAAAATATTCTGGTACACCGCCGTCATCACGGTTTGCAGCGCATCCAGCATGGTCGATTTGCCGGAACCGGTCGGCCCGGTCAGCAGCGTCATGTTGCCCATCGGGTATTCCTGCGAGCGCAACGCGCCCCAATTCACCAGGATCAGTTTGTCCAGCTTCATTCGATGCTTCCTTCTTTATGTGCTGCTTCCAGGCTGTCTTCCAACGCATCTTCCGGCATCTCATCCAAAGTGCCTTGCAGATCACCCTGTTCTTCGTCTGCTGCGGCCTCGCTGCCGACCGCCAGCGGTTCGGATTCCAGCGCGGCTTCCAGCATGTCGTCGCTGATGATGCCGAGAATGGTCGGACGGATCGCCAACAGCGCGTCTTCGTCGTCCATCGAAAAATTGGCGGCCAGGCGGATCAGGCGATGGCGCTTGAGTTCATTCAGCAGGCGTTGCCGTTCGACGCTGGTCGGCGGCAGAGCGCGTTTCAGTTGCGTCTGCAAGGTAGCGGATAGTTCTTCGAAGCGGGTCAGCACCTCGCCGCTGTCGGTCAATCGGCTGCCGCCTTCGGCCAGGCCCTGCTGATACTGGAAGCGCAGAGCCAATGCAGCCGCCACGAAATCCGGCGACAGCCGCGCGCGCAAACCTGGCACTGGTTCCAGGCCGTCTTCCGGCAATCCCGGCACTTCGGCGCCGGGCGCATACAGGCGAAAGAATTCGCCTTTCAAATTGTGCTCCAGGCGAAAACCGCCGAGCTGGAAATAATCGCCCAGGCAGGCCTCGATACGGCGCGCATCGTCGTACAGGCGCTGCTCGACGCCGTCTTCCTCACGCATCACGATGCCAACCGCGAACAGGCGCGCGACGATTTCGCGGAAGCGTTCCAGCGACAGAGCGTGCAAGCTCAGTTGGGCGTGCAATGTTTCATTCAGTGTCATGTTTCATCTCAATCTGATAATCGTCGCCGGCATAGAACTCGTTCCAAAGCTTGCTCGATAATTTTTGTACGGTCAGGCGCGGATCGCGCGCGCCGCGCACCGCTTCCACCACCTGCATGTTGTTGAGGACATCGGTAGTGGTCGCCACCGGCAGCGTCGACAGGCGGATCGGCCGGTCGCGCAAGCGCAGTTCGGCACGTAGGCGGTGCACGATGTCGTCATTAGAGAGTGCGAAGGCGTCAGCTTCGGCGCGGTACATGGCCGCAGCCAGACGCGCATCGCGCGTCACTTTCGGCTGCGCGGTGACGGTCAGCGCCTTGCGCCGCTGCGACGCGCTGCGTAACTTGAACGCGGCCGGATCAAGCAAGCGGATCTCCGCCGGCGCGATGGCGCCGCCGATCCGTACCAGCAACGCATCCTGCTCCGCACCACTTAGGCTGGCAGTCCTGCTGATCGCCACGCTATATGCCTGGCGGGTCTGGCCGCCGCGCAGCATCAACGCTTGCTGCACGATGCTGGCGGCGCGCTGCATGTACACACTCATCGCCTTGATCAGTTCCGGATGCTTGGTGGTGCAGGCCGCTTCCACCATTTCCTCGATGCGGTCCAGCATCCAGTCCAGGGTCGACGGCCCTTGCCGTTCCTGGGTGGCCCAGCGGGCGATGTCATTCAGCTGTAACTCCAGCGCCTGTGCCTGTTCCGCCTCCAGGCTATGCAAACGCGCGATGACATCGCGGATCGCCTGGCGGTGCCGTTCGATGCTATCGGCGGTCAGCTGCTTCTTGAATTCCTTTTCGAAACGGTCGAGGAATTCCATGAATCCGTCCCACGGCGTTTGCGAAGCTTCCAGCATCAGCCGCCGCACCAGTTCCTGAAAATAGTCGACGCCTTCCGATAAGTCGCTGATGACTTTTTCGGCGTAGTCGTAGGCGTCGATCAGATCGTAGGCATCAACATTGCGCAGCGCGGCGTTGAGGGCGTTGCGGCAGCTGCGCACATTGCGCTGGCGGGTGCGAGCGCTGCGCCGCTCAAGCGACCAGAACGCTTCGGCGAACAGCTTGCCGGCGCGGGTGAAGCGATAGGCGGTGACCAGCCCGGCGCGATCGCCAAAGGTTTCCAGCCAGCCATCCCGGAGCAACGTACGCAGCAGCGCGCTGCTGCTTTGCTGGTCGTCGCCGCCGTCGGCAATGAAATCATCGTCGGGCAAGCTGGCGGCGGCATCTTCCTGCTGCTGCAGGACCTGGCGCGACTCCTGGATCACCGGCAGCAACAGGTCGCGCAAGCCGTCGCGCGTCAGGTTCTGGCCGTAATCGGCGCTAGGGCCGTGCAGCCGCTCATACAGCGCGCGCACGCAAGCCACCACCACGCTGCGGTGCTTGCCGGCCAAGGGCCGGAAAAAATTAAGTCGTTCTGGTTCAAAAAACAATGCAATTCGCCTGCGATAATGGCCAAGGCGCGGATAATATTGCCTTGACACTGTCCATACGGAATATTCTGACCGCCATTGTAAAGGCTGATGCCCGGCTGCGAGCATCCATATTCGCCTGTGGACAGAACCCTGACGGGTCCGTAACATGCTTTCCCACCATTGGCTTATCCTGTGTGTCTGAGGATAAGCCAACCGCAGCCACGCAACCGCCGGTGCTGCCGGGAAAATCAATGCCAACAACAGGACTTCCCCAGGCCAGCCGCCAGGAGACAAACATGCTTGCATCCAGCCGCCAACTCAGTATTGCCATTGCCTGCCCGTTAGCGGACGCCTTGATGAACGACCTGACGACGTTGAAACAGCTGCTTGAGGCCAGCTAAGGCCCACCCGCATCCATCCAAGGCCCACTCCCATGACATCCGCACAGCCGCCACTGCAAAAACTGCCCGCCGCTCCTGACAACGTTATCGATGGCAGCGGCCAGCCGCGCATGGGACGTTATGCCGGCCAGACCGGCGCCATCGACTGGTCACAGCTGACCGCGCCGTTTTCCCGCAGCAAGGTATGGCGCCGTTTTCATCACAAACGCTGGCAATACGTGGCTTTGTCTACGCCCGAGCTGCTGTGCGGCATTGCCATCGTTGACGTCGGCTGGACCAACACTGCATTTGCTTACGTCTTCGACCGCCAGCAAGGCAAACAGATCGCCAGCTTCTCGCAGGATGGCATCCCGGGGATGAGCGCCAGCGTCAGCCATCATCCGGGCGGCGCCAGCAGGTTCCGCTTCTTCGGCAGCCGCATCGATTACCTGCCGCCCGCCGTCGGTGCTACTGCCGACAACAAGTACCGGCTCAGCTTGCAATGCGACGAATTCAGCATCGATGCCGAATTCGACGCCGAAAACACGGCCCCGCAGCTGTTGGCGGTGGGGCCGATTGTCCACGGTTCGGTACATGCAACGCAAAAGTCGCCCGGCATGCCGCTCACTGGCGAAGTGCATGTCGACGGCCAGCGCTTCGACCTGCAGGGAGGAGTCGCCAGCTTCGATTATTCGAACGGCTTGCTGGCGCGCAATACCGAGTGGCGCTGGGCGTCCGCGCACGGCCTGGATATCGGCTTCAACCTGCAGGCTGGCTACTTCGGCAACCAGGAAAACGTGCTGTGGCTGGACGGCCAGTTGCACGCGCTCGGGCATGTACGCTTCGATTACGACCTGAAAGCGCCGCTGGCGCCGTGGCACATCTATACCGACGATGGCTTGCTTGATCTGCAGTTCATGCCGGAAGGCGCGCGCCGTGAGAATAAGAACATGTTGATTGCCGCCACCCGCTATATCCAGCCAATCGGCAGTTTCAGCGGCTGGGTCAAGCCGGACCGGCAAGCGCCGCCGCGCCCAGTGGAACATCTGGTGGGCGTGACCGAGGAACACTTCTCACGCTGGTAATTTCCGCGCAAAATTGCCAGGAATCAATGCCGAGATTCGCAAATTTCCAACACCGGCAGCATTTCCGCTGCGCCCGGAATACGTTTGGTATACCATTGCCGACCCATTTTTTGTTTGCGAGGTATTCGAATGTCTTTCGCTTGTGGCGTAGATTTCGGCACGTCTAATTCGACGGTTGGCTGGAGCAGGCCGGGACACGACGCCTTGCTGCCGCTGGAAGACGGCAAGGTCACCTTGCCGTCGGTGGTGTTCTTCAACGCCGAGGATGAAGCCTTCAGTTTTGGCCGCGCCGCGCTCAGCGGCTACCTGACCGGCTACGAGGGACGCCTGATGCGTTCGCTGAAGAGCCTGCTCGGCTCCAGTCTGATCGATGCCCAGACCGAAGTCGGTGGCCGCGCTCTGCCGTTCCGTGCTTTGCTCACCCATTTCATCGGCGAACTGAAAGCCCGCGCCGAAACTGCGGCCGGCAAGGAATTCGGCAGCGTGGTGCTGGGCCGTCCGGTCTTCTTTGTCGACGACAATCCGACCGCCGATCAACGCGCCGAAGACACGCTGGCGGAAATCGCCCGCTCGGTCGGCTTCAAGGACATCGCTTTCCAATTCGAACCGATTGCCGCCGCCTTCGATTATGAATCCACCATTGAGCGTGAAGAACTGGTACTGATTGCCGACATCGGCGGCGGCACCTCGGACTTTTCGCTGGTACGGCTATCTCCGCAACGCGCCGCCAACAGCGAACGGCGCGACGACATCCTGGCCACCGGCGGCGTCCATATCGGCGGCACCGATTTCGATAAATACCTGAGCCTGTCGAGCGTGATGCCGATGCTGGGCCTGGGCAGCCGCCTGCGTAACAACAGTGAAGTGCCATCCAGCTATTACTTCAACCTGGCGACCTGGCACACCATCAACCAGATCTATACCCGCAAGGCCTGGCAGCAACTGAAGGATGTGCATCGCGAAACCGTCGAACGTGACAAGTTCGGCCGCCTGCTCGACCTGGTCGAACAACGCGCCGGCCACTGGCTGGCATTGCAGGTGGAACAGGGCAAGATCGGCTTGTCGGATGCCGAAACGGTGCAACTGGGGCTGGATCGTATCGCCCCCGAGCAGATGCTGCAACTGACGCGCCAGCAGTTCAACGACAGCATCGCGCACCTGGTTGGTTCGGTCGAAGATACCGTCACTAACCTGCTACGCGACGCCGGCGTGAGCGCCGAACAAGTCGACACGGTGTTCTTTACCGGCGGCTCCAGCGGCGTGCAGCTCTTACGCCACAAGATCGCTGCGCTGGTGCCTTCGGCAAAAGCGGTGGAAGGCGATCTGTTCGGCAGCATCGGCGCCGGCCTGGCGCTGGATGCGGTGCGCAAGTTCGGCTAAACGGCCGCTCTATTTGCGGTCGGCATCCGCTTTGTCGGTGTCATCCCGGCTACGCTTGCGGAAGCCGGCAATGTCCGACAAGCGCATGCCTTCGGGAATCGTCAGGCGCTTGGCATGGCCGACGCGCTGTGCATGATAGATGCCGCTGTGCCCGGAAAACAGATAGCTGACCACGCAGGCGATACCGGCCAGCACGCCAATCTCGGGCCCGAATAATTCAATCGCCATCACGGTCGAGGCAATCGGCGTATTGGCCGCGCCGGCAAACACTGCGACGAATCCCAAGCCCGCCAGCACCGGAATCGGCATCGACAGCACTTGCGCCAGCGCGTTGCCGAGCGTGGCGCCGATATAGAACAGCGGCGTCACCTCGCCACCCTTGAAGCCGGACGCCAACGTCACCACAGTGAAGACGATCTTGTCGGCAAAGTCATATACCGGCAGCGGCTTTTCAAAGGCCTCGACGATGGTCGGGATTCCCAATCCCAGATATTTGTCGGTGTTCGGCAGCTGCGCCAGCAGCAGCACAACCACCCCGCCCGCAAACGGCCGCAGCGGCGGAAAAGCAATCACGCGTTTGACCAGCCGCGACAGGCCGTGGGTCGCCTCCGCAAACAGCATGCCGACCAGGCCGAATACGATGCCGGCCAGTAGCGTGGCGCCAAAGATGCCGATGCTGAAATGCGGCACGAAAGGAATCACGTAGTGCGTGTGATGAACGCCGAGCAGCTCTGGAATCTGGTCGCTGATGATCGCGGCGATGAAGCAAGGCAGGATTGCGTCGTAGCGCAAGCGGCCGATGGCCAGCACTTCCAGTCCAAAGATGGCGCCAGCCAGCGGCGTGCCGAACACCGACGCGAAGCCGGCGCTGATTCCGGCCATCAGCAGGATGCGGCGCTCATCCGGTTCCAGGCGGGTGATGCGGGTAATCATGTCGGCCAGCGCGCCGCCCATCTGCACCGCCGTCCCCTCGCGACCGGCCGAGCCGCCGAACAAGTGGGTGATCACGGTGCCGAGCAGGATCAGCGGCGCCATGCGCTTGGGCACAATTTTCTTCGGATCGTGGATTTCATCGATCAACAGATTGTTGCCGCCCTCGACCGATTTGCCCATCAGGTGATACAGCAAACCAACCGCAAACCCGGCCAACGGCAGTAACCACAATAGCCAGCGATGTGCATTGCGCGTATCCGTCGCCCACTCCAACGACAGCAGCAATGCCGATGATGCCAGACCGGCCAAAGCGCCTACCGCGGACGCCAAGACCAGCCAGCGCGCCAGATACACCAGCATCGACAGCTGTTCAGGATATTTTGTTTTTTTCATATATAACTGGAATTGGATTTGAAGAACTCAAACCCGGATGGCAAGGCAACGTCAATCGGGACACGCGCGCCTACAACTTCCCATCCAGGAACTTGTAGGCATCATCAGCTGCCGTTGACCGTGTGACCCTTGTCGGTCCAAAGCACAAAGCAGCGGTTCGAGGAGGAATGCCATCTCCGATTGCTGCCGCCATTGTGCCGGACAGCAAGGCCTGATGCAACCGCCAAGCGTGGCGTACAGCCAACAGCGCTACACCGGATCGAAGGTGGTCAGCCTGGCCAGCGCATCCAGCCACCAGCTCAGCGCCGGGCCGACATGGCGATCGGGACGGTACACGCATTGCATCGGCAACGCCGCGCCCTGCGGCGGATGGCCGGCGGTCTGGATCTGCACCAGGCGGCCGCTGGCCAAATCGTCGGCCACCACATGGCGCGGCATATAGCCCCAGCCCATGCCGGCCCGCAGCAACGCGTGCTTGGTGCCGAGATCGCTCATGCGCCAGGACAGCGAGGAATGCACCGAGAAATCCTGGTTGGCGGTCAGCGCACTGCGGTCGCTCAGGACCAGTTGCACCTGCTGCTTCAGCACATGGGCGGGAATGCGGCCGCTGATTTGCGCCAGCGCATGGGTCGGCGCCACCACGCCGACCAGCAGCACGGTCGGCAGGCTGACGTGCAACAGATTCGGCGGAATGATCGGCAGGGTTCCCAATATGCCGAGCATTGCCTCGCCATCGATAACGCGCTCGGCGACCGAACCCAGTGCTTCGATTTCCAGCCGCAGCGTGACGCCGGGAAATGCCGCGCGAAATTCGCCCAGCAAACCCACCAGCGTCGAAGTCGGGAAAAAGACATCGAGCGCCAACGTGACCTCCAGTTCCTGTCCTTGCGAGTAGGCGGCGGCGCGCGCTTGCAAGGCATCGACCTGATCGAGCACCTGACGCGCATCGCGCAGCAACTCGATCCCAGCCGCAGTCAATTGCGGCCGATAACTGCTGCGGTCGAACAGGGCGACGTCGAGCTGGCCTTCCAGCGTGGTAATGGCATAGCTGACTGCCGACTGCGCGCGCGCCAAAGCCCGCGCCGCAGCCAGGAAACTGCCGCTATCGGCGACTTGGGCAAACACCCGCAATTGATCCAGTGACAGCCGTTCGATATTCATGGCGATTCAACATTATCTAATAATTAGATATTGATTATCGCAAGATAATCAATATCCTGCCGGCTGCAACAGGATTAATATGGCTTCACTCGCTGCACGAAATACCTATTCGGCACATGCGCAATCAGTAAATGCGGCGATGTGAAAGCAATTGCTTACTTACACCACAACCCTTTTAAAGATTGGATCTATCATGCAAACTTCGCCAAACCTGTATCGCATCGGCCGCGTCCTGTTGGCTTCGCTGTTCGTCATTTCCGGCATCCTGAAAATCACAGCCTTCTCGGGCGTGGTCGGCTACATGACCAGTATCGGTGTGCCGTTTGCGGCTCTCGCCGTGCCAGCCACGATCGTGGTTGAACTTGGCGGCGGATTGGCGCTCATGGCTGGCTGGAACGTGCGTCCGATTGCCATCATCGTGGCGCTGTTCACGGTAGTTGCAACCCTGACGGCCCACCGCTTCTGGGAAGCAGATCCGGCCAACGCACAGAACCAGTTGAATAATTTCCTGAAAAACATCTCGATCATCGGTGCGTTGCTGATGCTGGCTGCTACCAGCACAGAATCAAAAAAGTAAGCGCACACCATTTGCCCAGTTATCACGGAACGGAGAATTTTTATGAACAACCCAACTTTCAATCGCCAACTTGAACGTCTGGTCACCGGCGTCGCCACCCAAGACGGCGCAGGCGTAAGCCTGGTGCGGGTATTGACACACGATCTGCAACGTCGCCTCGATCCGTTCCTGATGCTGGACAATTTCCACTCGGACAAGCCGGAGGATTATCTGGCCGGCTTTCCCGACCATCCGCACCGCGGCTTCGAAACCGTGACCTACATGCTGGCAGGCCGCATGCGCCATCGCGACAATGCCGGCAACGAGGGCTTGCTGCAACCGGGCGGCGTGCAGTGGATGACTGCCGGCAGCGGGCTGGTGCATTCGGAATTGCCGGAACAGGAAGACGGCTTGATGAGCGGTTTCCAGCTGTGGCTGAACCTGGCTTCGGGCGACAAGATGGTCACGCCGAGCTACCGCGACCTGCAAGCCGACGAGATCCCGCAAGTGTCGCCACAGCCCGGCGTGAAGGTGAAAGTCATCGCCGGCAACGCCTTCGGCACCGCTGGCGCGATGCAACGGCCGACCACCGAACCACTGTACCTGGATGTGCAACTGGAAGCCGGCCAGCAGCTCGACCTGCCGATCCCGGCAACCCACAACGCCTTCCTGTACGTGTTTGAAGGCGCACTGCAGATCGGCGAGGATGCGCGCAGTGCACCGGCAGGCCGCATGGCGATCCTGAGCAATAGCGCCGATGCCGCCGGCGTCAACGTAACGGCACAGGGCAAGAGCCGCTTCCTGCTGATCGCCGGACGGCCGCTGAACGAGCCGATTGCACAATGGGGTCCGTTTGTGATGAACACCCGCGAGCAGGTCGAACAAGCAATCCAGGATTTCCGGGATGGCAAGTTCCAAGGTTGAAGGCAGAGCAAGTAAAAAGAAAAAGGCGAGCGTTGAACTCGCCTTTTTTTATGCTTACGGCTTGAAGAGGCTGTCATATCTGCTGGCGACCTGATCCAGCAATGCGTGCAACGCCGGCTCTGCATACCAGTGGCCATTCGCCATGACCCCCAGCGGCGCGCGCAGCGTTGACAGATTCTCCAGTGGATTTTTTTCCGAAAGAAGCAAATCGGCGCGACTGCCAATCTTGATCGTCCCGAACGGCTCCCCGTCCGGCACCGAACGCTGGATGAATTCACCCGCCGTCCGGGTGGCAGCGGAGAGCACCTGATAGCGGCTGAGGCCGGCTTCTTCAAGAGCTTGCAAGTCATCATGCAATGAAAAGCCAGGCACCAGACCTGGGATGGTCGGCGCATCGGTGCCGACAATCAGGGAAACTTTGGCGTCCGACATCTTTTTGATAAAGCGCTTCAGGAACTCAACCCTGCCGTCCAGATCGCCCTGGCGCAGGCTATAACCTTCGTCGCGCCATGCCAGGCGCCGGCTGGGCGCGAGGTAACGCGTTTCCGGCATATGCATATAACGCTCGAGCACCGCCGGCTTGCCCCACTGGCGGGCAATGGTTGCATAAGTGTTCAGATCAGCGGTGACGAAAGCGTGGTTGCGTTTGACGAAGGCGATCGCAGCCGGAATTTCATCCAGGTTTGGCGCGCTATCCATCTGTCCTGAACCGCCCGGATTTTGATCGTCGGGATGAGAGAAGGTTGTATAAAAAAATTCTTCAGAATGGGCCACCATGAGCTGGCCGGCATCAAGCTGTCGCTCCAGGCCAACTCGGGTAACGCCGTGGCCGATGACAGCCATATGCTGGCTGCGCGCCTCCTCCATGAGTGCCTCGAAACTGGCCGGCGACAGATTGTTGTAGACCTTGATGAAATCGTAGCCGTTGGTCTTGGCCAGGCCGACAATGGCGCGCGCCTGTTCTGGCGTCGCCACGACAAAGTGACCATACTGCGGCGAGCCGTCAATCAGGAAGCCGGCATACACATGCGGCCCCGCAATCTTGCCACGGTTGATCGCGGGCCTCAGTTGGGCATTGAAGGCATTCGAGGCTTCTCCCATATTCAGCACGCTGGTGACACCGTTGGCCAGGTAAACCTTCATGTCGCCGGTGGTGTCTGAATGCACATGCATATCGGCCAATCCAGGTGAAAGGAAGTTGACGCCGTGGCCGTCGACGATATGCGCTCCCGCCGGAATCGCCACGGTGGACCCAATCGCGACAATTTTGCCGTGCTCCACCACCACGCTCTGGTTACGCACGATTCGATCAGTGTCCATTGGCAGCAGGTTAACCCTGGTGAAGACGGTAGCCGCATCGGCGTCCCATTGCGACGGCTGGGCACTAGCGACAGCACAGCAGAACGACACAACGGCCGTGATCAAGGCAAGTATTTTCAATTACGGTCTCCATTGAGATTATTATTTGCATGCCTGCGACAAATGCCACCTGATCGCCAATGGCATAGCGCGTGTTAATGTAAATCAAAAACAATGCATTTGCCGGAGCGATGCGTCCAGGACCGGGCTAATCTTCAGCAATAAATTAGAACTAAATTGTCCAAGCCTGATTCGGCAAAGCGATTTATCCTTAACGCATCTTCGATGATCCAAAACAGCCATGACCAGCAAGCTTTTCTGGCAAGACCCTTACCGCACCACACTCACAACCCGCGTGACGGCCGTCGATAACCGGCGCGTCCACCTGGCGGAAACCATTTTCTTCGCCTTCTCCGGCGGCCAGGAAAGCGATGCCGGCACGATTGGCGGGCAGCCGGTGCTGGCGGCGGAAAAAGATGGCCTGGAGATTGTCTATACGCTGGCGGACGGACATGGATTGCAGGTCGGCAGTGAAGTAGAAATCCACATCGACTGGGAGCGCCGCTATCGCCTGATGCGGCTGCATTTCGCCGCCGAAATGGTGCTGCAGATGGTGTACCGGCTGTGTCCCGGGATCGAACGCATCGGCGCCCACATCTCGGCCGACAAGGCACGTGTGGATTTTGCCCATGAGGGCAGCATCGCCGCGCTGTTCCCACAGATCGAACAGGAAGCAGCGGCGCTGTCGCAGGCAGACCTGCCGATCGTGACAGCCTTTACTGACGAAGCCGCGCAGCGACGCTATTGGGAAGTCGCCGGTTTCGCCCGCATGGCGTGCGGCGGCACCCACCCACGCTCGACCGCGGAAATCGGTTTGCTCAAATTGAAGCGAAAAAATACTGGTAAGGGCAAGGAACGCATCGAGATCAGCCTGGTTGAATAAAGCCTGGCGAATGCAAAGGCATGTGCTCCGTGGTCCGTTAAAAGGGGTCAGAGTAATTTTCGCACAGAACCGCGAAAAAAAACTCCGACCCCATTTAACTGCGTGGGGTTGGTTTTGACGTTGCTGTTGGTTTTGACGTTGCCGCTGCTTTTGACTTTTCGCATGCTGACGTTGCCAAATGGGACGGGGGACAGTCGGGAATGATGGGACACATGTTTGAGCGCAGCGAGTTTGTGTCCCATCCGACTGGCGCACGGCTCATTTGGGGACCCGCCAACGGCGGGCAACGACTGTGCGATCGCCTTCTTTTGGTTACTTTTTTTGCGCCCGGCTAGTGTCCACGAAGTGGTAACCATTTTAAGTAGCACCGGACGAACACCACTGATGCACCGCAGCACTTACTCCGTGGCCCGTTAAAAGGGGTCAGAGTAATTTTCGGCAAAACCCCGCCGAAAAAAAACTCCGACCCCATTTAACTACGCTGGGTTGGTTTTGATGTTGCCGTTGCTTTTGACTTTTCGCATGTTGACGTTCCCGCCAGTCGTCAACCGCAACTACTTGACCTCCATCGACAACGCCAGCGTCTCCTTGATCTCCTCCATCACCACATAACTCTTCGATTGCGCCGCCCCGGCAACTGCAGCAACATGTCCCCCAACAGCTTGCGATACTCCGCCATCTCCCGGATACGCGCCTTGATCAGGTAATCGAAATCACCCGACACCAGATGACATTCCAGCACTTCCGGAATACGCAGCACTTCACGCCGAAACTGTTCGAAAGCATTCGCCGATTTCTGGTTCAGCGTAATTTCAACAAACACCAGCAGCTTGGCGCCGACCGCCGCCGGATTGATGCGCGCGTAATAGCCATCAATGACGCCGTCGCGCTCCATCCGTTTGACGCGCTCGATACAGGGCGTGATCGACAAGCCGACCTGCTCGCCCAGGTCCTTCATCGACATGCGGCCATCCTGCTGCAACAAACGCAGGATGTGGCGGTCCAGCTTGTCCAGCGCGCGGCTCGATTCCTTGTAAATTCTCATGATGGGATACGGGCAGGTTTTTGATCAAATTTTCAGGCACATTTTCAGCATTAATTCCTGAATTAGTGAATTTATACAGTAACAAATGCTACCGAATAGCTAATAGCATAGCGCTTATTACTGTAAATCAAAAACAATTCATTTGCTGGCGTTCGGCATCCTGGAACAAGCGAATCTTGAACGTGCAGTAGCATATCAACCAAGCAGGTGTGACGGAGATTCCAGATGCGAGTTCTTATCCTTGGCAGTGGCGTAGTTGGGGTCACCAGCGCCTATTATCTGGCGCGCGCCGGTCATGAAGTGACCGTCATCGACCGCCTGCCCGGACCAGCGCAGGAAACCAGTTTCGCCAACGCCGGCCAGATTTCTCCTGGCTATGCCTCGCCTTGGGCCGCGCCCGGCATCCCGCTGAAGGCGATGAAATGGATGCTGCAGGAACACGCACCACTCTCCATCACCCCCGATGGCACGCTGTTCCAGCTGCGTTGGATGTGGCAAATGCTGCGCAATTGCAGCTCGGCGCGCTACGCAGTCAACAAGGAACGTATGGTGCGCCTGGCAGAATACAGCCGCGACTGCTTCAAGGTCTTGCGCGCCGATACCGGCATCGCCTATGAAGGCCGCCAGCTCGGCACCATGCAGGTGTTCCGCAGCCAGCAGCAACTCGACGATGCAGCCAAGGATATCGACGTATTGAAAGAAACCGGCGTGCCGTTCGAACTGCTGACGCCGGATCAGCTGGCGCAAGCCGAGCCGGCACTGGAAGCGGTCAAGCACAAGCTCAGCGGCGCCCTCCGCCTGCCGAACGATGAAACTGGCGATTGCCAAATGTTCACGACCAAACTGGCGAAGATGGCAGAAGATCTGGGGGTGCGCTTCCGCTACAACGTGCAGATCGATGCCCTGACCTTGTCCAACGGCGAAATCGCCGGCGTCCAATGCGGTTCCGAGCATCTGCAGGCCGACAACTATGTGGTGGCGCTGGGCGCCTACTCCACCGGCTTCCTCGGTTCGTTGCTGGATATTCCGGTATATCCGCTGAAGGGCTATTCGATCACGGTGCCGATTGTCGATGCGGAAGCAGCGCCGGTCTCCACCATCCTCGACGAAACCTACAAGATCGCCATCACCCGTTTCGACGACCGCATCCGCGTCGGCGGCATGGCCGAGATCGTCGGTTTCAACAAGACGCTCAAGCCGAAACGCCGCGCCACGCTGGAAATGGTGGTCAACGACCTGTTCCCCGGTGCCGGCAACACTGCCGCAGCCAGCTTCTGGACCGGCTTGCGGCCGATGACGCCGGACGGCACGCCGATCGTCGGCGCTACCCATATCCGCAACCTGTTCCTCAACACCGGCCACGGCACGCTCGGCTGGACCATGTCTTGCGGCTCGGCGCAATTGCTGTCGGACCTGATTTCCGGCAGGCGGCCGGCGATTGCTTCGGACGATTTGTCTGTTAGCCGCTACAGCAAGGATTTCGGGCAAACGGCGCATCCTGCCTACGCCTGAAACGCCGTCGACCGGCGCGCAGCAAGTGTGAAATGTGATCCACCCGTTTTTGAGCGATATTTGAGCGACCCAAGATGAACCCACAAGCAGCGCACGCCGGCGCAATCCTCACGATCGATCTGGATGCCATCCGCAGCAACTATCGCCTGCTCAGGCAGCAGGCTGGCAAGGCCAGCGTTGCCGCCGCCGTCAAGGCCAATGCCTACGGCCTCGGCGCCGACCAGGTCGGACCGGCGCTGGCGGCGGAAGGTTGCCGTCACTTTTTCGTGGCGCATCTGGATGAAGGCATCGCACTACGTCCGCACCTGCCGGCCACCGCCGAGATTTTCGTGCTGCATGGCGCGCCACCCGGCACCGAGCGCGAACTGATTGCCCATGGCCTGACCCCGGTACTTAACAGCCTGCAGCAGATCGAAGCCTGGCATGCGCTGTCGCAAACCCTTGAACGTCCGTTGCCAGCGATCTTCCAGGTCGATACCGGCATGTCGCGCATGGGCTTGCCTGCGGCCGAAGCAGAAGCATGGCTGGCCAATCCGGCTTTCATGAAAAGCATTCCGCCGCTGTTCCTGATGAGCCATCTGGCCTGCGCCGAGCACCAGGGCCATCCGATGAACGCCAGCCAGCTGGCGCGTTTCCAAAGCTGGCGTCAGCGCTTGCCGCATATCCCTGCCAGCCTGGCCAATTCCTCCGGCATCTTTCTCGGTCCCGATTTCCAGTTCGATCTGGTGCGTCCCGGCGCGGCGCTGTACGGCATCGCACCGGTGGCCGGCGCCGCCAACCCCTTGCGGCCAGTGGTGGCGCTGCACGGCCGCATCATTCAGTGCCGCACCATCCAGCGCGGCGACCATGTCGGCTACGGCATCAGCTATAGCGCCACCGAAGAGCGACGCATTGCCACTGTCGGCGTCGGCTATGCCGATGGCTGGCTGCGCAGCATGAGCAACCGCGGCGTCGCCTTCATCGACGGCCGGCCGACGCCGATGGTTGGCACGGTGTCGATGGATTCGATCACGCTCGATGTCACCGGCATCGCCACCGAGCGCCTGCAGGCCGGCGCGACGGTAGAACTGATCGGTCCGCATCGTCCGCTTGACGACGTGGCGCGGCTGGCCGGCAGCATCGGCTATGAAATCCTGACCGACCTTGGACGCCGCTACCACCGCGAATATATCGGCGGCTAGCAACCGTGGGCAGAATCTGCCCACCCTGCGTTCTACCTCTTGCGGCGCCAAAGTCGTAGAATCAAACACTTCTGTCACTCTTTTCTTCGCCGCCATGACCAACACTGCGTTATCCGCACAGCTCGCCAACTGGATCGACAGTCACTTTGACGAAGAAGTCGAGTTCCTGCAACAGATCGTCCGTATTCCAACCGATACCCCGCCCGGCAACAACGCGCCGCATGCCGATGCGGTTGCCGCACTAATGAGCGCCTGGGGATGGCAAGCCGAGAAGCACCCGGTGCCGGCCGCCATGGTCAAGGATTACGGCATGGAGAGCATCACCAATCTGATCGTCCGCCGCAAATATGCCGGTGCGGGGCCAACCCTCGCGCTGAATGCGCATGGCGACGTGGTGCCGCCGGGCGAAGGCTGGAGCAAGCAACCGTATGGCGGCGAAATTGAAAACGGCCGCATCTACGGCCGCGCCACCACCGTCTCCAAAGGCGATTTCGCTACCTATATTTTTGCAGTGCGCGCGCTGGAAGCGCTGGGCGTGCCGCTCAAGGGCGCACTCGAATTGCACTTCACCTACGATGAAGAATTCGGTGGCTTGCTGGGACCGGCCTGGCTACTGGAAAATCAGTTGACCAAGCCGGACCTGGTAATCGGCCCCGGCTTCAGCTACAACGTCGTCACTGCACATAACGCTTGCCTGCAGTTTGAAGTTACTGTGCATGGCAAGGCCACCCACGGCTCGATGCCGGAAACCGGCCATGACGCCTTGCAAGCAGCTACCAAGGTGTTGCAAGCGATCTACGCCAAACTGCCGGATCTGAAAAAAATCAGTTCGGCGATTCCCGGCATTACCCATCCGACCATGATCGTCGGCCGCATCGACGGCGGCACCAACACCAATGTGGTGCCTGGCAAGGTCGTGCTGAAAATGGATCGCCGCATGATTCCGGAAGAAGATCCGGTCGCGGTCGAAGCAGAAGTGCGGGCCATGATCGAAACTGCTGTCGATGGCTTGCCCGGCATTCGCGTCGAAATCAAACGCCTGCTGCTGGCGCGCGCGTTGCGTCCGTTGCCAGGTCACGAAAAACTGCTGGCCAGTGTGCAGGCAAATGCGCTGGCGGTTCTCGGCGAAGCGATTCCGGCTAATGGCTCGGCGCTCTACACCGATGCCCGCTTGTACGGTGAACACGGGATTCCGGTGGTGCTGTACGGCGCCGGTCCGCGTACGCTGATGGAATCCAACGCCAAGCAAGCAGATGAAAACCTGACGCTGGACGATCTGCGCAAGGCGACCAAGGTCATCGCAATGACCTTGCTGGATTTTCTGGCAGCCTAAGATCTGCGCGGGAATCGCCCCGCGCTAGTCGCATATGGCCGTGACGGCAAAACCACCGTAACGGCCAGTCCCCTCTCATCTCCCCTGCCTTTCCCTGCACTGCTGCGCCACCCGCTGAAACGTTGCAGCCATCGCCCTTCCACGCAATAAATTTGCTTCGACTAGGTCGTTGTCTGATAGACATGTATTTAAACGTTTGATAACTTCCGATTCCTCTACTTTTAAGAGGAATCCATTTCCCGGGGACTGCGTCACTTCCCCCTGTCAAACGCTCATGCCAGGCCCACATCCTGCAAATTGTTCCCCAACTGACGATTCCACCGGATTTGTCTGGCGCCATGAGAACGATCGAGCTGCGGCTATCCGAGCATTGTCCCGAATCTTTTTCGGACATCGAACAAGCCCGCTCCCACATCCTTTTACCCAACTAGAAAACTATGGCTTTATCCAAACGATGGCAGCTGTCGGCTTTTGAATACCATGTCGATTTTATTACCGTGCCTGCACTGTTCGCTCTCGCGATCTGGCTCGGTCCGATTTCAATCTGGCAGATTGTTGCCGGCGCACTGTTATGGTCGCTGATGGAATACGGCATACACCGCTTTTTATTCCACAAATATTTCCGCCGCGATCATTGGGCCCACCACGTCAATCCGAGCGAATACATCGGCATTTCAGGACTTCAGGTTGCACTCGCCTACCTGGTCGCGCTGCTGCCGGCATACTGGCTCGGACTGACTTCGTTGTATGCCGGCGTCTTGATTGGTTACATGGCTTACATCACGATCCACTATGTGATGCATCGCCCGCAATCATGGCTGTATCGTTGCATCGGCATGCTGATCAAAAACCACGACATGCACCACCAAAAAGGCATCGAGAAAAATTTCGGTGTCACCTCGCCGCTGTGGGACTGGATATTTTTCAGCTATGCGGCGCCTTCAAGCGCAAGCGCCGGCAAGAATCCGGCCGACGACAAACAGAAATGAGATGCGGGCCGCGTGGTTCAATCCGCTAACACCCGACACACGACGCGACCCGGCCTGCACCAATTCCACTACCCTGCATTGGGGCGGCGACTCCCTTTCCCGTCCCCGCATCCTTCCCGCTCCCGGCAAGCTCGGCGATGTTCGTGTAACATGACCGCTTGTTGCCATACGCAAAATACGCAAGCAAACCCTGCGTTTGCAGCGCGTCCAGCTATTCCTGCCAGCGCACTCCTCGTCGTGCATATTTAACCAAGATTTAATCACGCACAGCCCTCTGTGCAACCTGAGTACCCAATGACAAACACACCCGCAACTTCAGCACCGGAGAAATTGCTCCCGGGCTGGCTCCTATTGCTTGGCGCACTGACCGCCATCGGCTCGCTGTCGATCGACATGTATTTGCCGAGCTTCCCCACCATCGCCCAGCAGTTCGGCGTCGGCAGCAATCTGGTGCAGCTGACGCTGGCCAGCTTCCTGGTCGGGCTGGCGGTGGGCCAGATGTTCTACGGTCCGCTGAGCGATCGCTTCGGCCGCAAGCCGCCGTTGTATGTCGGCATGACGCTGTATGTGCTGGGTTCGCTGGCTTGCATGTTGTCGCATGATGTGACGGCGCTGATCGTATTTCGCTTTCTGCAGGGCTTGGGCGGTTGCGCCGGCATGGTGATCGCCCGTGCGGTGATCCGCGACCGCCTTGGCACCACCGGCGCCGCCAGGGCGTTTTCATTGATGATGCTGGTAATGGGACTGGCGCCGATCCTGGCGCCGCTGATCGGCGGCGCGGTGCTCAAGCTGTGGGGCTGGCGCGTAATTTTCGGCGGCCTGACCGGCTTCGGTTTGTTCTGCCTGATCGCGATCCATTACACGATGCAGGAAACACTCGATCGCCACAAAGCCGAACCGCTGCATCTGGGCCGCACCATCAAACAATACGGCCGGCTGCTGCTGGACCGCCAGTTCGTCGCCTATAGCCTGGTTGGGGGCCTGATTCAGGGCGGCATGTTCGCCTACATTACCGGCTCTTCGTTCGTGTTGATCGAACTGCATGGCATCAAGCCGGAAAATTTCGGCTTCGTATTCGGCACCAATGCAATCGGCCTGATCGCCGCCTCGCAGATCAATGCACGCCTGGTCGGCAAATTTACACTCGACACCATTCTCGGCCGCGCGCTGTGGATACCTGCGATGCTGAGCCTGTTGGTGGCGCTGCTGGTCGCCTGCGGCGTCAACAACCTGCCGATCCTGTTGATCGGCTTCTTCGGCTTCCTCGCCAGCTACGGTTTCATCAGCCCGAATGCGTCGGCGATTGCCTTGTCGCAGCAGGGCAAGCAAGCCGGCACCGCATCGGCCTTGATGGGCACCTTGCAATTCGGTATCGGCATCACTTCCGGCGTGGCGATGAGCCTGTGGCATGACGGCACGGCGCTGCCGCTGATGGTGGTGATGGCAACTTGCGGCCTGGCCGGGTTGCTGTTGCACCACTTCGTTGCGCGGCCGGAACATCGGCGCCTGTTGCGATTGACGATGCAGGCATGAGCGGCTGAGTCGAAGTCAACAATCCACACCTCCTGCAGCGTCGTTCCCGCGTGCGCGGGAATGACGGGGCGCCGAGCTGGGGCGCCGAGCCGGGGGTGCCGAGTCAGGCCACCTGAACCGCGATTTCAAAATCTTGCTTTATTCGTTCCTGCTTGAGGCACGAACGCCGCTTATGCGTAAAATGCAGAATGTTGCTCTGGAATACGCCATTAAAAACATAATGACCAATTGACGCCGTTCCCTCGCCCGCCGTTTTTTCACTTATTTAGATCGTTACCATGCAAGCAGGAATGCTCTACGCCATCGCCTCCTACGTCCTGTGGGGCCTGTTCCCGATTTACTTCAAGGCGCTTGAGGCAGAGGTTCCACCGGTCGATATCGTCGCCCACCGGATCGTCTGGTCCTTCCTGTTCCTGCTGATCGTGCTGACAGTGCGCAAGCAATGGGCCTGGGTCGGGCCGATGCTGCGCCAGCCGCGCGTGATCGGCGGCTTCGTCGCCAGCGCCCTGCTGCTGACCGCCAACTGGACCACTTATATCTGGGCGGTCAACAATAATCACATCGTCGAAGCCAGCCTTGGCTACTTCATTAACCCGATGGTCAGCGTCGCGCTCGGCCTGGTGTTTCTGCACGAGCGGCCACGGCCGCTGCAATGGGTAGCAATCACCATCGCCGCCAGCGCCGTACTGTGGCTAACCTGGCAAGCGGGTCATCCGCCCTGGATTGCCCTGACCCTGGCTGTCACCTTCGGCGGCTACGGTTTGCTGCGCAAGACCGCCAGCCTCGGTGCGCTGCCCGGCCTGGCACTGGAAACCGCGCTGGTGCTGCCATTGGCGCTAGCATTCCTGGCGTACACTTCGCTGCAGGGTCACAACACCTTCAGCAGCGCCTCGACCTCCACCAAATGGCTGCTCGTTGCGGCCGGGCCGATCACGTCGATCCCCTTGCTGATGTTTGCCGCCGGCGCTCGGCGCATTCCGCTGTCGCTGGTCGGCGTGCTGCAATACATCACGCCATCGCTGCAACTGCTGTTCGGCGTCTGGTTGTACGGAGAAGAACTGGATGGCGACCGCCTCAACGGTTTTATCCTCATCTGGTGCGCTTTGGCGCTGTATTCAGCCGAAGGACTGTGGCGAACGTTTAAAATACGCCCAGGCGCGTCGGCCTGAAGGATCGCACTTAACAATTCGCCAACCCCGCGCGCATAGGTTATTCTTGGCAGTTACGGGCCGCTGGTGGTCCGCTCTATTCAACGCATTACTTTTTATTATCACGGCTCCTCATGGCTCAATACGTCTACACAATGAACAAGGTCGGCAAGATCGTGCCGCCCAAACGCCAGATCCTGAAAGATATTTCGCTGTCGTTCTTCCCCGGCGCCAAGATTGGCGTGCTGGGCCTGAACGGCTCCGGCAAATCGACCCTGCTGAAAATCATGGCCGGCATCGACAAGGATATCCAGGGTGAAGCAGTGCCCATGCCGGGCCTGAACATCGGCTACCTGCCGCAGGAACCGCAGCTCGATCCGGAACAGACCGTGCGCCAGGCCGTCGAAGGCGGATTGGGCGAGGCGTTTGAAGCGCAAGCCAAGCTCGACGCGGTATATGCCGCCTATGCTGAGGAAGGCGCCGATTTCGACGCGCTGGCGGCAGAACAGGCACGCCTGGAAGATATCCTGGCTACCGCCGGCGACGGCAATCTGGACCTGCAACTGGAAATGGCCGCCGACGCCCTGCGCCTGCCGCCATGGGACGCCAAGATCGGTGTCCTGTCCGGCGGTGAAAAGCGGCGCGTGGCGCTGTGCCGCCTGCTGCTGTCGAAGCCGGACATGCTGCTGCTGGACGAGCCGACCAACCATCTGGACGCCGAATCGGTCGACTGGCTGGAACAGTTCCTGCAACGCTTCCCGGGCACCGTGGTCGGCATCACCCATGACCGCTACTTCCTCGACAACGCCGCCGAATGGATCCTGGAACTGGACCGCGGCCACGGCATTCCATGGAAAGGCAACTACAGCTCGTGGCTGGAGCAAAAGGGCAATCGCCTGAAGCAGGAAGAAGCCACCGAATCGTCGCGCCAGAAAACCATTGCCAAGGAACTGGAATGGGTACGGCAGAACCCGAAGGGCCGCCAGGCCAAGAGCAAGGCCCGTTTGGCGCGCTTCAATGAATTGAGCGAACACGAATACCAAAAGCGCAACGAAACCCAGGAAATCTTCATCCCGGTCGCCGAGCGACTGGGCAATGAAGTGATCGAATTCAAGAACGTCTCGAAGTCATTCGGTGACCGCATGCTGATCGATAACCTGAGCTTCCGCATCCCGGCCGGCGCCATCGTCGGTATCATCGGCCCTAACGGCGCCGGTAAATCGACGCTGTTCAAGATGATCACCGGCAAGGAACAACCGGACAGCGGCGAAGTGGTGATCGGCACCACCGCCAAGGTCTCGATCGTCGACCAGTCGCGCGATACGCTGTCGGACCAGAAGACCGTGTTCGAAGACGTTTCAGGCGGTGCCGACATCCTCACGGTGGGTCGCTTCGAAATGCCGTCGCGCGCCTACCTGGGGCGCTTCAACTTCAAGGGCGGCGACCAGCAAAAAATCGTCGGCAATCTGTCCGGCGGTGAACGCGGCCGCCTGCATCTGGCCAAGACGCTGCTGCAGGGCGGCAACGTCTTGCTGTTGGATGAACCATCCAATGACCTCGACGTCGAAACCCTGCGCGCGCTGGAAGACGCCTTGCTGGAATTCGCCGGCAGCGTGATGGTGATCAGCCATGATCGCTGGTTCCTGGACCGTATCGCGACGCACATCCTGGCCTTCGAAGGCGAATCGCAAGTCTCCTTCTTCGATGGCAACTACCAGGAATATGAAGCCGACAAGCGCAAGCGTTTGGGAGAAGAAGGCGCCAAGCCTAAGCGTATCCGCTACAAGCCTGTGACACGTTAATTGGTATAAAACAAAAAGGGGAAGCACGGTGTGCTTCCCCTTTTTTTATCTCCTGTGGTTAAGTCAAATATGTTGCCAAGCCAGGATACCCAGCACCACGCTGACTCCCGCCGCACCATAGGCCACCTTCTTCAGCCACTCCTTGCGCGTCAGCAGCGTGATCGCCGCCAGCGAAATCGCGATCTGAATCGCCGTCATCGCTTGCGCCCAGCGATGATGCTGGTGCAACACCTGCTCTGACTTCTCATCCCAGGCGCTGGCTTCTTCTTCCAGTGCCTGTGCCTTCTTCTGCACGACTTCCTTTTCGCTCTTGTAGCGCTGCGCTTCCGCCGCATAATGCGCTGCATCGACGCCTGGAATATGAGTTGCCAGCTCGGCCAGGTTCTGCCGGCTGGATTTGGCCTGGTAGTAGTTCCACTGGTTCGACGCTTCCGTTTTCTTGATGGCGGCGTTGTTCTTGTTCATCGCCGCTTCACTTTCGGTGGAACCGGCCTGGTAGCTGAACAGGGCGCCGATGGTGGCCATGATAGCGGTCATCACGGCGATCTTGCCGGCGAAATTGTCGCCGCTGGCATGCGCGTGTTCGGTCACGTGTTCCAGGTGATGTTCGTGCGGGCTGGGAACTTCGAATTCTTCTGACATGGAAATACTCTAATAGTGAAGTGAATGAAATCGTTGCGATCAATGAATGACCATCGAGACGGCACCCAATCCGAGCCCTCTGCTATCCCTTCTGATCATCAACTGCATCGGCGACACCGGGTCTGCAATTGTCATCAGAATATACAGATTGCCATGGCTGTTCGCCACCACGTCGGCCGGAATGTGGAAGCTGCTGATGCCTTCGTGGTTCTGTTCGGTAAAACGCAGTTCTCCCAATGCCCGTCCGTTCACGGATACCGGAATGACTTGCAACGGGTGTTGCGCCGTCACCAGCGCATGTCCGGATATCTCCAGCGTCAGGTCGCCACGGGTCTGATCAGGCACAGACAACCACACGGCGGCAGCATTGCCATCGGTCCAACGCCCCCAGGTTTCGGGGACTGACCAGTTGCCGATACGGTACAGGTCAGCGTTACCAGTGCTGCGGAAATCGATCGACGTACCGAGCGCGTATGCCGGCGCCGGTTTAGCGGCGGCCTGGCTTGACGCGAATTGCAATTGACTGCACTCGCCACAACGACGCCAGCCTGGCGCCAGCACTTGATAGCCGTCTACTTCACCCATGAAATCATCCGGACCGGCATTCAGCTTCGCCTGTTCCCAGAGGGCGCTGGAAAGCGGATCATGGAAGAAAACATACAAGGTCTGCGGATCGTAGCGGCCTGTGAAAACGGTTTCCGCAGTTTGCCGTTGCACCGCACCGAGTTTGTCCAGATCCACGCGGCAAAGTAGCCGTTATTGATCGACATCCCGTTGTTCGATGCAAAAAGCGACAACGCGAAATATTCCCAGGGATAAGTGAGCGGCAACGCAACGGCAATTCGGCGATAATTTTTTGCTACATGCTGCCAGAAAATCGATTGCACCGGGGAAGTCCAATGATGCTCGCGCATTTCCTTGCGCACCATCTGCGTAGCGCCATTGCTGTCGATCAGCTGCAAAACCAGCAACCCAGCCAGCAGATACGTCAACCCCTTTTTCCCTATGAGTTTGAAGGCGGTATAGAACACAGCGACATAAATCAGATAGAACACCGGCCAGAACATGCGGCCCGATGCCCGGAAAACTGCACTTGGCCATTGCAGCCAGCGCGGAAGTTGGTAGGTAAACAAGTCATAGTCGCCCCATCCGACATAATTGGTCAGCGCAATCGCGGTCAGGGCCAACGCGATCGCAAGCAACGGCAGCAGCGTGCTCCAACGCCACTCAAGTGTGGCCCGACGCTTCCCCGCAACCAGCATCTGGAGCGCCGCGAGAACCAGCAATGCCAGCACGCCGATCCCCAAAAAACTGAACCCGTCGTACTGGCCGCCGCTCCTGGGTTGCTCCGGCAGGATGCTGGACCATCCAGCCAGCGGATCGAACAGCGCCAGCAGGCTCATGCGGTAATAGCCCAATCCAACCGGGGTGCTCAATCCGCCGTGCAGCATGAAATAGCCGGTAACCCACATGACCAGTGCCAGGCAAGCGGCCGCTGACAATCCGTTGAGAAGTGCCGCCTGCAACGATATCTGTTTTTTCAGCCAGCGCTGCAACACGTCCGCACACCAGATGGCCAGCACCATGGCGAGCAGGTAAGCATGCGTCAATGTCGCCACGCATAGCAATCCGATCCAGTCGCGCTGGCGGAAATTTTCCCTGAAATACAGATACAGGCCGGCCAGTATCAGCCAATGCGAGGCCAGCGCGTCGCATTCGATATTGATACGCCACCACAACGGGGGGGCGATGACGAAGAATGCCGTGGCCAGCAATACGGCGCCACGATCGGTTGAAAAAAGCGACAGCAGCTTGTAGGCGAAAATCCCTTGCAACATCGCGGTCAAAGCCAGCCACAGGCCGATGTATTGAAACGGCTCCGGCAGGAGCGACGCAAAGGGTTTGAAAAGGAATGCGAATAACGGCGTCGAATCGGTAAACACAATCGAACTACCCAGCACCTCGCCATAGGCCCAGTTGGCGCCCAACGGAAATTGCAGCAGTGGCGTGTGCCGGAAAAAACTCCAGCCCAGATAATGCTGTGCGAAATCTCCTCGCATCAGCCATTCGGTGTAGGTGGGCCAGACAATAGCGCCACCGGTATAAAACACAAACGCAACAAGGCCGATCAGAGCAGCCCAGAATACCGGGGAAATTTTTCTTATCATGGTGTCGGGAATCATGGGTACGGCGTCTTTGCGCAATGAACGTCTCGATCGGAACGTCCAGAGTGGATTCCCAAAACGAGCCCGCATGAGCGCCGCTGTGCGGCCTCATCTTAGCATTATTGTCGACGGGAAATTAGAGGAAAACCGCGACCACAAATGCAAAAGCCGGCTGGATCAAAGACTTGATCCAGCCGGCTTCGGTTGTTGCCTGCATTCGTTCGCGGGCGCCGCCTGCCGCCCTACGTCATGCACACACCATTAATAGGTGTAGAACATGCGCTGGATTTCCTTGGTGTTGTTGGTCTTGGTCAAGGCCAGCATCAGCAGGATGCGGGCTTTTTGCGCGTTCAGCGTATCGGAAACCACGAAGTCCAGTTCGTCATCGTTGGCTTCGCCGTTACGGGCAACGATGCCTTGGCCGACGCGGCTGGCGCGGACAATGATCACGCCCTTCTTGCGCGCTTCAACCAATGGCGTTTTCATCTGCGCGGCAATGCTGCCGTCGCCGACGCCGGCCTGGATGATGCCCTTGGCGCCGGAAGCGACTTGCGCGTCAAGTGCGGCGCGGGTCATGTTGGCGTAGCCATAGATGATGTCGACTTGCGGCAGCACATCCAGCTTGCTGATGTCGAACTCGGTATCGACCGTATTCTTGCGGGTCGACTGACGGTAGAAGTAAGCCTTGTTGCCCTGGATGTAGCCCAGCATGCCCAGCTCGGTCGACTTGAAGGTGTCGGTGGTCGAGGTGTTGGTCTTGGTGACTTCACGCGCCGCGTTGATCTGGTCATTCAGCGACACCAGCACGCCCTTGCCGATCGCATCCTTGCTGCCGGCCAGCAGGACCGCGTTGTACAGGTTGATCGGGCCATCGGCTGAAATCGCGGTCGAAGGCCGCATCGCGCCGACGATCACCACCGGCTTGCGGCTCTTGACGGTAAGATCCAGGAAGTAAGCAGTTTCCTCAATGGTGTCGGTACCGTGGGTGATGACGATGCCGTCGACATCAGGTTGCGCCAACAACGTATTGACGCGCTTGGCCAGTTTCAGCCAATGGTCGTTGGTCATGCTTTCGCTGGCGATCTGGAATACTTGCTCGCCCTTGACGTTGGCGATTTTCTTCAGCTCTGGGACCGCAGCGATCAGCTTCTCTACGCCGACTGTAGCTGAGGTATAGCCGACGGTGGTGGTGCTGTCAGCGCCGGTGCCGGCAATCGTGCCGCCGGTGGCCAGGATCATCACGTTAGGCAGTTTGGCTTGGGTATCTTGCGCGTGCGCCACGGAAGTCGACAGCAACAACGCGCCGAACATCATCAGCGCATAGGAATTGAGGTTGCGCAGTGTAAGTTTGCGGGTAAACATAAATCTCCTGGTCTGTTAGTAATTTGCAATAACCGGTTCCGGTTACGCGATGCCGACATTCTTCGATGCGTCTTCGCGCAGCGGAACTGTAACGGAAAGTCCACAACTCATCGATGCCATCTATGCATAGGTTTATGCATAACTGTTATATCTCTTGGCAAAATTAATGTTATATAAGCACCATTTACGCAGCGTCGAATGTAATTTTGTTATTAAAATTGCATTTTTAAATAGAAACGGCGGTTTCAACCGTATTGCTTCTAGTTGAAACCACCGTTATCAAGTATGCAAATATCGCGCCACCCATTTACCGGGATTGCTCGCCGTTGCTTCAGGCCTGGCCGACGACACTCTTGGCGCCAACTTCGTGCGTGATATGCACTTCACGCACCGGATAGGGGATCGAGCAGTTGACCGCCGCCAGCGTCGATTTCAACTGCTGCGCCAGCGACCAACGCACCGCCCAGTAGTCGGAAGTGCTGGCCCAGGCGCGGATATTCAGCATGACCGCACTTTCGGCATGATCGGTAACCACCACGAACGGCGCCGGCGTCGACAAGATGCGGCTATCGGCCAGCAACAGCTTTTGCAATGCATTGATCGCCACCACCGGATCATCGTGGTAGCTGATGCCGACCGGGATATCCATGCGGCGCGAGGCGTGACGGCTATAGTTGGTCAGTGCGCTGTTCCACAGCTGGTTGTTCGGCACGAACAGGCAGATGCCGTCGGCCTTGGTCAGCTTGGTAACGAACAGGCCGATTTCATCGACGGTGCCTTCGACCGTGCCGTTACCAACGTATTCGCCAACCTGGAACGGCCGCAGGAACAGCAACATCATGCCCGCTGCGATGTTCTGCAATGTGCCCTGCAATGCCAGGCCGATGGCCAGGCCGCGGCGCCGAGGATGGCGACGATACTGGCGGTCTGCACGCCGAACTGGCCAAGCACCGCAACCAGCGTGATCAGCCGCACCAGCCACAGCAGCACACTGCGCAGCACCGGACGCAAGGTAGCATCAAGATCGGCACGAATCATTACCCGGTCGAGCGCATTAGCAAAGCGCGACGACAGCCACCAGCCGACCAGCAACGTGAAAATCGCCAGCACGGCATTGAGACCATAGTGCAGCGAAGATTCGAGCAGGAAATTCCAGATCGAGGAGAGTTGATTAACGGCGAGTATATTCAAGAGCTGGCTCCTTTTGCTTGTGTGAAATTATGCAGACCTGGTCCGCATACAGAACCCTCTATGTTACCAGCCACTTCAAAAAAAACGCGCCGGACAGTTTTCTGTCCGGCGCGCAACAGTCATGACTAGGGCCTGTTAACATTGAATTTAGGAGCGCAACACCTGCAACCGTTCCCGAAGGGTTCAGGTAAAAACGTGCACTGGCTGCGTTGCATGAGGGTATCGTTACGCAGGCGTGCGGCAGTGTTGCGCGAATTCCCTGCTACACCCTTGCCATCACACGTTTTGACTTGAACACATCTCCCACATTAATTGTTAACAGCCCCTAAGACTGCGGGGAAAAATCATTGACATCGCAAGCGATGCTTGCATCGGCGTCAGAACCGATAACCGACACCCACACCAATCAGCCACGGATCAATCTTCACTCGGCTGATTTGTTCGCCGCCGGCGTAGACATCGCTGCGAATTTGCACCTTCTTCACATCCAGATTGAGTGACCAGTTCTTGTCCAGCTTGTAATCGACACCTGCCTGCAGCGCCAGACCCCAGCTGCTGTTATCCAGACGGCCCGCGCCATTCAACAGATCAACGCTCGAAATGCGGGTGTAATTCACGCCAGCGCCGACATAGGGGCTAAACAGCGCATCAGGCAGGAAGTGATATTGCAACGTCAGCGTCGGTGGCAGATGCTTGAACGTGCCGATCTTCTGGCCATCGAGCGTGACATCCTGCTTTTGCGGATAAGTCAGCACCAGCTCCGCCGCCCAGTTCGGCGTGAAGAAATAGGAAATATCAACTTCCGGAATGGTCTTGTCGTTGACTTGCAAACGATCCGATGCGCCGATGCCGCCAACAGCATCCGACTTGTTCGCAGGTTTCAGGTAGTCGGCGCGCACCCGCACCTGCCACGGGCTTTCCTGCGCCGTAGCGTTACCTGCCGCAAAACCCAATGCCAATACCATCATTGCCAGTACAGTCTTTTTCATTTTTCGCTCCTGTGTATATCCGTGTCGACCTGCACTTTAGCGGCTCGCGCAATAAATTAATTTGATATAAATCAAACGATTCTCAGAGCCTCATCGCCGCAACAACAACAGCACCGGCAGCCAGACCGCGCCGGGTTTGCTACCATATGGCTGATTCGCCTGTCGCTCCGGCCGTTCCGGCGACGCAACCAGCCTTCACTTACCTTCTTTAGCGACATTCCCATGAGCAAATTCTGGAGCCCGATCGTCAGCCGCCTGACGCCCTACACCCCCGGCGAGCAGCCCAAGCTGAGCAACCTGGTCAAGCTCAACACCAACGAGAACCCATACGGTCCATCGCCGCTGGCGATTGCCGCCATTGCGGCCGAAGTGGGCGACAACCTGCGCCTGTATCCGAATCCCGATGCCGAGCCGCTCAAGCTGGCGATTGCCGAACAGAACGCCGCGCATGGCATTACTCCTGCCCATGTCTTTGTCGGCAACGGTTCCGACGAAGTGCTGGCGCATGCGTTCCAGGCCCTTCTGCAACATGACGAGCCGATCCTGTTCCCGGACATCACCTACAGTTTCTATCCGACTTACTGCGGCCTGTATCAAGTCGCGCATCGCACGATTCCGCTGGCGGACGACTTCAGCATCCGCGTCGACGATTATCTCGGCACCGCCAACGGCGGCATCATCTTCCCGAATCCGAACGCGCCGACCGGTTGCCTGTTGCCGCTGGCCGAAGTCGAAAGACTGGTGGCCGGCAATCCCGACAGCGTGGTGATCGTCGACGAAGCCTATGTCGATTTCGGTGGCGACAGCGCGATCCCGCTGGTGTCGCGTTACCCGAACCTGCTGGTGGTGCATACCTTGTCCAAATCGCGTTCGCTGGCCGGTTTGCGGGTCGGCTTCGCGGTCGGCCATCCGGACCTGATCACGGCACTGGAACGGGTCAAGAACAGCTTCAACTCGTATCCGCTGGACCGTCTGGCAATCGTCGGCGCCACTGCCTCGATCAAGGACCAGCAGCATTTTGAGAAAACCCGCCAGGCGGTGATTTCCAGCCGCCGGCAACTGGTGGCCGGCCTCGCGGTGCAGGGCTTCGACGTGCTGCCTTCGGCCGCCAACTTCGTCTTCGCACGCCATCCGAACTACGATGCCGCCAAGCTGGCAGCGCGCCTGCGCGGCGACGGCATCATCGTGCGTCATTTCACCAGCGCGCGGATTGCCCAGTTCCTGCGCATCACGATCGGCACCGACGATGCCTGCAAGACCTTGCTGGATGCCTTGCAGCGCCATCTGCAGGAAATGCCGGCGGATTTCTAAGCGCCGTCTCTGTAGATACTGCCGCGAAGGGCGGCGCCGTCGCGTTGCCCTTCGTATTTTTGCTGTTCCTTGTCCCGTCCGCCCTCACCTCTCCAGGCCATGTCCGAATCCATCGCGTTACCCGTATCCGCCGGCACTCGCATGCAGCGGGCGGCACTGCCAGTGCTGTTCCTATTGCTCGGGGTGATGTACGCCAGTTGGGCTTCGCGTATCCCGGCGATCCGCGATCTGTTGCAACTGGAACCGGCCAGCCTCAGCCTGGTGCTGCTGGGCGGCGGCATCGGCGCGGTCGGCTCGTTTCCGATTGCAGCGTGGCTGATCGGCCATTACGGCGCGCGCCGCAGCAGCTGGTATGCCGGCGTCGCGTTGCTGCTCACCATGCCTTGCCTGGCGCTGGCGCCGAACCTGCCGGTGCTGATGCTGGTGATGGTCAGCCTGGGCGCCTGTTCCAGCTGCTTCAATGTCGCCATCAACGCCCTCGGCGCCGCCGTCGAAAAAGCTGCCGGACGTTCGATCATGTCGCTGCTGCATTCATGGTTTTGCGTCGGCACCTTGTCAGGTGCGTTGCTTGGTAGTGCGGTGGCCGGGCTCGGCATCGGACCGCTGCTGCATTTCAGCGTGGCCGCCATCGTGTTCGCGATTCCACTACGACTCTGCTATCGGGCGCTACCGAATGACCGGCCGCAATACATCGCCGGACAAAAACATTTCGCGCTGCCGCACGGTCCGCTGATCGCACTCGGTGTGGTGGCCTTTGGCGGTGCCATCGTCGAAGGTTCGGTCGCCGATTGGAGCGGCGTCTACATGAAAGACCTGCTGTTCGCCAGCGATGGCGTGGCGCCGCTGGCCTTTGCATTTTTTGCCGGCATGATGCTGTTGACCCGCATCGTCGGCGATCGACTCAAGGAATCCTTCGGCGCGCGCCGCGTGGTCGCCGGCGGCGCAATACTGGCCGGCGTCGGCATGGCGCTGGCGCTGGTGGTGAACGATATTCCATTGGCTATTGCCGGTTTCGCGCTGACCGGCGTCGGTGTCGCCACCGTTTTCCCGTTCATCTTCAGCGCCGCCGGCCGTCACGGTCCAACAGCCTTGGCAGGCGTCACTACGATGGGATATACCGGCGGCCTGGTCGGGCCGCCGATGATCGGTTTCCTGGCCCATGGCTTCGGCCTGCATGCCGCCTTGTCGGTGGTCGGCGTGCTATGCATCGCGGTAGCGATTGCCGCCGCTCGCGCAAAATGGTTGGAATAAAGTTCGCTAAGTTAAAATACAGCGTTGCGTTTGTACGCCCACCTTACTACGGAGTCCATATGACGCTTGCTAGATTTTCTTCTTCGCTGCTGCGCAACCTGACCATCGGCGCTGCTGTCGGCGTCGCTCTGGCGGCCTGCGCCGGCACACCACCGCAACCGGCTGCAAGCAATGATCCTGCGCTGTCGACATCCCGCTGGGAACTCACTTCCTGGAGCGGCCACACCGTGCCGCATGGCGACAATGGCGAACCGGTGATTCTGAATTTCAACGTCGAGAATGGCCAGGGACGCGTCAGCGGCCGCGCCGGCTGCAATCAGTTTACGGCGCCATTTTCAATACGTGGACCGGGCCAGCTGACCATCGTCGAAGCGGCGACGACGCGCATGGCTTGCCCGGAGCCGGCCATGCAGTTTGAAGCGGATTTCCTCGACAAGCTGCAAGCCGTCAACCACTATCAGATCAGCGGCCCGGTGCTGGAAATGAAAACCATCGACGGCCAGACGCTGAAGTTCTACGCGCGTGAAAAACCGAGCGCCGCCGCGAAAATCAAATTCGTCTACGTCGCCCCGCAAAAAGTGGCATGCAGCGCCGGTGTGATGCGCACTACCTGTTTCCAGATCCGCGAGCGCAAGGAAGATCCGTGGCAACTCTGGTATGGCAATATTGAAGGCTTCAAATTCGAACCGGGCGTAGCGTATCGCCTGCGTATCCTGGAAGAGAAAGTGCCTAATCCGCCGGCCGATGCCAGCGCGCTCAAGTGGACGCTCGATCTGGTCGTGGAACAGGAACTGATTTCGAAATAATGACGATGGACGCTCACACCAATTTGCCTGATCTATTGCTGCTGCCCGGCTTCATGCTGGACCAGGCGCTGTGGGACGACATGCGCGATGGCCTGCAGCACTTGGGCCGGCTGCATTTCGGCGATCTCGGCCAGGACGATACGATCAGCGCGATGGCCGCGCGGGTGCTGCAACACGCCCCCGAGCGTTTCGTCCTGATCGGCTTCTCGATGGGCGGCTATGTCGCCCAGGCGATCATGCAGCAAGCGCCGGAGCGGGTCATCGCGCTGGGCTTGCTGAATACTTCGGCGCGCCAGCAGGACGCACGAGAAATCGCCGGCAACCGAATGCAGCTGGAACTTGCCAGGCAGGTGCCATTCAAAGGCCTGACCAGCCGTGCGCTGGCATCTTCACTCCATCCCGATCGCGCTAATGACCGCGCGCTGCTGGACCGCCTGCAGGCAATGGCGCTACACAACGGCAAGGAAGTTTTCATCCGCCAATTGTCAGCCCTGCGTAGCGATGGCTACGCCGAACTACAGAAGATTCACTGCCCAACGCTGATCGTCGCCAGCCGCAACGATCAGTTGAGCAGCATCGCCGAAGCACTGCAGATGCAGGCCCAGATTCCAGCAGCGCAAATGGTGTTGATCGAGGATTGCGGGCACATGACGCCGCTGGAAAAACCAGATGAATTGCTGCAGATCTTGTCGGATTGGCTGACCGTTTCCAGCATCAGAAAATCGGCCTAGGCGGCGCAATGCTCATCCTGCCGTAATTGATTTGCACACTGCCGGCCCAATGAAAAAGGGCCGCGCTATCAACGCGGCCCCATGCAACGGCGAGCGACTTGTTACAACGCCAAACGCTTGCGCGCTGCCTGGTATTCCGTCTGCAGGCGATCGACCATCTGCGCCACGCTCGGCACATCGTCCATCAATCCTACACCTTGACCGGCGCCCCAGATATCGCGCCAGGCCTTGGCGCCGGTGCCGCCGGAGCCGAAATTCATCTTCGACTTGTCGGCTTCCGGCAGGTTGTCCGGATCGAGGCCGGCATTGACAATGGATTTTTTCAGGTAGTTGCCATGCACGCCGGTGAACAGGTTGGTGTAGACCACATCGGCTGCGGTTGATTCGATAATTGCCTGGCGGTAGGCGTCGTCGACATGCGCTTCCTTGGTCGCCAGCCAGCGCGAACCGATGTAGGCAAAATCAGCACCCATCGCCTGTGCCGCCAGGATTGCATCGCCGGTGGCAATCGCTCCCGACAACGCAATCGGCCCCTTGAAGAATTTGCGCACTTCGCCGACCAGTGCAAACGGCGACAACGGACCCGCGTGGCCGCCAGCGCCAGCCGCCACCAAAATCAGCCCGTCGACTCCGGCTTCCAGCGCCTTCTGGGCATGGCGGATTGAGATCACGTCATGCAGTACGATACCGCCGTAGCTGTGGATCGCATCCATCATTTCCGGCGGCGGCGCGCGCAGGCTGGAGATGATGATCGGCACCTGGTGTTTGACGCAGACGGCGACATCGTGCGCCAGGCGGTCGTTCGACTGATGGACGATCTGGTTGACCGCGATCGGTCCTATCTTGGCATCAGGATGTTCGGCCTTGTAGGCAGCCAGTTCTGCCTGCAGGTCGGTCAGCCAGACATCCAGCAATTCGGCCGGACGGGCATTCAGCGCGGGGAACGAACCGACGATGCCGGCCTTGCACTGCGCAGCCACTAGCGCCGGACCGCTGGCGATGAACATCGGCGAGCCGATCACGGGAAGGCTCAGGTTTTGCAACGCGGCTGGCAGTGCCATAACGACCTCTTGAATTGGGATTGGAGAAAACGATTATAGGACGAAGGCGGGAATAAAAAGTACGGTCGTGCTAGATTTTGTCCTCTAAAACACGCAAGGAGAGGCTTGCTTTCCAAGCAATAAAACAGCGTCGCATTAATGTTGCTTCGCGACCTATCCATTACCGGTTTAACAAGAAGCCGTCACGTATCTCTGCCGCACCGGCGCGCACCAGCTGCGCCGCCGTCCATTCGGCCAGCGCGGCCTCGCTTAACTGCAGGAAACGCCGGTTGGCGGCAACCACCAGCGGCAGCGCCGACAACATCTGTGGCAGTTCATCCAGCTTCAACTGTTGCCGTTCCAGCAGCAGGAATTTCAGCAGCACCTTGATTGCATTATGAGCGTTGCGCAACGGATCTGCGGCCAGGTAATCAAGCCGCGCAAAGGCCCTCTCCAGCGCCGCGTCCGCCCCACTGAACGGACTGCCGTGGCCGGGGATCACCAATCGCACGTCAAGACCGGCAATCAGTTCCAGCGTGGCGCGCGCCTCGGCAAAACCGGAGCCGCCGTCCAGTTCCGGAAAAATCACGCCGAAACCGTTTTCCCACAAGGCGTCGGCCGAGATCAGGATACGCTCCTCGGCGCAGTAGAAAACCAGTGAATGCGGATCGTGGCCGGCGGCCGCCAACACTTGCCACTCCAAATCGCCGAGCATGACCAGGTCGCCATGCTGCAAGGTATCGTCGAAACTGAAACGCGCGCATTGCTGGCCGGTGCCGCTAAAGGTCAGTGCATCCTGGTCCCAGCTGCGCACCGCCTCGGCTTCCGAAGCCGGAATCGACGTACGGCAGCGATAGGCATGCTGCAAGGCGGCGTTGCCGCCGCAGTGATCGGAATGCAGATGGGTGTTCAGCAAGCGGTCCAGCGGCCGCCCCTGCAAGCCGTGCGCCACCAACGCCACGGTCTGTGCCGCATGTGTCAGATAACCGCTGTCGACCAGCGCAGTCTGCTCACGGCCAAGAAAAAGAACATTATTGGACGACAGCCAACCGCGTTCCAGTACGCGCATCGTCGGCGGCAACGATGGCAATGGCAGCGCGCTCATCGCGCCGCCCGGCGTTGCCGGATCAGTTGCCAGATACGGCGCTTCTGCTCAAGGCTGGCACTACCCCATGCCGCGATTTCATCGATGGTACGCTGACAGCCGTCACACAAGCCGCTCGCGGCGTTCATCACGCACACGTTGATACAGGGCGAGGCGCTGTCGTTGTGGGCGGCTCGGTCAACGCTGGCGCCCAGCGGCGATACTGGACTGGCTGGCTTGATCTGTGTGATTTTCACTCGGTCTCTGTCGGTTCGGTCGGCAGCGATGCTGCTCTTATGGCAACGTGCCCGGTATTTATCTCGTATTTGTTCATATAATACGCGACACCACAGCCCTCCAGAGCGACACCCCGCATGCCTAATATTTTACTGGCTGAAGACGAAAGCGCCATCGCCGATACCGTGATCTATGCGCTTGGCAGCGAAGGATTCCAAGTGCGTCATTGCCTGCTCGGCAGAGACGTGCTGCAACAGGCGCGCTCAGGTCAGTTCGATTTGCTGGTGCTGGATGTCGGCCTGCCAGACATGAGCGGTTTCGATGTCTGCCGCGAGCTGCGCCGTTTTTCTTCGCTACCGGTGATTTTCCTGACCGCCCGCGGCGGCGAAATCGATCGCCTGATCGGCCTTGAAATCGGTGCTGACGATTACATGGTCAAGCCGTTTTCACCACGTGAGCTGGCGGCCCGCATCCGCGTCGTGCTGAGGCGTCTGGGTCATGCGGAGGCTACGCCAGAAGCCGCGCCAACGGCCACGCTCGGCGCCTTTGAGCAAGACCAGATCGGCATGCGTATCCGCTATGCCGGCCAGATGCTGCAACTGACCCGCTACGAGTATTTGCTGTTGAACATGCTATTGAGCCGGCCAGGCGGAATTTTCACCCGCAACCAGCTGATGGACTCAATCTGGCGCGACGCTCCGGACACCACCGACCGCACCGTCGATACCCATATCAAGACACTGCGCATCAAGCTCAAGGCGGTAGCCCCGATGCTCGACCTGATCCATACCCATCGCGGCCTTGGCTATTCGGTCGAACCCGGCGTCAACGACAAATCGGCTACGCCATGAAACTTGGCATCCGCGTCCTGCTCGGTTATTTCCTGATTGTCGGCCTGGCTGGCGTCTTCATCCAGCGCGTGTTCCTGGCCGAGGTCAAACCGGCGGTGCGGCAGGCAATGGAAGACACGCTGGTCGATACCGCCAATATCCTGGCCGAACTGGCCGCCGACGACATGAAGCAGAATCGCATCGCCGATGGCAACTTCGCCAATCGCGTGCGCGAATACGGCCATCGCGACATCAATGCAAAGATCTGGGGTTTTCGCAAAACCACGCTGGATTACCGCATCTACGTCACCGATCTGAAGGGCATCGTACTGTTCGATTCCACCGGCCGCGCGGTCGGCCAAGACTACTCGCGCCGTAACGATGTCTACCTGACGCTGCAAGGCAATTACGGCGTGCGTTCCACGCGCGATGTCGACAATGACGAGCGCACTACCGTCATGCATGTCGCCGCACCGATCATCGACAACGGCAAGATGATCGGCGTGCTGACCGTGGCCAAGCCCAACAATACCTTGCAGCCGGCGATCTCCCAAAGCGAAAGGACCATTCTGCGCTGGGGCGGCCTGCTGCTGGTGCTGTCGCTGGCGGTCGGGTTGGTGGTCACCTTGTGGATCAGCCGCTCGCTGGGCGCGCTGCAACGCTATGCCCGCGCCGTCAGCGTCGGCGAACGGGCGCAACCGCCGACCAAGGCGCCAGCGAAATCGTCGAACTCGGCCGGGCGCTAGAAACGATGCGCCAAAAGCTGGAAGGCAAGCAATATGTCGAACAATACATCCATAGCCTGACGCACGAAATGAAAAGCCCGCTGGCGGCGATCCAGGGCGCCGCCGAACTGCTTGACGAGGATTTGCCGGAAGCGCAGCGTCGCCGCTTCGCCCACAACATCCGCAACCAATCGCAACGACTGGCGGAACTGATCGAAAAGATGCTGGCGTTGGCCGCCATCGAACATCGGCAGACGCTGGAAAATATCGTCACGATCGATACCGGAAAATTGCTTGAAGATCTGGTTACGTTGCTGGAGCCACGCCTGCGGCAGGCACAAGTGACGCTGCAGATCGACAACGCGTCACAGCTGCCGGCATTGCGCGGCGAACTGTTCCTGCTGCGCCAGGCACTACTCAACCTGCTGGAAAATGCCATCGATTTCGCGCCGCCGGCGAGTGTCGTCACGGTCCGCGCCGAATCCGATGCCGCCGGCATGGTGACGCTGGTCGTTACGGACAATGGTCCCGGCATTCCTGACTATGCGCTGGCGCGCGTGTTCGAGCGGTTTTATTCGCTACCGCGGCCGCATAGCAATGAAAAAAGCACCGGCCTCGGTCTGTGCTTCGTGCAACAGGTGGCGCAGCTGCATCACGGTACGATCACTCTGTCCAACCGTAGCAACGGCGGCGCCGAGGCGCGCTTGAGCCTTCCTGTAGCACAAGCATGATTTAGCGCCGCTTCACACTGGCTTCACATTCCCTTCCCGGCGGCGCCATATAGCCGCCGTCATCGATTCACACGCTCTTCTTACACTGATGCCGACCGTGACGCTGTGTCACTTTGATCAGATCGAGAGAGACCATGAACCGACCCCTGCTACTCAAAACCCTGGCAATTGTTGTCCTGACTTTGCTGATCCTGATCCCACTGGGGCTGATCCGCGACACCGTCCAGGATCGCCAACAGCATCGGCAGGAAGCGGTGGCGTCGATCGCTGCCAGCTATGCCGGGAGCCAGACCGTCACCGGACCGATCCTGGTGGTGCCGTACAAGATCCGGATCGACGAATTGACGGGGCAGGATGCCGGCGGCAAGAAAACCTACAGCAGCCGCACCGAAGACCGGCAATATCTGTTCTTCCCGAAAGACCTGCAGATGCAGGGCAAGCTGCTGCCGGCCGAACGCTATCGCGGCCTGCACAAGGTGCATGTGTATGAGTTGCAAAGCCTAGCCAGCGGCAGCATCGAATTTGATTTGCCTTCCCCGGCAAAGCTGGAGGCCGACCGGATCAGCCTGCAACAGCCTTACCTGTCGATCGGCATCAGCGATGTGCGCGGCCTGGTCGGTTCACCGACGTTCAAGATCGATGCCAAGCCACTGCCGGTGGAACAAGGCGCCGGCAGCTTCGGCTCAGGCATGCATGTCAATCTGCCGGCCGCCACGCTGAACAACGGCGGCAAGTTCGATTTCTCGCTTGACCTGACCCTGGCCGGTACCGAGAACCTGGCGATCACGCCGCTGGCCGACAACAACCGCATCGAACTGGCGTCAAGCTGGCCGCATCCGCAATTCGGCGGCAGCTTCCTGCCACGGACGCGCGAGATTTCGGATAAAGGTTTCCACGCAGTGTGGGAAGTGTCGTCGCTGGCTTCCGGTGCACAACGGGCGTTGCTCACCGGTAGTGGCAGCAGGAGTAGCGTGGAGAATCTGGAAATCCAGCTGGCAGAACCAGTGAACATTTATTCACAAGCCGATCGCGCCACCAAGTACGGCCTGCTGTTCGTGTTGCTGACCTTCGTCGGTTTCTTCATCTTTGAAACCATCAAGCAACTGCCGATCCATCCGATCCAGTATCTGCTGGTCGGCCTCGGACTGGCGATCTTCTTCCTGCTACTGGTCAGCCTGTCCGAACACATTGAATTCTGGATCGCCTACCTGATCGCCAGCGTCGCCTGTATCGGCCTCCTCGGCTTCTATCTGTCGCAAGTGCTGCGCAGCGTCGCCCGCGCGCTCGGCTTCAGCGCCATGCTGACGCTACTGTATGGCACACTGTATGGCTTGCTGGTTTCGGAAGATAACGCGCTGCTGCTGGGTAGTCTGATGCTGTTCGTGATCCTGGCGATCATCATGACCGTCACCCGCAAGATCGACTGGTATCAAACCGCAACCCTGAAAATCGCCACGGACGAGTAAACGCTGCAGTGGCCTGCTTGCAGCGTCAATCAGGCCCGTAACGCAACGTCCGCCACCGGCGCCGCAGTCATCGACACCAGTTGCTGCGGCGTCAGGTTGAATACCGCATGGGGATGTCCAGCTGCGGCCCAGACACTGTCAAGCCCCAGCAGATCCTCATCGATCAACATCACCGTCTTGCCAACATGACCGATTGGACAGACGCCGCCTATCGCGTAACCGATGCGCTCCTTGACGAAGCGTGCATCGGCTTTTCCTAACGGCCCCACAATTGCCGCCACCTTGGCTTCATCGACACGATTGCTGCCGCTCGCCACCACCATCACCGCGGCATCGTCGGCCAGGCGCCGAAACACAATCGACTTGGCAATCTCGGCCACACTGCAACCCAGTCCGGCGGCTGCCTCGGCTGAGGTCTTGCCGGTTTCCGAGAGCATGACGACTTGCTTGTCGTGGCCGATTTCGGCCAGCAGATCGGCGACGCGTTGTGCGGTGTCGGGAGTTTTTGATTTTCCATATTTACGCTATCCACATTGCATGAAACAGATGATCATTATGCCTGCATCAGCCGGCCATCCGCTTCGCCGCAATCGCATTGCCGGCCCGGCTGACGGCCTTGCGTCCCAAGTGCTTCGAAATGAACTGGCCGGCATCCACCACCGCATCAAGATCGATGCCGGTTTCGATACCCAATCCCTGCATCATGTACAACACATCTTCCGACGACACGTTGCCGGTTGCGCCCTTGGCATACGGGCAGCCACCTAAACCGGCGACTGAAGAGTGATAAATGGAAATACCGACTTCCAGGCTGGCGTAGATGTTGGCCAATGCCTGGCCGTAGGTGTCGTGGAAATGGCCGGACAGGCGCTCAATCGGGAATTCCTGCACCAACCTTTGCATCACTGTGTGGACTTTGTTCGGCGTGGCGACGCCGATGGTGTCGGCGATATCGATTTCATCGCAGCCGAGGTCGCGCAGGCGATGCAGCACGTCAACCACCGAGTCGATGCCGACTTCGCCCTGATAAGGACAACCAAATACGCAGCTGATGCTGCCACGCAGGCGTTTGCCTTCCTGCTTGGCGACCCGCGCGACTTCGCGGAAGCGCTCGATCGATTCGGCGATTGAGCAGTTGATGTTCTTTTGCGAGAACGCCTCGGATGCGGCGCCGAAAATCACCATCTCGTCAGCACCGGCGGCCAGTGCAGCTTCCAGGCCTTTCATGTTCGGCACCAGCGCGGAATAAATCACGCCAGGCTTGCGCTGGATGGCCGCCATCACTTCCGCCGAGGTGGCCATTTGCGGCACCCATTTTGGCGACACAAATGAGGCCGCTTCAATGTTGACGAAACCGGCTTTGGTGAGCTGATCCACAAGCGCGATTTTCACGTCCGCCGGGATGGTTTCCTTTTCGTTTTGCAGGCCGTCACGCGGTCCGACTTCAACGATTTTCACTTTGCTGGGGAATGTCATGGCTTGCCTCGTAATTGTTCTAGTATCCGTTGCTGCGATCGATGATGCCGCTCACCGTCTTGCCTTGTTCCAGCAACTGTATCTTGGCGCAAATCTGCTGCACCGAATCTTCATCCACCGTAATGGCGGAGATATGCGGCGTAATGCTGATGCGCGGCTCCTCCCAGAACGGATGTCCTGGCGGCAGCGGTTCCTGCTCGAACACATCCAGCGTCGCCGCGGCGATCTGGCCTTCGTGGATCAGCGCCAGCAAATCGGCCTCGACCACATGGCCGCCGCGCGCAACGTTGATCAGATAGGCGCCTTCTGCGCCCTTCTGCAATTTTTCCATATTTTTCCGATTGACGATGCCGCGCGTGGCGTCGGTCAACGGCAAGATGCAAACCAGCACTCGCGACGCCCGCAGGAATTCGTCGAGCGCATCGTCGCCAACAAAATTGCGTACGCCCGGCAACTCCTTGGGAGTGCGGCTCCAGCCGTTCAACGGAAATTCGAAATGCGCCAATGCCGCGGCAATACGCGAACCGAGTACGCCCAGGCCGAGGATGCCGATGCTGAAATCGCGCTTGCTCGGCTCCGGCAACGGCCGCCATTCGCGGCGTGCAGCCTGTTGCCGATAGATATCGTAACGGCCGAAATAGCCTAGTACCGCATGCGTGACATAAC
Organism: Collimonas arenae; assembly: GCF_001584165.1. Taxonomy (NCBI): domain Bacteria; kingdom Pseudomonadati; phylum Pseudomonadota; class Betaproteobacteria; order Burkholderiales; family Oxalobacteraceae; genus Collimonas; species Collimonas arenae. The sequence continues at coordinate 4,566,032 of NZ_CP013233.1, forward strand.
TGGCCATCTGGATCGCCATTCCCCCGTCTTCGATACGGATCAGCGGTACGCCGGCGGGCAGTGCGTCACCCAGTTTCAGGATTGCATCGACACCGGCACCGAGGTTGAAGATGGCTTTGAGATCGCTGCGTCCTTGCAGCATGGCCGGCGGTGGGCGCCACACCAGTGCGTAGTCAGCGGGGGCGTTGTCGCCTTCCCGCCAGAAACGAACTTCGGCTTGCGGCAATGCCTTGCCGAAATCGGCGATCCAGCGCTCGAAATCGCTGCCTGGGGTACGTAACACAGGATTTTCACTGTTGGGCCTCTTGCTTTTTACAACGCGAATGCGATGGCGTTTACTCTATGGGCCGTTAACTGGGGTCAGAGTAATTTACGACGATGAAACTGTCGTAAAAAAACTCTGACCCCACTTAACTCTTGATCCCGCTTAACTCTCTATGCCGGCTTAAATACCAGCAACTGCGCCGATTCGCTGACCTGGTCGCCGACCGCATACAGCAGTTCTTCGACCAAGCCATCGGCCGGAGCGGCGATGGTGTGTTCCATCTTCATCGCTTCCATGATCAGCAATGGTGCGCCTTTTTTTACTTGCTCGCCTTGCGTCACCAATAGCGCCACGATCTTGCCTGGCATCGGCGCTGTCAGACGGCCGCCTTCGGCTTCGGCGTCGCCGGCATGCAGCATCGGATCGACATAGCCGAGCACATAATGGCTACCGCCATGGAACACGTGGAACTGCTCACCCTGGCGCACCACGGTGCCGCTCACGGTTCTGTCGCCAAGGCTGATTTCGATGGCGTTGCCATTCTGCTGCAATACGGTCATCTGGTTGAATTGTTGTCCTTGATGCTGCGCGTGATGCAGCAGCCAACGCCCGGCTTCGTACATGACATCCACCGGGCTGGCGGTGCCGTCATCGACAAACGCCAGCCGCCGTTGCAGGCTGCCGTTCAAGCGCCAGCCGTCGGTATTGGTCCACGGATCGCTGCCGGCATTGTTGACGGCGTTGCGTTCCGACAGCAGCAACGATGCAGAAGCCAGCGCCAGCACTTCAATCGCAACCGGAGCCGCAGCCGGAAACAACGCATCGTGATGCCGTTCGATCAAACCGGTATCCAGGTCGGCTTCGGAAAACGCCTTGCTGCCGATCAGGCGCTGCAGGAATTTGACATTGCTGGCCAGGCCGACGATCTGATATTCAGCCAAGGCCTTCGCCATGGCCGCCAGCGCCTGTTCCCGGTCCTGGCCCCAGACGATCAGTTTGGCGATCATCGGATCGTAGAAAGGTGAGATCGCATCGCCCTCGCGCACGCCGGAATCGATACGCACAATGCTGGCGCTGGATTGGCTGACGATGAATTCGTTAGCCGCAGGCGTGCGCAAATGACGCAGGGTACCGATCGACGGCAGGAATCCTTTATCCGGATTTTCTGCATAGATCCGCGCTTCCAGCGCATGGCCGCTCAGCTTCAGTTGCTCTTGCTTGAGCGGCAGCGGTTGGCCCGCGGCGACGCGCAATTGCCACTCGACCAGATCGAGGCCGGTAATCATTTCAGTGACTGGATGTTCAACCTGCAAGCGGGTATTCATTTCCATGAAATAAAAAGAACCATCCTGGTTGGCGATGAATTCGACCGTGCCGGCGCCGACATAGCCGACCGCCTTGGCCGCGGCTACCGCCGCTTCGCCCATCGCACGTCGGCGTTCTGCCGTCATGCCCGGCGCCGGCGCTTCTTCCAGGACTTTCTGGTGACGCCGCTGTACTGAACAATCGCGTTCGAACAGGTAGACGCAATCGCCCTGGGTATCGGCGAAGACCTGGATTTCGATGTGACGCGGCCGGGTCAGGTATCTTTCCACCAGCACCTTGTCGTCGCCAAAACTGTTGATCGCCTCGCGTTTGCAGGATGCCAGCGCGGCCTTGAAATCGGCGCTCTGCTCGACGATACGCATGCCCTTGCCGCCACCGCCGGCACTGGCCTTGAGCAGCACCGGATAGGTGATCTTGTCGGCTTCGGTCTGCAGGAACTCGGCATCCTGATTGTCGCCATGATAGCCAGGCACTAGCGGCACCTTAGCCTTTTCCATCAAGGCCTTGGCCGCCGATTTCGACCCCATCGCAGAGATCGCGCTGGCTGGCGGGCCAATGAACACCAGGCCGGCCTTGGCGCAGGCATCGGCGAACTGCGCATTCTCCGACAGGAAGCCATAACCGGGGTGGATGGCCTGAGCGCCGGTGGCGAGCGCCACTTCGATGATCTTGTCGGCGCGCAGATAGCTTTCCTTGGCCGCAGGCGGGCCGATCAGGACCGCTTCGTCGCATACCGCAACGTGCTTGGCGCCAGCATCGGCTTCCGAATACACGGCTACGGTCTTGATGCCCATGCGTCGTGCGGTGGCAGCCACGCGGCAGGCGATCTCGCCGCGGTTGGCAATCAGGATTTTAGTGAACATGCTGTCTCCTCCTCTTTTTTTATTGTTTTGCCGTGCTGTCGGCGGTTACTTCGCAGCGCGCGTCAAAGACCGACGAACGTGAATGCATGCCAAGCCGCTCCAGCAATGCGCGGTCTTCCTCAACTTCCGGATTGCCGGTGGTGAGCAGCTTGTCGCCGTAGAAAATCGAGTTGGCGCCGGCCAGGAAACACAGGGCCTGGATGCCGTCACCCATTTGCCGGCGGCCAGCCGACAGACGCACGCGCGCCTTCGGCATGGTGATGCGCGCGACCGCCACGGTGCGGACGAATTCGAACAGGTCGATCGGTGCGATACCGTGCAGCGGCGTGCCTTCAACCTGCACCAGATTGTTGACCGGCACCGATTCAGGATATGGCTCCAGGTTGGCCAATTGCGCTACCAGGCCGGCGCGCTGCAGGCGCGATTCACCCATGCCGACGATGCCGCCGCAGCACACCTTGATGCCGGCGCCGCGCACGCTGTCGAGCGTGTCGAGGCGATTCTGGTAATCGCGGGTGGTGATGATGTCGCCGTAGATTTCCGGAGCGGTGTCGAGATTGTGGTTGTAATAGTCGAGGCCGGCATTCTTCAGGCGTTCAGCGTGGCCTTCGCCCAGCATGCCCAAAGTGGCGCAGGTTTCCAGGCCGAGCGCCTTGACTTCGCGCACCATTTCCTCAACCTTTTCCAGATCGCGGTTTTTCGGCTCGCGCCAAGCTGCGCCCATGCAGAACCGGGTGGCGCCATGCGCCTTGGCCTGGCGCGCCGCATCCAGCACGGTATCCAGCGGCAGCATCTTTTGTGCGGTGACGCCGGTGTCGTAGCGTGCCGCTTGCGGGCAGTAGCCGCAATCTTCGGGACAGCCGCCGGTCTTGATCGACAGCAGCGTCGCCAGTTCGACTTCGTTCGGATCGAAATTCTCGCGATGCACCTGCTGCGCCTTGAACAGCAATTCATTGAACGGCATGTTGAACAGGTCCAGCACGGCTTGCACAGGCCACTTGGCATCGGCAGGCAGCACCAGCGGCTTGGCGGCTGGTTGGAATGTAATTGGTTGCGATGACATGATCTAACTTCCTTTGTGTTGAGGGAATAGGGTTAAGAGTGAATGCCGGATGGCAGCGGCCAACCCGGCAGACATGAAAAATCGAGATGGTCGGCGGCGGCCTTGACCAGCGCCCTGGCAGGCAATTTGGGTATGCGCGGCACGTGGCCCAGAAATGGTGCCTGAATGCGGCTCTTCAGTGCTGCGATATTGGCATCGCCGTTGAGCATTGCCGTGTCGACCGTATTGGCGACCCAGCCGGCAAGCTGCAAGCCGCGCGCGGCGATGGCCTCAACGGTCAGCATGGCATGGTTGATGCAGCCGAGCCGCAATCCCACCACCAGTACCACAGGCAAACCGAGCTGCTGGGCCAGATCGGCGGTATCGTGTTTGTCGTTGAGCGGCACGCGGAAGCCGCCAACGCCTTCCACCACCACGGCATCGGCCAAGCTGGTGAGCTGCCGGTAACAAACCAGGATATGTTCCAGTTCAATCGTCCGTTGTTCCTGCGCTGCGGCGATATGTGGCGCAGTCGGTTGGCGCAGCAGAAACGGCGTCGTCAATTCCTGCGGCAACGTCACGCTGGCTTCCGCCGCCAAGATATCAGCATCGTCATTGTGCCAGACGCCGTCGCGCAGTTCGGCGCCAGCGGCCACAGGCTTCATGCCAGCACTGCGGACACCGGTCTTGGTCAGTGCGTGCAACAGTGCGCCGGCAATCAGTGTCTTGCCGATTTCGGTGTCGGTGCCGGCGATGAACCAGGCGGCCTTCGAAAGGTTTGCAATCGGATTAATCATGGCCGATCACGCTCTCAAAAACCGCTGCGGTGCGCGCCGCCAGCAAATCGATTTCCTCATCATCAAGGATGTACGGCGGCATCAGATAGACTGTCTTGCCGATCGGCCGCAGCAGCAATTCCTGCTCGACTGCATTGGCGAAAAAGCGCCGTGAAAAAGTCGCCGCCTGCGCCTTGTTGTCGATCGCTGCGTCGAATGCCCAGATCATCCCGCGCTGGCGGAAGTGTCGCACTTTCGGATGCTGCGCCAACGGCTGCAGTGCGGCTGTAATGCGATGCGCGCGCTGGCGATTGGTGTTGATCACGTCGTCTTCGTCGAAGATCGCCAGCGTCGCAAGGGCGGCACGGCAAGCCAGCGGGTTGCCGGTGTAGGAGTGCGAGTGCAGGAAGCCGCGCGCCAGATCGTTATCGTAGAACGCCTGGTAGATTTCATCGCGCGTCATTACCAGCGACAACGGCAGGTAACCGCCGCTGATGCCTTTCGACAGGCACAGGAAATCCGGCCAGATCGGCGCCTCGCCGGACGCAGTGGCTTGTTCGGACGCAAAGAAAGTGCCGGTGCGGCCGCAGCCGACGGCGATTTCGTCAAAAATCAAATGAACCTTGTAGCGATCGCACAATGCGCGCAGTTCGCGTAAATAAACCGGATCGTGCATCGCCATGCCGGTGGCGCATTGCACCAGCGGTTCGATGATGATCGCAGCGATATGGCTGGAGCGCTGCTGCAGCAACTTCTCCAGCGTCGCGGCGGCGCGGCGCGCCACATCGGCGGCAGTCTCGCCGTCGCGCGCGGCACGGGCATCGGGCGACGCCACCACGTGCGCCTGGCGCAACAGCGGACCGTAGGCATCGCGAAACAGCGGTACATCGGTCACTGCCAGCGCGCCGATGGTTTCACCGTGATAGCTGCCCTTGAGGCAAACGAATTCCTGCTTGTCGGCATAGCCGGCGTTGCGCCACGCATGAAAACTCATCTTCAGTGCGATCTCGACCGCCGAAGCGCCATCAGACGCGTAGAAGCAGTGTCCCAATACATTGCCGGTGCGCGCCGCCAGTTGTTCCGACAATTGCACCACCGGTTCGTGCGTGAAGCCGGCCAGCATCGCATGCTCAAGTTGATCGAGTTGATCCTTCAACGCAGCATTGATGCGCGGATTGGCATGGCCGAACAGATTCACCCACCAGGAGCTGATCCCGTCCAGATAACGCTTGCCGTCGGTGTCATACAGCCAGGCGCCGCGGCCGCGGCTGACCGCGATCAGAGGCACCGTTTCATGGTGCTGCATCTGGGTGCACGGATGCCAGACACTGGCCAGGCTACGCCGGACCAGCTCCGATTGCGGTGCAGGGAGATTTTTTTCAGATTTATTCAATTACATTCCTTGTCATGCCTCGCGCTGACGCGTCGGCATTATTCGCAGCCAACGCATGCAACGCGCTCGCCAGCTGGTCTACTTGTTCGATACTGTGTGCCGCCGACAACGAAATGCGCAAACGCGCAGTACCCTTCGGCACCGTCGGCGGACGGATTGCCGGCACCGAGATGCCTTGCTCGCGCAAGCCTTCCATCAGGTCCAGCGCCAGTTGGTTATCTTCGACGATCAAAGCCTGCACCGCGGTCTCGGATGGCAGCAGCGGCCACGGCAAACCGGCCAGGCCGCTGCGCAAACGTGCAATCAGTTCACGCAAATGCTGATGCCGCCAATCTTCGTCCTGCATCACCTTGACGGCCGCCAGCAAGGCGCTCGCCAGCAACGGTGGGCTGGCAGTAGTGAACACGTAGGTCCGCGCGCGTTGCAGCAGCCATTCAATCAGCAGCGCATCGCCGGCAACGAAAGCACCGGCGACGCCGGCGGCCTTGCCCAAGGTCCCCATGTACAGGATGCGTTGCGACTGGATGCCGAAATGCGCCAGGCTGCCGCGTCCTTGCGGCCCAGCACGCCGAAACCGTGGGCATCGTCGACCAGCATCCAGGCATCGTATTTTTCGCACAGGGCCAGCAGTTCCGGCAGCGGTGCGATATCGCCATCCATGCTGAAAATCGCATCGGTGACAATCAGTTTGCGCGGGCTGCTGCTCTTGGCCAGCAGCTCCTCCAGCCGCGCCACATCAGCATGCGGATAAATGCGGAACTGCGCGCCGGACAAGCGTGCGCCGTCGATCAGGCAGGCATGGTTCAGACGGTCCGAGAACACCACATCGCCAGGGCCAACCAGTGCCGGGATGGTCCCCATATTGGCCATGTAGCCGGTCGAAAAATGCAAGGCGCGTGGCATGCCGACGAAAGCAGCCAAAGCCTGCTCCAACTCCTCGACCACGCTGGTGTGGCCACTGATCAGCGCCGATGCGCTGGCGCCGACGCCGTATTTTTCCAGTCCGGCTGCGGCTGCCGCATGCAATGCGGGATGATTGGCCAGGCCGAGATAATCGTTGCTGCAAAACGCCAGGTACTGGCGGCCGTCAACATCCAGCAACGGCCCTTGCGGACCATCGACAATGCGGCGCTTGCGCAGCAGTTTCTGCTCTTGCAACGCAGCCAGTTGTTCGCGGATCTGGTTCAGTAACTCAGGCATAGTGGACTTCCGCCGTTTGTACATGCGCCGCCGGCGATGGCCGCGCAAATTGCAACGGCAAGCGGTTCAGGCTGCGATATACCGCGTTCTCGCCCCAGGATTGCGTGTCGCCGACCAATCCCAGTTGCGGCAGCCGCTGCATTACGCTGCGCATCGCAATTTCCGCTTCCAGATAAGTCAGCGTGGCGCCGATACAGACATGCGGGCCGTAACCGAAAGACAGATGCGCACCTTCATTGCGGCGAATATCGAGCCGGTCCGGATCGCTGAATTTGGCCGGATCGCGATTGGCGGCGCCGATCAGCGGAATCACCAGGTCGCCCTTCTTCATGATCTGGCCATGCATCTCGACATCGACCTTGAGGCGGCGGCCGGTATATTGCACCGGGCTGTCGAAACGCAACAATTCCTTCAACGCGGATGGCAGCAAGGATGGCTCGGCTTGCAGCGCCTGCCATTGCTGCGGATGCTGTAACAGCGCCAGCATGCCGTTGCCCAGCAGGTTGCGTGTTGTTTCATGACCGGCGAACAGCAGCGTGCAGCATTGCGCCAGCAATTCCTTGGTAGTGATGATGCCGCCGCCGGCTTCGGCGCGAATCAGCTGGCTCATCAAGTCGTCGCCAAGCGCGGCACGGCGCAGTGGCAACAATTGGCGGAAATATTCGTTCATCGCGATCAGGCTGACCTGGGCGCGCCGGGCAATCTCCAGCGTCGGCGTCGGGCTGCCAATGAAAGCGGCGATATCGTCGGACCAGGCGACAAATTCGCTGCGGTCTTCGGCGGCGATGCCGAGCATGCCGGCAATCACCAGCGCCGGCAGCGGGCGGGCGAAGTCGCGCATGAAGTCAAACTGAGCAAATTCAGCAAACTGTCCTGTGCCGACAGCGGCCTTCGCCAACACGTCGTCCAGCAGACGAGTTACGATCGTCTGGATCTGCGGCGCCAATTCCTGCAACGCTGCCGGTTTGAAGCCGGCGTTCATCACCTGGCGCAGGCGCGTGTGCTGTGGTGCATCGACGAACAGCAGCGAGCGCGAAAAAATGCGTTTGAATTCACGCAGCTCGGTCAATGCCCCGGCCCGCTGCTATTCGCCCAGCCGCCAGCGCGCCGTACCGAAAAACGCGGATCGCGCAGCACGGCGGCGACATCGGCATGTCCGGTCAGCAGCCAGGCTCCGCCGCAGAACTCCGGGCTCCAATGCAACGGCCCCTCGGCACGCAACGCGTGGTAGGCGGGGTAAGGATCGTTCAAAAATGCTTCGTTAATCATTTAATATCGTTTCCGGCACTTACGTTGGCAAAATCGCCTCTGCAAGGACGAGATTGTATGTGATCGCGACGCAATCACTGCAGCCAAGACGGTTTACGCTTCTCCAGGAAAGCGCGTACCCCCTCCCGCCCTTCGGTGGAAGCCCGGATTTTGGCGATATCTTCCACGGTATCGGCGATCAGCGTCTCCGTCAGCGGCTGGCCGGCAATCGCTCGCACTAGTCGTTTGGCTTCTGTGACAGCGTTGGGACTGGCCGCCAATAACGCCTTGAGCAGCTGATTCACGCATTCATCGAGTTTTTCCGCTGCGGCAACTTCATGCACCAAGCCATGTCGCTGTGCGGTTTCTGCCGAAAAACGCTCGGCGGTGATGAAATAGCGGCGCGCAGCTGATTCTCCGATCGACTTGATGACATAGGGAGAGATGGTGGCCGGGATCAAGCCGATTTTCACTTCCGACAGGCAGAACTGGGCGGTATCCACTGCAGCCACGATATCGCAGGCCGACACCAGTCCTAGGCCGCCTGCATAGCAATCGCCCTGTACTTTGGCGATCACTGGCTTCGGACATTGGTAGATGGTGCGCAGCATGGTCGCCAGCTGGGCGGCATCGGCGCGATTCTGCTCCGGCGTGTAGTCAGCCATCGCTTTCATCCAATTGAGATCGCCACCAGCGCAGAACGCTGCGCCATTCGCCGCCAGCACGATAGCGCGTACTTCGGCGGCGCTGCCCAGTTCAAGGAAAGCATGCGTGATTTCGGCAATCATCGTTTCATTGAAGGCATTGCGCACTTCGGGCCGGTTGAGGACGATGGTGGCGACCTGGGGTGCGCGTTGTATCGTCAAAGTCTGATAAGTCATTTGTTCATCTCCGCTTGCTGCTTTGCCACCGCCCAATAAATAAAGTCCAGTTCCGGACACGCATAGCCCATGGCGGTCAGCGCCGCAGTGATCTGGCCGCGATGGTGGGTGGCGTGGTTGAAAACGTGGCCGAGCACTGCCGTGAGTGGCGCCTCTGCCGGGGCGCCTGTTGCCCGGGTGTAATGTAGATTGCCGGAATAATCCCGTTGTGGATTGCTCGACAGCCATTGGTCCCAGCGCCGCGACGCATCAGTCAAGGCACTCGCCAGGACGTCGCGTCGGCTTTCCAATTCGGTATCCAGCGCCATTTTCAGCGAAATGCCTTCGGCAATGCGGGAATGCCAATGACGCTCACCGACCAACATGTGGTTCAACGTGCCATGTATCGAATGAAAAACAGCCTGCAATCGCGACGATAATCTTCCTCGCTGATGGCAGCGATCTGTTCGAGCAGTTTCGCAGTGGCCCACACATGGTAGCGGGCCAGCGATTCAAAATAAGCTTGCATCATTTCGTCAATGGCTCCGCAGGAAAACCGTTGCGCCCCAGGAAATCGGCGACGACCGGCTCCCAAATACTGAGTCCGGAGGCGAACAGCATATGTCCGTTCTTGGCAAATGGCGGCAGCAATTTGTATTCGGCCTGACCGCCTGCCTTGTTGAAAGCGGCCTGCCAGGCCTGGCTGTACTTCGGTCCAAAAAACAGGTCGTTCTCGGTGTACACCCAGAGCATCGGCACCTTGGTCGTCTTGCCGAATTGCGCGTACATGCTTTCCAGTTTGTCGCCCTGGCAAGGCACGCCAGGATGGGCGACCGGATCACCGCCGGCGCCGCCGGCAAAATTGATCGCCGCCACCAGCCCCGCCGGATTCCTGGCCGCAGTCGCGGTGGTCGTATAGCCGCCGACCGATTGGCCGACCAGCAATACGCGCTGCGGATTCACGTAAGACTGCTGCTTGGCGTAATCGAGGACTGCCAACACTTCGGTTGCCGCAGCTTCGGCCATCGGTCCGTACTCTTTCTGGTTGCAACTACCGCTGTCCTCAGGATCAGGATCGACGCCGGCCTCGCCGTAGCCAAGACGGGTCGGCACGAACACGGCAAACCCGCGGTCTATAAAAAAGCGCGCCTGTTGCGTATAGCGGAAACGCAGCGGTGTGGCGCGATTGTCGCCGCTACGGCCGTGGCTGATGACGACGATCGGAAACGGCCGGCGCCGGCCGGCTTGAACTGTGTCACCGTGACATTGCCGGTAACGCTACGGCCATACAGGTTCTTGACCGTCACCGGCAGCTTGATGACCGACTCGTTCAAATCCTGCGCCAAGCCCTGTGCGGCGGCGTGGCCGGACCATGCGCCGAGCGAGATACATAAGCATCCCAGCGCATGACGCGCTGTCCAACTGGCTGATGACGGCTTCATTTTTTTCATGATGATTGCTTAGGCTACGATCATTCACCTGCCAGCGCTGCGGCAGTTCCCGCCGGCGATTGCCGTGTCGGCTGGGCGGCAGTGCTGGCCCGATACACCACGGTGCTGTCGATGGCATACAGCTGGCAGTTCCTGCCGCTCAGGTTGTAGCAAACCTGCAAGGCGCGCACCGCGGGATCCCTTGGCAAATTCTGGTCGGGCGGATTGCCCCAGGTTTGCGCCCAATGACCGTCTTCGGCAATGACAAAAGCCTTGGGACCAACCCTGGTCAGCCACAGTTGATAGGCTTCGCGGCCCTGCTGATCCAGAAACGGTATATGCCGGGAATCACTGATATCGGCAAAACCGGATGCTGGCGGAAACAAGCGTGCTCCTGGCGGCGCCTGCGCGGCGACACTGGCAGAGGTGCCGACACTATGGTCGATCTTGCCCAACCTGGCTTTGAGGTCGACGATTGCGCGCGTGGTGCCGGCATGACACTCATATTGGGTCGGGCTATTCATCACCGCCAAGCGGTCGTAGTAACTGACAATGCCGACCAGCACGTTGGCATTTCTCGCGCGTGCCTGCTGCACCAGGTCAAGCAAGGCATTTTGCAATGCAAGTTTGCAACATCCGAGTCTTCGGTTCCACGGCCGCGATAATTGGGTCTAGCCTCGCCCCTGATGTAAATTTCATCCGACAGCAAGCTCGTGCCGTCCGGTATCGCTGCACCGAAGATGATCGACATGTCGCTGCCGACAGCCTGCTGGACCGCCCTCTGCGCAAATACCGGCTCAACCGGCAACAGCAGCTTGGTATTGCGCGCTTGCGCCGCCGTCGGCCAGAACCCGTTCGCCAACACGCAGGCAAACGCCAGTCCGAGGCAGGTTTTTCTAGAAAAATCGATCATTCCCGCTTTCCCTTCGCTAGTGAGTTTCGCTGTTCCCGGTTTGTCGATGCGCGTCGCATCAATTTGCCTTCGGCGCCGGTGCATCGGACAAGCCGTCGATCTTGGCCAGCTTCGCTTTCAGGTCAACCACCGCGCGGGTTGTCCCGGCGTGGCACTCATACTGGGTCGGGCTGTCCATGACTGTGGCATGGTTGTAGTTGCTGACGATGCCAACCACTGCATTAGCGCCCTGCGCGCGTGCCTGACCTATCAGTTTGACCATCGCCTTGCGGAAAGCCTGTTGGCAAATCGCCTCATCCTCGTAACCATGCCTGAAACTCGGCTGGACCTCGCCCCTGGCCTGGATGTCCTGCGACACGAACTTCAACCCTTGCGGCACTGCCGCCTCACCGAAGATGATGACCATATCGTCATCGTCGCCCTTGTGCGCCGCTACCTGGCCCGCTGGCTGCGACTGTGCTTGCGCCTGCGTCGCTTTCGATGGCACGACTGTACCGATCGGCAGCAGCAACCTGGTGTTGCGCGCCTGCGCGGTTCCTTGCCAGCAGATAGCCGCCAACGCGCAGGTCAACACCAATGTCAATGGCGATTTATTCGTGAGTTTATGCATTTTATTTTTCTCCCTGTTGATGCGCATTGTTGAGTTACATGCGGAATACACCGAACTTCGTTTCAGCGATCGGCGCATTCAGCGCCGCGCTCAACCCCAGCCCCAGCACCCTGCGGGTATCGGCCGGATCGATTACGCCGTCGTCCCACAAACGCGCTGACGCATAATAGGGATGTCCCTGATGCTCGTATTGGTCACGGATCGGTTTCTTGAACGCCTCTTCCTCATCGGCGCTCCAACTGCCGCCCTTGGCTTCAATACCATCGCGCTTGACGGTCGCCAGGACGCCGGCGGCCTGTTCGCCACCCATCACCGAAATCCGTGCGTTCGGCCACATCCACAGGAAGCGCGGCGAATAGGCGCGGCCGCACATGCCGTAATTACCGGCGCCGAAACTACCGCCAATGATCACCGTCAGCTTCGGCACCGAGGTGGTTGCCACCGCAGTCACCATCTTGGCGCCATTACGCGCAATGCCCTCGTTCTCGTAACGACGGCCAACCATGAAGCCGGTGATGTTTTGCAGGAACACCAGCGGGATCTTGCGTTGCGAGCACAGTTCGATGAAGTGCGTCCCTTTCAACGCCGCTTCCGAAAACAGGATGCCGTTGTTGGCGATGATGCCGACCGGCATGCCGTAGATATGTGCGAAACCACAAATCAGCGTGGTGCCGTAGCGCGCCTTGAATTCGTCAAATTCACTGCCGTCGACCACGCGTGCGATTACTTCGCGCACATCGAACGGCTTGCGGGTATCGAGCGGAATCACGCCATACAATTCCTGCGCCGGATATTTTGGTTCGACTACCGGACGCAATAGCGGACCTTGCGGTTTCTGGCGGTTCAGATTGGAAACGATAGTGCGCGCCAGCGACAGCGCGTGCATGTCATTCTGCGCCAGGTGGTCGGCCACACCGGAAAGACGGGTGTGGACATCACCGCCGCCGAGATCCTCGGCACTGACCACCTCGCCAGTGGCAGCCTTCACCAGCGGCGGACCGGCCAGAAAAATCGTGCCCTGATTCTTGACGATGATCGATTCATCGCTCATCGCTGGCACGTAGGCGCCGCCGGCAGTGCACGACCCCATCACCACGGCAATTTGCGGGATGCCCTTGGCCGACAGGTTGGCCTGGTTGAAAAAGATGCGGCCGAAGTGATCGCGATCCGGGAACACTTCATCCTGGTTCGGCAGGTTGGCGCCGCCGCTGTCGACCAGATAAATGCATGGCAAGTTATTCTGCTCGGCGATTTCCTGCGCCCGCAAATGCTTCTTCACGCTCAACGGATAGTAGGTGCCGCCCTTGACGGTGGCATCGTTGCAGACGATCACGCATTCTTGACCGGCGATGCGGCCGATGCCGGTAATGACGCCGGCGGCAGGCGCGGCATCGCTGCCGTCCTTGTCCTTGTAGACGTGATACGCCGCCAGCTGGGAAAATTCGAGGAACGGCGTGCCCGGGTCGAGCAGCATTTGCACCCGTTCGCGCGGCAGCAACTTGCCGCGCGCAACATGCTTGTTACGCGCGGCTTCGCCGCCGCCTTCAGCGATCTGCGCAACTTTCTGACGCAAATCGTCGACCAGCAGATTGAGGGCGTTGGCATTTTGCTGGAATTCTTCGCTGCGCGGATTCAGCTTGCTTTCTAACTGAGGCATTGCAATGTCCTTTGTGTCTTGTATTTTGAATTGTTATGCGGTGCGGATATCGTTGAGCTTCAGCTCGTCCTTCATCGCTTCGCGAATCTTGAATTTCTGTATCTTGCCGGTCACCGTCATCGGGAAAGCGTCGACAAAACGGATGTAGCGCGGCACCTTGTAGTGCGCGATCTGGCCCTGGCAAAAATCGCGCACGCTCTGCTCGTCCAGCGCCTGGCCTGGCCGCAGGATGATCCATGCGCACAATTCCTCGCCGTATTTCTGGTCCGGCAGGCCGACTACCTGCACATCCTGGATGGCTGGATGGCGATACAAAATTCTTCTATCTCGCGCGGATAAATATTCTCGCCGCCGCGGATCACCATGTCTTTCATGCGGCCGACGATATTGACGTAGCCTTCGGCATCCATCGTCGCCAAGTCGCCAGTGTGCATCCAGCCTTCGCTGTCGATCGCTTCGCGTGTCTTTTCCTCGTCGCCCCAGTAACCGTGCATCACCGAGTAGCCGTGGGTGCACAACTCGCCGGAACTACCGATCGGCATGATCTCGCCCGACTCCGGATCAATAATCTTGACCTGCAAGTGGGGTTGCACGCAGCCCACCGTCGACACCCGCTTTTCCAGCGGCGTGTCAGTCATGCTTTGACAGCTGACCGGGCTGGTTTCCGTCATGCCGTAGGCAATGGTGATCTGCTCAAGATGCATGTCACGCACCACGCGCTTCATCACCTCGATCGGGCACGGCGAGCCGGCCATGATGCCGGTGCGTAGCGTCGATAAATCGAACTCGGCAAAGCGCGGATGATCAAGTTCGGCAATAAACATGGTGGGTACGCCGTGCAGACCGGTGCAGCGCTCCTCCTGTACCGCCTGCAGCACCGACAGCGGCTCAAAACCGTCATTTGGATAAACGATCGTGGCGCCGTGCGTCAGGCAGGCCAGGTTGCCAAGCACCATGCCGAAGCAATGGTACAAAGGCACCGGGATGCAGAGCCGGTCCTGCTCGGTCAGCTTCATCGCTTCGCCGATGAAAAAACCGTTGTTCAGGATATTGCGATGGGTCAGCGTCGCTCCTTTTGGAAACCGGTGGTGCCGCTGGTGAACTGGATATTGATCGGATCGCTGGCTTGCAGGGTTTTTCCAAGCTGCACCAGCTGAGAATCGGACGCATCGCCGCCAGCGATGAAATCCCTGAAACGCAGCATGCCCGGCACCTCGCCGCTGCCAAGCTGAATCACGGTTTTCAAGGTCGGCAGGCGCGCGGCCTGCAATGCGCCCGGCGTAGCGTGTTGCAATTCAGGCGCCAGTGTGCGGATCATCTCCAGATAATCGCTGGTCTTGAAACTAGTCATCGAAATTAACGCCTTGCAACCGACGTTGTTGAGTGCGTACTCCAGCTCGCTGACCCGATAGGCCGGATTGATATTGACCAGAATGATGCCGGCATAAGCAGTGGCCAATTGCGTCAGCACCCACTCGGCGTTGTTGTGCGACCAGATGCCGATGCGGTCGCCCGGTTGCAGGCCAAGCTTGAGCATGGCACTGGCCAGGCGTCGGGCTTCGGTCTGCAGTTGCCGATAGCTCAGGCGTACCTGCTGATGGCGCGATACCAGCGCGTCGTTGTCGGCAACCCGCTCCACCATGTCGTCAAAAAAACGACCGATGGTTTGTTCGATCAGCGGCGTTTCCTGGCTACCGCGGTCAATACTTGAATGCAATTGCGTCATGGTCTTGTCTCCTGTTGGATCTTCTAATGCTTTGCGCAATTATTTTTCTTTGTTTGGAAAACTGCCGTCAACGTAGAACCAGCGCTGTCGGTTTCCTGTTCCCGGTTCACACTCGCGCAGGAAGCTGCTGATTTCATGCAAACGCTCAGCGCGGCCGCCGATCTTGTAGCGCGCCACAAATTCCACCGTAGCGCTGTCGCCTGTAGCCTCATGTTTGCGCACTTCCAGGCCCAGCCATTTGAGGCCGGCTTCAGCAGTGATCGGCTCAAGCGGGCGCGTCGTGCGATGCCAGGTTGCCTGCAGATAGGCGCCAAGATTCATCACATAGGCGCTGTAGCGCGAACGCATCAGCGCTTCGGCGCTCGGCGCCACTTCGTCACCGCTGTGATAACGCCCGCAACACTGGGCATACTTGCCGCCGCCGCACGGGCAATCGATGTTCTTTTCTTTCAAATCTTGCCGTCCCGCAGAAATGCTTCGAGCTGGTCGAAACGGTCGAAACCCCAAAACGATTCGCCGTCGGCAATCACGAAGGGCGAACCGAACACGCCGCGCGCCATCGCCAAATCAACCTCTGCCTTCAACTGGTTCTTGATCGGCAGGCTGTTGATGCCGTCGGTCAGGCCAGCAGTGTCGATGCCGGCATGATGGCCGATCTCCAGCAGGTGCATCGGCTCGCCGATGTTGATGCCATCGACAAAATACGCCTTGTAGATCTGCCTGGCGAACTTGATCGCCTTGTCCTCGCCTTGCTTGCCGCGCACCCACAGCACGGCACGCGCCGCAGCCTGGGTAGATATCGGAAAGGCGCCGGGACGTTTGTACGGAATGCCGTGAAAACGCGCGGTACGCTCGAAATCATGAAACGCGTAGTCGCCCTTGATTGGCACCTGTACCAACGGCATCGAGCCGGTGGTCTTGAATACCGGGCCGAGCAGGATCGGATGCCATTCGACATCGCGCTCGTACTTGGTCGCCAGTTCGTCGATACGGGTGGCCGCGAAATAGCCGTACGGAGAGGAAAAATCAAAGTAGAAGTCGATTGCTGCGGCCATCTTTTTTACCTTGTATGAATGAAAGCCAATTGTTTAATTCGCAACTTGCGAAATCAAATAGCAAAGATCAGCGGGAATCCGCGGAAACTCCGCGAAGTTTCCACCGACTCACGCTGATCCTTTTGATGCGTGCTGCTGCTTTGCTACGTAAGGCTAGCGGCCTGTGACAGCCAAATCAATATCAAACCAGTTCGACGGCGATCGCAGTGCCTTCGCCACCACCGATACACAGCGATGCCACACCGCGCTTGCCACCCTTGGCCTTCAACGCGCCGAGCAGAGTCACGATGATGCGGGCGCCGGAAGCGCCGATCGGGTGGCCGAGGGCGCAGGCGCCGCCATGGACGTTGATCTTGTCGTGCGGGATGTTGTGTTCCTTCATCGCTGCCATCGGCACTACCGCAAACGCTTCGTTGATTTCGAACAGGTCGACGTCGCCGCTGGTCCAGCCGGTTTTCTTGTAGAGCTTTTCGATGGCGCCGACAGGTGCAGTCGTGAACCAGTCAGGTTCCTGCGAATGGCTGGCATGCGCGACGATGCGGGCAATCGGCGTGCAGCCGAGTTTCTTGGCGGTCGATTCACGCATCAACACCAGGGCGGCAGCGCCGTCGTTGATCGACGACGACGAAGCGGCGGTAATGGTGCCGTCTTTCTTGAACGCCGCACGCAGCGACGGAATCTTGTCGATCTTGGCCTTTTGCGGGCCTTCGTCCTTGTCGATGACGACCTCGCCGGCGCGGCTGGTGACTGTCACCGGGGCGATTTCCCATTTGAAGGAACCGTCAGCGGTAGCGGCTTGCGCGCGCTGTACCGAAGCAATCGCAAATGCATCCTGGTCGGCACGGCTGAAATGGTACTTGGCGGCGCAATCTTCACCGAAAGTACCCATCGAACGGCCGCCGCCGTTATCACCCTTGGAGTAGGCATCTTCCAGGCCGTCCAGCATCATGTGGTCGAGGATCGTACCGTGGCCGATGCGATAGCCGCCGCGCGCTTTCGGAATCAGGTAAGGCGCATTGGTCATCGATTCCATGCCGCCCGCAACCACGACTTCATGGGTGCCTGCCAACAGACCGTCGAACGCAAACATGGTGGCCTGCATGGCCGAGCCGCATACCTTGGAAATGGTTGCCGCATTGGTGCCGACCGGCAAACCAGCCTTGATCGTTGCCTGGCGCGCCGGAGCCTGGCCCTGACCGGCTTGCAGCACATTGCCGAACAACACTGCGTCCACCTGCTCCGGTTTCAGGCCGGCGCGCTCGACCGCAGCCTTGATCGCCACTGCGCCCAGATCACTGGCATTCAGCGCCGAAAAATCACCTTGAAACGCCCCCATTGGAGTACGGGCTGCACCGACGATAACGATTGGGTCATTCATGTTGCTTCTCCAGATTACGACAACTTGTAAGCTGCCCGGGAATTGCTCACGGCTGGCGACTATGTCGCATGTGACGGTTCTCGGAGCGTCTTTGCTGCCTGGTTGGTTAAAAATAAAACTGCTGCGCTAAATGATGAATTCAGTTGCTGCCAATGCTTATTTACTGCGATTGTCCTGCTTGTGTTTCACATTTCCGGATTACATGCATTACCTGGGGTCATCCGGAAAAATAGCAATCAGCCGGTTTTGCCGGTTTCCATGTAGGTAAAACGACATTCTTGCGGGTAAGGAAAAACGTCGTCGAAGTGCCCCTCCAGGATGTGTTGCTTGCGTTGCTGCCAATATTGCTGGGTTAACAAGTCTGCGTGATGCTTGATAAAGTATTTCTTTACGTTCTGGTTGCCGAGCAAAAACACGCCGAACTGTTCCGGAAAAACATCGTTCCTGGCAACCGGATACCAAGGCTCGGCGGCCATTTCATCTTCCTCGTTGCGCGGCTGCGGGATCGTGCGGAAATTGCAGTCTGTGATGTATTCAATCTCATCATAGTCGTAAAACACGACCCGATTGTGACGCGTGACCCCAAAATTTTTGTACAACATGTCGCCAGGAAAGATATTCGCCGCGACCAATTCCTTGATAGCGTTACCGTACTCGGCCACCCCATGTTCCAGCGCCGCCTGGTCGTTGTTCTTCTCGGCGTTGCCCAGGTAGATATTCAACGGCACCATGCGGCGCTCGATGTACAGGTGCTTGATGATGACTTCGTCGCCCTCTTCTTCAACCACCGACGGCGCCACCTGCTTTAGTTCGGCCAGCAGCTCATCGGCAAAACGGGCGCGCGGGAAGGCGACGCTCGAATATTCGAGCGTATCGGCCATGCGGCCGACGCGGTCGTGGTGCTTGACCAACAGGTACTTTTCCTTGACCAGCGCCTTGGTGGTTTCCTTCGGCGCCGGGAAATAATCCTTGATGACCTTGAACACATACGGGAACGACGGCAGCGCAAACACCACCATCACCAACCCGCGGATCCCGGCGCGATTTCAAAACGGTCTGATGAATGCCGCAAATGGCGCAGGAAATCGCGATAGAACAATGCCTTGCCGAGCTTCTGCAAACCCAGGATCGTATAGATTTCACTGCGCGGCTTGTTCGGCAGCAGGGTGCGCAGGAACTGCACATAGGCCGACGGCACTTCCATGTCGACCATGAAATAGGCGCGCGTGAAAGAAAACAGGATGGCCAATATCTTGTTGTCGAACAGCACGGCGTCCAGCACCAACTTGCCGTCGCGGTCATGCAGGATCGGCACTACGAACGGATATTCGCGCGAACCGTTGATCATCTTGCCGACGACATAGGCGCCTTTGTTGCGGTAAAACAGGTTCGACAGCACCTGGATCTGGTGATTCGGCTCCGGCGGGATGTCGCCGAACGATGCCCTGATACGCTCCTCGGCCAGCCCGATATCGCGATCCAGATCGGCAAACGGCCGCTGCAGCTGGAAATTGGTAATCAGCCGCTTCAGCGTGTAATGCATGCCATCCTTCTGCGGGTAGTAGACCCGGTAGGTCGGCAGCGCTTCATCGGTGTCGATGTATTCGGTCGACACTGCCGGCCGCACGAAGATGAAATCGTTATGAAAATAGGTGCGGTGCAGGATATTGCAGCAGACTGAGTTGAAGAACGTTTCGGCCAGTTCCGGCTGTTTGTGATCGGTTAACATGCCGATGTAATGCAGCTTTACTTCGCGCCATACCTCGTCGGTCAGGTCGTTCTGGTCGTATTCGTCTTCCAGTGCGTTCACGCATTCGTGTACCCGTGCGTCGTAAAAATCGATCCGTTCGCGCGCGGCAAGCTGCGCGGTCTTCCAGTCGGCCTCCTCAAAATGCTGCTTGGCGAGTCGGCTGGCTTCGCGGAACAGGCGGTAATGCTTGTCGAAGCCGTCCAAGATCATGCGCGCAGTATCGAAAGCGATCTGCGACGACAATAATTTTGGAAAGCTTGCAGACGTCATCACAGCGAAAAGCGCTCCTTCCAGCCAGCCAAGGCAGCAAGGCTGACGCCGATGCCGCCGCACACCACGATCAACGGCCGCTTGTAAGGCATCAGTTCGGGCAGCCGTTGATAAGCGACGGCCAGTGCGGCGCCGCAAGCCGGTTCAACCAGGATCCGCATCTGATCGGCAAACGCCAGGCAAGCACTGACCGCCTGGGCATCGCTGACGGTAACGTTGTGGACCTTGTGCTGTTTGGTCCAGGCAAAAGATTGCGCAGAAACCCGCTTGGCCGCCAGGCTGTTGGCTATCGTATTGATCGCCGACAGCGTCACCAGTTCGTCAGCACTCACTGCGGCAGATAGCGAGGCTGCACCTTCTGTCTCCACTGCAATCAAGGGAATGTGCGCCAGATTGTTGCGATGCAGGCCAGTCAATACGCCGTTCATCAGGCCACCGCCGCCGACCGCACAGATGACAACATCGAAATCGATCCCGAGTTGCTTTGCTTGCAATACCGCTTCATCGATCAGGGTGGCGTTGCCGTCCCAGATATCATGGTGATCGAATGGTGGAATGTAGATGCTGCCGGGCTGTTCACACAGGCGCAAAGCATACTGGTTGGCTTCATCCCACAAGGCGCCGTGGACGATCACCTCGGCGCCGATGTCACGGATGCGCTGGCACACTTCGGCGGAGGTAGTTTCCGGCACCACGATGGTGGTTTTGGTGCCTAGCGCCGCGCCGGCAACCGCCGCCGCAAAGCCGGCGTTGCCGCCCGACGGACACACCAGATGGCTGGCGCCGCCGGCCACTGCGCGCTGGCATAACAGACCAATCCCGCGCAGCTTGAAGGAGCCGGACGGCTGGGTGTTTTCCATCTTCAGCAAAACTTGCTTGTCGAGAGCGACCGAAAGTTGCGGATGCTGCAGTAATGCGGTGTGGATGTGCAGTGAAGTCATGTTCTTGCCGCTGTTGTCTGTTTTTCAATTATGCCAAAAATTCACTGCGGCCAGCGAACCGGCCAGGCAATTATTTCCTGGCCGGCTGGCGGCCACGCATTTTGGCGGGTCGCCCCGATGCTTTGCGCTGACCGTTGGCGCTTAGCGCGTTTCCGCGAACAGTTCGCGGCCGATCAACATGCGGCGAATTTCGCTGGTGCCAGCGCCGATTTCATACAACTTGGCGTCGCGCCACAAACGTCCCACCGGATATTCATTGATGTAACCGTTGCCGCCCAACGCCTGGATCGCTTCGCCCGCCATCCAGGTGGCTTTTCTGCCGAATACAGAATCGCGCTGGCAGCATCCTTGCGCAAGGCCCGTGCGGCTTCCGGCGTCTTGGCGCGGTCGCAGGCCTGGCCGACGGCATAGACATAGGCCTTGCAAGCCATCATGGTCGAATACATATCGGCCAATTTGCCCTGCATCAGCTGGAATTCGCCGATCGGCTGGCCGAACTGCTTGCGGTCATGCACATACGGCACCACCACATCCATGCACGCCTGCATGATGCCAAGCGGACCGCCGGACAGCACGCTGCGCTCATAATCAAGGCCGGACATCAGCACGTTGACGCCCTGGCCCAGTCCGCCCAGCACGTTTTCGGCCGGTACTTCGCAATCCTGGAATACCAGTTCGCCGGTGTGCGAACCGCGCATGCCGAGCTTGTCCAGCTTTTGTGCAACGCTGAAACCCTTGAAATTCTTTTCGATCAGGAACGCGGTCATGCCACGCGCGCCGGCTTCGATGTCGTTCTTGGCGTAGACCACCAGCACATCGGCGTCCGGGCCGTTGGTGATCCACATTTTTGTGCCGTTGAGCACCCAACGGTCGCCCTTCCATTCGGCGCGCAGCTTCATGCTGACCACATCGGAACCGGCATTCGGCTCGGACATCGCCAACGCGCCGATGTGGTCGCCGGAAATCAGTTTCGGCAGGTACTTGGCTTTTTGCTCGGCAGTGCCGTTGCGTTTGATTTGGTTGACGCACAGGTTGGAATGGGCGCCGTACGACAAACCGACCGAAGCCGAGGCGCGCGAGATTTCTTCCATCGCGACAATGTGCGCCAGATAACCCATGCCGCTGCCGCCATATTGTTCTTCTGCGGTGATGCCGAGCAGGCCGAGGTCGCCCATTTTTTCCACAAATCCATCGGAAACTGGTCATTGCGGTCAATTTCGGCTGCCCGTGGTGTGATTTCTGCAGCCGCAAACTCCTGGATCGCGCTACGCAGGGCCTCGATATCCTCGCCGTGGTCGAAGGTCAGGCCTGGTAAGTGAATCATGTTGTCTCCTCTTTTTTATCTATATTGCGGGACAGGGCCTTGCCTTGTCGCCAACTGATTGAATCAAATAAAACGATTAATTATCAAGAAACTATTGAATGCCCCGACGCAGCCCTTCAGTCCTTTTGTCCGGCAACCGCAGCGTGATCACTCAACTGCCCGCTGCTCAACAGACGCCGGCATTCTTCCTCGTGCGCGCTGATCTCAGCCAGGGTCACCTCGATATCTTCGCGCTGCTGTTCCAGATGCTCGCGATGACGTGCCAGCACTTCCAGGAACAGCTCCAGCTGCGGCGCCGAATCCTTGGGCGTGTCATACATGTCGACCAGGCTCTTGATCTCCGACAGCGTCAGCCCCAGCCGCTTGCCGCGCAAGGTCAGCTTCAGGCGGGTGCGCTCGCGCGCCGCATACACCCGGTTGCGGCCGCCGGCGCCATCGCGTTTCGGACTCAGCAAACCCTGGTCCTCATAGAAGCGGATCGCCCTCGGGGTAATGTCAAATTCACGCGATAGTTCGGTGATGGTGTAGGTCGGCATGGTCAAGTTGGCATCAGGGAACAGGAAATTCTGGTTTAGGTACAATGGCAGTTAACGTTAACGTAAAGCACATTGTAGGCGCGCCGGCCGAAAATGAAAACACCGAAAAACTACTAGCCTACGGTTTAGCGGCGACAATACGCAGTGCCAGTCCGCAAGTCATTGATAACAAAAAGGAAATCCCAGATGAATGCTCTCGAAGCCCAACTCAGCTATGCGTTTGGCGATACCCTTCCGGCCGCCGGCGCCACGCTCGAAGTCGCGCCCGGTGTGTACTGGCTGCGCATGGGCTTGCCGTTTGCGCTTGATCACATCAACCTGTGGCTACTGGAGGACAGTATCGAAACCGCAGCCGGCGTCCAGCACGGCTGGACCATCGTCGATTGCGGCATTGCCAACGATGCGACACGCGCGGCCTGGGAGAGCATTTTCGACACTCAGCTGCGCGGCTTGCCGATATTGCGGGTGCTGGTCACGCATTGCCACCCGGATCACGTCGGCTTGGCCGATTGGCTGTGCACGCGCTGGCAGGCACCATTGTGGATGAGCGCCGGTGATTATCTGTCGGCGCGCATCATGTCGGCCGCACTGCCCGGCGCTGACGGCAGCGCAGCGTTGCCGCATTTCCAGCGGCACGGCATGCACGATCCGGAGGTCGTCGCCAAAGTTGCCCAACGCAAGTCTTACTATCCGTCGATGGTGCCGGCGGTGCCGCTGGCCTACCATCGCCTGGCCGATCGGCAGGACGTTCGCATCGGCAGCCACCAATGGCGCGTAATCACCGGCTTCGGTCATGCGCCGGAGCATGTGGCGCTGTATTGCGACGACCTGCATCTTTTGATTTCGGGCGATATGGTGTTGCCGCGGATTTCCACCAATGTCTCGGTGTTCGCGATCGAGCCGGAATCCAATCCGGTCCAGCAGTATATGGATTCATTGGAAAAATATCGCGAGCTGCCGACCGATACGCTGGTGCTGCCGTCGCACGGCAAGCCATTCCGCGGTTTGCAGATACGCATCGATCAGTTGCAGCAGCATCACCGCGAACGGCTGGCAGAAGTAATGAAAGCCTGCGCGGAGGCGCCGCAATCGGCCAGCGACATCGTACCGATCATGTTCCGCCGCCCGCTCGATGCGCATCAAATGACGTTCGCGCTGGGCGAGGCGTTGGCGCATTTGCACAAGCTATGGTTTGACGGCACCCTAACCGCCGCCTGGATGCCGATCAGGTCTACCGTTTCAGCGCAACCTGATACGAACGTAGGGTGGGCACATCGTGCCCACGCGGCATCGCGATCGTGGGATCAAATGTTCGTAGCGCTTCCTCAAAACCGACGAATGCAACGGCATGCACTCCGTAGTCCGTTAAATGGGGTCAGAGCTGCGCGGGAAGTGTAATTTTCGCAAAAAGCCGCGAAAAAAACTCCGACCCCATTTAACTGCGATGGGTTGGTTTTGACGTTGCTGTTGGTCTTGACGCTGCTTTTGAATTGGCTGTTGCCGTTGCTTTTGACTTTTCGCATGCTGACGTTGCCAAATGGGGCGGGTGACAGTCGGGAATGATGGGACACATGTTTGAGCGCAGCGAGTTTGTGTCCCATCCGACTGGCGCACGGCTCATTTGGGAACCCGCCGTAGGCGGGCAACGGCTGTGCGATCGCCTTCTTTTGGTTACTTTTTTTGCGCCCGGCTAGGGGGCGAAGCAAGAAAAGTGACTAGCTGCCGGGCTACCCCCGGCTAGCTTCCACGGAGTAGTAACCGCATTAGGTAACGACGAAACGACCTAAACTACGCGGTGGGCACGAACTGCCCACTCTAAAACTACTTCTGTATCGCCGCCACAATCATAGCCACTCCCAACATCAAACTCCCAGCAACCCGATCCGTAATCCTGGCAAAACTCGGACGCGTCGCTACTGTTTGCATTTTCCCCGCCAGCACCGCATAACCAAGCAGGATAAAAAATTCCGGAATGATCGAACCAGCCGCCAGCCAGACCATTTGCAACGACACATTGCCGGCCGGGTTGACGAATTGCGGCAAGATCGCGATGAAGAAAATCAGGGCCTTGGGATTGGCCAGTTGCAGAGTCAGGCCGCTCAGCCAGATTTTCCAGCCGGAAGCGTTCTTGTTGTTTAGCTGCGACGCCGTAATCGGCGAGGGACGGCCGAATATCGCCGACAAGCCGAGATACGCCAGGTAAGCCACGCCCAGCCACTTCACCACCGTGAACAAGGTATGAGAAGCGACGATCAACGCCCCCAGGCCAGTCGCCGAGATGGCGAAATAGATGGCATTCGCGGCAAGGATGCCGAGAATTGCGAATAGCGATTTTTTCCAGCCGCGTGTAATCCCGTAGGCGACTACCAGCATCACCGCCGGACCAGGCGATAACGAGAGCGCGAATTCGGTGAGCACGAACAAAAAGAAAGAATGAAAATCCATAGATCAGCTCTCGCTCTTGCGCGCCTTGTGCGGCGCTTTGGAAAAGGCAAAATCATACAGCCAGTTCGGCAGCAGCCGTAACAACTTGGCGACCACGCCCATCTGCCACGGAATCACCTGATAACTGCTGCCGCGCGCGACCGCAGCGCCGGTCTTTGCGGCGAACTGCGACACCGGCATCAGGAACGGCATCTTGTAGTGGTTAACCTGTGTCATCGGCGTGTCGATATAACCTGGCACGATGGTGACCACCTTGATACCGCTGTCGCGCAATTCAACCCGCAACGATTCGCAATAGCTGATCACCGCCGCTTTCGAACCGCTGTAGGCGCCGGCGCCCGGCAGGCCGCGGATACCGGCCACGCTGCCGATGCCAACCAGCCGCAAGTCGCGCCGGCCCGACTGCGCCTGCCGCTTCATGGTCACAATGAACGGCGTGAAGGTAGCGACCGTCGCCAGCACATTGGTAGCAAACACTTGTTCGAACACTTGCTGATCTTCCGCGTATTCGGTCAGCGTGCCCTGGGAAATCCCGGCGCTGGCGATCACCACATCGACACCGTTGCCGGCAGCGATGAAATCTTCAGCGGCGGCGGTCAGCGCCGCATGATCGTTGACGTCCAGCGCATACAGACGGTGCCGCTCAGGATGCGGCAAACCCGCCAACAGTTGCTCCAGCACCGGTTGCCGCCTGGCCACCAGTCCCAGGGCCGCGCCTTGCTCAGCATAATATTGCGCCAGCGCGGCGCCGATGCCGCTGGAAGCGCCTGTGATAAATACTCGTTTCATGATTGCGCCTAATCTTGAGTGGCAATGCCTATCGACCGCAGCCGATAAAAAAGCCCGCCCTCTTGCGAGTGGCGGACTTTTCAATATCCATCAGCCGACCATGTCGGCGGATGGCTTATTTTTTTCCTGCAGCGACTTTGGCTACCAGGCCATCCATGACCTGCAATGTCGATTTGAACAGTTCCGGCTCGGTCTTGCCTGCATTCGGATTGACGCCGACAATCGACGGCGACGTGACGTAACGGCCATCGACTACCAGCATCGGCACGCCGTCGACCTTATAGGCGTTCTGCAACTGGGTAGCACGGGTAACCTTGGTTTGCACGCTGAAGGAATTGTAAATCTCCAGGAACTTGGCTTTGTCGAGACCTTGCTTGGCGGCGAAATCGGCAACGCCGGCATCGCTGTTCAGGTTTTGACGTTGCACGTGAATGGCGTTAAAGACCTTCTTGTGCATCTCTGGAATCTTGCCCATTGCTTCCAGCGTGTAGTACAGCTTCTTCTGCGCTACATACGGCGATTTCTTCGGATCGGCGCTCGGATCGCCAAAGTCAACCGGTACGCGCTTGAAGGAAATCTTGTCGCCCTGCTTGGCGATCCACTCTTCCAGCGTCGGCTCCAGCGCATTGCAATGCGGACAGAAATAACCGAAGAATTCCGTCACTTCCACTTTCTTTCCCAGGCCGCTATCGGTTGGTTGTGGATTATCGAGCACCTTGTAGTCGGTTCCTGCCACCGGATTGGCCGGCGATGCGCCGGCGCTGGCGGCAACCAGGCCAAGGCTCAGGCTAAGACCGGCAACAGCAAATACTTTTTGAAAAAAACGCATGATTATCCTTTTTCTAGATTTCGAAGAAAATATGTACTTACATCCGCCTCATTATTTAGCAGCGCGCACCACGGCTGCATTAACGCCGTTATCTGACAACTTCCCGCGAATCCGGTTCATTGTTTCGAGCTGATTAAATGGGCCTACCCGTACCCGGTACAAGGAGCCGGTATCGGCCTGGCGTTCGCTGATCTTGGCTTCGAATCCCATCAGGGCCAGACGCGCCTTGGCGCTTTCAGCTTCGCTCTGCTCGCGGAACGCGCCGACCTGCAGGAAATAGATCCAGTTGTCGTCAGCGCCAGCCTTGGTCTTGGCTTCGGCGATATCGCCTGCGGCCTTCTTGGTCTTGTCGGCAGTGGATTTATCGACGATCGGAGCGGTCTTGTCCTGCGCCTTGGCGACCAGCGCATCCAGCTTCTTCTCGGCAGAAACCGGCGGCACGACTGCCGGCGGGTTGGCATCCGGCGCAGGTGGAGCAAACGCTTTGGCAGCTTCCTTCGATGGCTCCTTGTTGCCGTACAGGGATTTGTTCGGGTCCGGCAACTGATCGCCGCCAGCAGCCGGCGTCGACGCCACCGGCGCGGTGATGGCTTCCGGCGCCTTGTCGGCTTTCGTGGTCTTGTTGGTGAACGGCGTTGGCGTCTTGGTGATCATGATCGCCACCACTACCGCTATCGCCAAACCGATGATCAGGCCGAAAATCAGGCCCAGTAAAGTACCGCCAGCCTGCTTAGTATTAAGTTTGCTCATACTTCCCCAATGACATCCTGGTTACGAGGCCTCTAAAAACTTACTGCGCAACCCAATCTCCGGCCTGCGATGCTCGCTGTACCCGAAATACAGCTGCGCTTCTCGACCAGACCTTGAGCCGCTACGGTTTTTAAGGCCCCCTCTATAGACCGTCTCTCAAGACTGCCGCACTATCCAACAAATTTCAGAGCCACCTGCTTTACTTGTAAATTACATCCGGGTCGGTGTCGATACGCCCAGCAGCGCCAGGCCGTTGCGCAATACCTGACGGGTTGCATACATCAGCGCCAGACGCGCCATCTTGAGCGCCTCGTCGTCGACCAATACCCGCTCAGCATTGTAGTAGCTATGCAGCTCCCCGCCAAATCACGCAGATAGAACGCTACCTGGTGCGGGCCCAGCTCTTCCAGTGCATGTTGCAGCATGTCCGGATATTCGGCCAGCTTGGCCAACAGGCTGGCTTCGCGCGGCGCGACCAACGGGCTCAGATCGACATTGGCCAGGCTGGCCTCGTCGCCGGTCCATTGCGCCAGCACCGAGCAAATGCGCGCATGCGCGTATTGCACATAGTAGACCGGGTTTTCGTCGGATTTGGCCAGGGCCAGATCAACATCGAACACGAATTCGGTATCTGCCTTACGTGAAATCAGGAAAAAACGCACCGCGTCACGGCCGCGTGTCAGATCGCGCGGGCTATCCGCAACACCTTCTGCGGCGGTATCTTCGCCGGCCGACCATTCGATCAGGTCACGCAGCGTCACATAAGAACCGGCGCGCTTGGAAATCTTCACTTCCTCGCCATTCTTCATGACGGTCACCATCTTGTGCAGCACGTAATCCGGGTAGCCTTGTGGAATCCCGATATTCAGCGCCTGCAGGCCGGCGCGCACGCGGGCGATGGTGCCGTGATGGTCGCTGCCCTGGATGTTGATGACCTTGCCGAAGCCGCGCTGCCATTTCACCACGTGATAGGCGACATCCGGCACGAAGTAAGTGTATGTGCCATCAGTCTTCTTCATCACGCGGTCTTTGTCGTCGCCATAGTCGGTGGTGCGCAGCCACAGCGCGCCATCCAATTCATAGGTGACGCCGGCAGCGATCAAGGCCTCGACCGCGCCGTTGACCTTGCCATCCTTGTACAGCGAGGATTCCAGGTAATAGTTATCGAACTTGACGCCGAAAGCCTGCAAATCCAGATCCTGCTCGCGGCGCAGATAGGCCACGGCAAACTTGCGGATTGATTCGATATCTTCGATGTCGCCACTGGCGGTAGCCGGTTCGCCATCGCTGGCCGAAACCGTCTTCTTGGCAAGGAAATCCTGGGCGATGTCGGCAATATAATCGCCGTTATAGGCATTTTCCGGCCAGCCGGCCTCGCCCGGCTTGAAACCTTTGGCGCGCGCCTGCACCGATGTCGCCAGGGTGGCGATCTGGACGCCGGCGTCGTTGTAATAAAACTCGCGGGTGACATCAAAACCTTGCACTTCGAACAATGCCGACAATGCATCGCCGAGCGCGCCTTGACGGCCGTGGCCGACGTGCAGCGGGCCGGTCGGATTGGCCGAAACGAACTCGACCAGCACTTTCTTGCCGGCGCCGAGCTGGCTCTTGCCGTATGCGGCAGCTTCCTGCAGCACCGTCTTGACCACTTGCTGCTTGGCCGCGGCGGTCAGGCGCAGGTTAATGAAGCCCGGCCCGGCAATTTCCACAGCCTCGATCAGATTGCCCTGTTTGCTGGCGGCCAGCACTGCCGCCACCAGGGTTTGCGCCAGTTCGCGCGGATTCTTTTTCAGCGGCTTGGCCAGCTGCATCGCGATATTGCAGGCGACATCGCCATGCGACGGATCGCGCGGACGCTCCAGCGTCACTGTCGGCTGCAGCTCGGTGCCGGCAACGATAGGTTGCAATGCGGCGTTGAAAAGGTCGATGATCTGTTGTTTTTGTGGTGCAAGCATAGGATAGGTAGTCAGTGGTACGGCAAACGCACCGGATTATGCAAAAAATCTAAGAGGGTTGCTCAATTTCTTGAAGAACTCCCAGGCAATCTTGATTATACCGGCTTGGCGCAGCAATCTTCACCTGGCTTGCCCATGGCGGTAATACACGATGCCGAAATCCACGCTACCCTGCAAGCATGAAAAACTGCTGCTAAGATGCCAAGCCTTGCCTGCTTGTATTCGGGCAACGATATTTTGCCGTCCTTCTGTACCATTCAACAGGAATTCACATGACCCAAACCACGCCACGCGTTGCCGATCATCCGGCCCACCCGCAATTCCTCAACCGCTGGTCGCCACGCGCCTATGCCAATGACGAGATCTCCGAACAAGAATTGCTGACTATCCTGGAAGCAGCGCGCTGGGCGCCTTCGTCCTACAACTCGCAGCCTTGGCGCTTCGTCTTCGCCCGCCGCGGCACACCGCACTGGAACAGCCTGCTGGGCCTGCTCAATGATTTCAACCGCAGTTGGGCTGAAAACGCCTCAGCGCTGGTGATCGTGTTGTCGAAAACTACTTTTGCGCCACCGGGCAGCAGCGAAGAATTGCCGGCGCCAACCCATTCGTTTGACACCGGTGCCGCCTGGGGCTACCTGGCGCTGCAAGCCAGCCTGTCCGGCTGGCACGCGCACGGCATGGCCGGTTTCGACAAGGAAAAGACCCGTTCAGTGCTAGGCGTGCCAGCCAATTTCGCGATTGAAGCGGCAGTAGCCATCGGCAAGATCGGCGACAAGGCGATGCTGCCGGAAGGCCTGCGCGCCAAGGAAGAGCCAAGCCCGCGCCTGCCATTGCAAGCGCTGGTCTCGGAAGGCACTTTCAAGGCTTAAGCCAAGAGTGCGATGCGGATTGCCGGTCAAGCCGGCACCGCATCGGCCACGGTTTTGGTACGTAACAGCAAGGCGCCAAGCACCGCGCCTAAAGCCGCAAAACACGCTCCTACCAGGAAAGCCGTCTGATAACCGCTGTTGAGCGCATCGATTTGCGCATAGCCGGCAGCCAGCAAACCCTCGCTGCGGGACGCTGCCAAACTGGCAAGCACCGCCAGTCCCAACGCTCCTCCCATCATGAACGACGTATTGACCACCCCGAAGCCAGCCCGGACTCGGACGGCGCAACATCGCTCATCGCCGCCAACAGCACCGGATTGAAGGCAATCCCGGCGCCCAGGCCAAGCACGATCATGCCTGGCAGCACGTCAGCAATGAAATGGCCATCGACCGGCGCCCGTGCAAACAGCAACAGGCCACAGGCGGCCATCAGCAAGCCGATCGCCAGTGGCCGCCGGATGCCGAAACGCATGACTAATTTGGCCGAGATGCCCAGTGAAAATACCGCCATGATCAGATTGGCCGGCAGGAATGCCAAGCCGACCTGCAACGGGTTGTAACCAAGCACCAGCTGCAGGTACAGCGCCGACAGGAAAAACCAGGCGAACATCGCCGCCGCCCACAACACACCCACCGCATTGGCCACCGCGACGTTACGCAACTGGAACAGGCGCAATGGCATCAGCGGCGTGTGCACCCGCGTTTCGATCACCAGGAATGCCGCCAGCAATGCCACAGCCAGCGCCAGCTGGCCCAACGTGCGATACGAGGTCCAGCCGGCCTGGTTGCCGTTGACGATCGCGTACACGGCGAGCATCAGCGCTGCCGTAACAGTGATGGCGCCAAACACGTCCAGATGCCGCGACAGCACCTGGCCGAGCGCAGCAGGCAGCAAACGTCGCGACAGTATGATGACGACAATGCCGATCGGCAGGTTGACCAGGAAAATCCAGTGCCAGCTCAGGCTGGCGGTCAGCACGCCACCCAGCATCGCGCCCAGGCTGCCGCCGCCGGCGCAGACGAAGCCATAGACTCCCATCGCCTTGGCGCGGTCGCCGTCCTCGGTAAACAAATCCATGATCAGCGACAAAGCCACCGCCGTCACCACCGCGCCGGCCAATCCCTGTACCGCGCGCGCTGCCAGCAAAAAGCCTTGTGTGCCGGACAAGCCGCAGGCCAGCGATGCCAGTGTAAAAAGTGCAATCCCGATCAGGAACAAGCGCCGGTGCCCATACAGATCGCCGAGGCGGCCGCCCAGCAGCAGGAAGCCGCCAAAGGTCAGCATATAGGCGTTCACCACCCAGGCCAGCGAAGTATCTGAGAAACGCAGGTCGGTCTTGATCGATGGCAGCGCGACGTTGACGATCGTGGTGTCGAGCACAATCATCAGCACGCCAAGACACAGCACGATCAGCGCCAGCCAGCGGCGGTCGTGATGCACGCCTGCACCGGCGTGATGAATGGAAGGGTTACTCATGGCCAGTCTCTCCAAAGATGGCGGGCTCTGTTCTGCAAGAGGCAACGAGCCACGGATTCAGGGGCCTCGCTAGCTAATCGAACAGCCACTGCCAAAATCGACATGCAGACTGCACAATGATTACTCAGCCACGCTGCCAATTCACCAACACGATGCCGCTCAAGACCAGCAGCGCGCCGAACACAAACGGCATGCCGATCGGATCGTCCAGCAGCAGCACGCCGAAACTGACGCCGAACAATGGCGTCAGGAATGAAAACACGGTCAGCCGCGACGCCAGGTAGCGGCGCAGCATCCAGAACCAGGTCAGGAAGCTACCAAAGGCCACGATCAGCGACTGGAACACCAGGCTGGCCCACATGAGGCTGCTCAGCGGCGCCACGTCAGCCTGGCCCGTGAGCAGCGCCAGCAGCGGCAACGTCACCGCCGCGACGGTCAGTTGATACCACAGGGTCATGCTAGGCGCGGCATTGGACAGCACGCTACGCTTGATCATGATGGTGGTCGCCGCCCAGAACACAGCCGCCAGCACGCCGAGCGCATCGCCGATCAAGGTGTGACTGAAACCGGCGCCGGCTTCGAAGCCACCGGCAAACGCCACGGTGATGCCGGCAAAAGCCGCAAGCACGCCCAGCCACTGGGTCAGGCCGAAACGTTCGCCCGGCACCAGCCAGTGTAAGCCGAGCACGGTGAAAATCGGCGCGGTGTAGACGAACACCGACATGTGCGAAGCGGTGGTGTAATTCAAGCCGATCGACACGCACAGGAATTCGCCGGCGAACAGCAGGCCGGTAACCAATCCCGGCCAGAAACTGCCATCGGTCAGCGAGAATTTGCTGCCGCGCCACCACATCAGGCCGCTCACCAGCAACGCCGCCACCGCCGAACGCAAACCGTTCTGCAAGATCGGCGAAATGCTCGGCGCCGCCACCTTGATCGCTACCTGCTGCAAACCCCAGCAGGTACACAGGATCAACATCAGGCTCATGGCCAAGCCGTCGAGCGGCTTGCGGGAGGTAGGCATATTGCTATCTTTCGGAAACGGCGCGGCGCTTCATTATTGAAGCGGTGGCGCGCCAATGGTTTGTCATAAATGTCATTTTACTCAGCGCCGATTTGTGCCTATCATCAGCGTGATTGGCCGACGCATTGCAGCCTTAACGGCAAGATGCATCCGCTCTGTAAGAGATTGAATCCCGATTGCAAGGAGTACGCTTGAAAGCAGCTGTCTTTATTCTTCGGAGCACATCAACATCTGGCGGAGTCCATCATTATAGATAAGCCAGCACATGAGTTGTCGCCTAGTCCGACCTTTCCGCACCGTCCCCGCAAACTTTTACTGTTAAGTGTCTCCGCCGGCGCCGGCCACATGCGCGCCGCTGAGGCGCTCAAGGCGCACGCGGCGATTGAATTCCCGGATACCGAAGCAGTACATCTGGATGCCATGGATTTCGTGCCGGCCGGTTTCCGCGCGGTGTACACCGATCTCTACCTGCACCTGGTTAACCGGCACCCGGCGCTGTGGGGTTATGTCTATCAAAAAAGTGACACCGCGCTAAGCAGTTCGCCTGGCCAGAAATTGCGGCGCGCGATCGAGCGCATCAGTACCCGGCCGCTGCGCGCGGCGATCCGGGCGGCCGCGCCGGACGCCATCATCTGCACCCATTTCCTGCCGGCCGAATTGCTGGCGCGTGAAATCGGCAAGCAGCGCGTGACCTGCCCGGTCTGGGTGCAGGTGACCGATTTCGACCTGCACAGCATGTGGCTGCAGCCGCACATGCGCGGCTATTTCGCCGCCACCGAAGAAATCGCCTATCGCATGCGCACCCGCGGACTGGCCGCCGATGCGGTGCACGTGACCGGCATTCCCATCATGCCGGGCTTCGGCTATCCACTGGAGCGGCAACGCTGTGCGGCGCTGTTCGGCCTCGATCCGCAACGCAAGACCATATTGATGATGTCTGGCGGCGCCGGCATCGGCGGCCTCGACAAGACCGTCCAGCGACTGCTGACCTTGCCCGAAGATTTCCAGCTGGTGGCGCTGGCCGGCAAGAATGCGGCAATGCTGGCCAGCTTGCAGGAACTGGCGGCGGCGCATCCGGGCCGGCTGTTCCCGTTTGGCTTCACCAGCCAGGTTGAACAGCTGATGGCTTGCGCTGACCTGGCGATCACCAAACCAGGCGGCCTGACCACATCCGAATGCTTGGCGATGGGCGTACCGATGATCATCCATTCACCGATCCCGGGTCAGGAAGAACGCAACGCCGATTACTTGCTGGAACAGGGCGCAGCACTGAAAGCCATTGATCTGACCGCGCTCGAATATCGCGTGCGTCAACTGCTGCAGCAGCCAGAGCTGCTGCAGCGCCTGAAACAACGCAGCCTGGCATTGGGAAAACCCGATGCTGGCCGTAGCGTATTACAAACCGTACTGAGCAAACTATGACGACATCTTTCCGCCGCCTGTTCGGCATGCTGTTCTGGGCAGTGCTGAGCGCCTTCTTTTTCGCCAACGTCGAAATCCAGATCGAAGGCGCCGCCGGCTGGGCCGCCAACCTGCCGACCTGGCGCATCGAGCATCACTGGTTGCTCGACATCTTTTGGGGCGGCCGCGCCATGACCGGTTACCACGCCTGGATCTTCCCATTCATTGCACTAATGTTCCATTATCCGATCTGGTTCAACGGCAGTTGGGACTGGCGCGGCGAATGTCGCATCATGGCTTCCATCATGACCTTCTGGATCAGCGAAGACTGGCTTTGGTTTGTCCTCAATCCCGCTTATGGGCTGGCGCGCTTCAACCCAGCCGACGTGCCGTGGCACAAGCACTGGCTGGGTGCAGTGCCTGTCGACTACTGGATTTATTCGGCGGCGGCGATCGTGTTGCTGTGGCTGGCGGAACGCAAACCGCGTTCGGTGCAAATAGCGCTGAGCCGCAGCTAGCCTGGTGATCGATATGTGAATCTCTGGTTCTGTATAGAAGTAGAGATTCATATAGGTATTGTAAAAACAATTGGAACTTGGTAAATTGCGCTCCCGTTCCAAGTTTGAAATGTTGTTAATGCTGATCAAAAAAAGTGCAAAAAATGCGTCTCTGCCGAAAAAAAACGCGTCTCTCTCCAAAAAAAACACGCCTCTCCTGAAAAAAAACGCGTCTCTCTCGCAAAAAATACGTCTCTCCCTTTGGAAAATGGGTCTGATCCGCGCTTGCCGCGCTACCTCCAGGTCCGTGACGATCTGCTGCAAAGAATCACTTTGCGTAGCTGGGCAGCCGATGAAGCGCTGCCGTCCGAAGATAAATTGGCCGCTGAATATGAAATCGCTGTCGGCACCATGCGCAAGGTGCTGGACGCGCTGGTCACCGATGGCGTTGTCGATCGCGTGCGAGGACGCGGGACGTTTGTCGCGCGCGCTGCCGAACGCTCTTCGATGCTGCGTTTCGTGCGCCTCCACGGCAAGACCAAAAATCCGCTGCCGACAGCACAAATCCGTTCGATGACAACCGAGGTGCCACCGGTTGCAGTGGCTGACAAACTCAAACTCAAGCCGCGCGACAAGGCGCTGTATCTGCATCGCACCCGTTCTTTGGACGACGAAATCGTGCTGTCAGAACACATCTGGCTGCCGCTGGCGCGCTTCAGGAAGCTACAAAAATACCTAAAAAGCAACTCTCCGGCATCCCTGTATCCGGTCTACGAGAGTGAATGCGACGTGCTGGTCTCGCGCGCCATTGACGACCTGACGGCGAAGCCGCTGAACCGCGCCAATGCTGCCGTGTTCAAGCTGAAAACCAAGACCGTGGCGATCTGCGTGGAGCGGCTGATGCTGGATCACGCCGGCGAACCGGTTGAGTGGCGCACATCCTTTGTCCCGGCGGAGCGCTTCCAGTACACGGCGGAAGTCCGCTAATCATTAGCCCGGCAGGGGATAACGGGGCAGGGGATAACCCTGCTGCACGCCATCCGCGCCAGCGGTCGATTCACGACGTATTCCTGCATTTCGTCGCTTTCCGCTACTCCCGCATCTGCAGCGACCAGATAATCGCTGCAGATCAATCAACGGGAGTACAACATGCTGGCACAAATCATTTCACACACCCCACTTTGGGTCTGGGCGCTGCTGGCCTTCCTGGTCTATCGCGGCCTCCTGGCCAGCGTTGATCGTGAAGTCACGCTGAGAAAGATATCCGTCATCCCTCTGGTGATGCTGGCGCTGTCCTGGCAGGGTATGTCGGCGATTTTCGGCATCACGCCGCTGACCGCGCTGTGCTGGTGCGCCAGCGCTGCCGTCGCCGTAGCCCTCAACTGGCGTCTGTTCCGCAGTGACCGTGTGATTCCTTATCCGGAACGCGGCGTGTTGTTCCAGCGCGGCAGCTGGTTGCCGCTGGTGTTAATGATGGGGATTTTCGTGACCAAATACACGGTTGCCGTGCTGATTGCGGTCCAGCCGCAGCTGGCGCACGAAAGCGCTTTCGTCGCAACGGTGTGCGCACTGTATGGCATATTCAACGGCATGTTCATCGGCCGCCTGCTGCGCGTCATTACGCTGTATCGCGAAGCTGAAATGAGCGGCACTGCCTATCGCGGGCAAGTCGGCGGCTGATCCGTAGCTGGCCAAGTCAAAAAAAATGCCGACCGGATAAGCGGTCGGCAAACACATCCCCCATAGGATGCAAAACTACTCAAATCTACGTGGAGCACCGCTCTCAGCAGCAGCGTCCCACCCGGCCATTGCCGCCATAACGGGCTTCCTGGCGCTCCTTGAAAAACTCTTCGTAACTCATCATCGGTTCACCGGGATGGGTGTTCTCCATGTGCGTGACGTAAGTGCCGTACTCGGGCAAACCCACCATCAACCGCATGGTTTGCCCGAGATAGCGTCCCGCTTTCGACAGTTCTTCCAGCATGCTTGGCCTTTCAGGCTGACGGCAGGGCACTTGCCGGCAGCGATTCGAATGGCGTTTCCTTGGTGCTCGGCTTGTTGACTGCGCGTGCCGCCAGCACCGTCTTGATGCCAAACCCGAGGATACTGAGCAGCACCAGGATGAAGAAACCAGCCAGGCCGGCATCCAGGTAGTCGTTGAAAATCACCTGCTGCATCTGCGCGATTGACTTGGCCGGCGCCAGCAATTTGCCGTCCGCCAGCGCCGCCTGGTATTTCTCGGCATGCGCCAGGAAGCCGACGCGCGGATTGGCGTCGAACATCTTTTGCCAGCCGGCCGTCAGCGTGCAGATCAGAATCCAGATGGTCGGCAAGATGGTGACCCAGGCGAAGCGGTCGCGCTTCATCTTGAACAGCACGCAGGTCGCCAGGATCAGCGCAATTCCCGCCAGCATCTGGTTGGAAATGCCGAACAGCGGCCACAAGGTGTTGATGCCGCCCAACGGATCGACCACGCCCTGGTACAGGAAATAACCCCAGCCGGCGACACACAATGCGGTTGCGATCAGGCTGGCCGGCACCGAATCGATCTTGCGCATGGAAGGCACGAAGGTGCCGAGCAGGTCTTGCAGCATGAAGCGGCCGGCGCGGGTGCCGGCATCCACCGCGGTCAGGATGAACAGCGCCTCAAACAGGATCGCAAAGTGGTACCAGAACGCCATCATGACTTGGCCACCGCCGATGCTCGACAGGATGTGCGCCATGCCGACCGCCAGGGTCGGCGCACCGCCGGCGCGTGAAATGATGCTGTGCTCGCCGACATCCTTGGCTACCTGCGCCAGCATTTCCGGCGTCACGTAGAAGCCCCATTGCGACACCGCCTGCGCAGCCGAATCGACGGTAGTACCGATCAGTGCCGCCGGGCTGTTCATGGCGAAGTATACGCCCGGCTCGATACAGGAAGCAGCGATCAGCGCCATGATGGCGACGAACGATTCCATCAGCATCGCGCCGTAGCCGATGAAGCGCGCGTGGCGTTCGTTTTCCAGCAATTTGGGCGTGGTGCCGGAAGCAATCAGCGCATGGAAGCCGGATACCGCGCCGCAAGCGATGGTAATGAACAGGAAAGGAAACAAGCTACCCGACCAGACCGGGCCGGAGCCGTCCATGAACTGGGTAAAAGCCGGCATCTTCAGCGTCGGTGCGACGAACACGATGCCCAGCGCCAGGCCGACGATGGTGCCGATCTTGAGAAAGGTCGACAAGTAATCGCGCGGCGCCAGCAGCAACCACACCGGCAGCACCGAAGCGATGAAGCCGTAACCGATCAACATCCAGGTCAATTCCTTGCCGGTGAAGGTAAACATCGCAGACAACACCGGATGGTCATGCACATACTGGCCGCCGACAATCGCCAGCATCAACAACACAAAGCCGATCAGCGAAATCTCGCCAACCCGGCCCGGACGCAGGTAGCGGGTGTAGACGCCCATGAACAATGCAATCGGGATGGTCGCCGCCACCGTGAAAGTACCCCACGGCGATTCCGCCAGCGCCTTGACCACGATCAGCGCCAGCACCGCCAGGATGATCACCATGATCATGAACGTACCGAGCAATGCGATCACGCCCGGAATCGGTCCTAGCTCGGACTTGATCAGGTCGCCAAGGGAACGGCCGTCGCGCCGGGTCGAGATGAACAGCACCATCAGATCCTGCACTGCACCGGCAAACACCACGCCGGCCAGTATCCATAACATGCCTGGCAGATAACCCATCTGCGCCGCCAGCACCGGACCGACCAACGGGCCGGCGCCGGCAATCGCCGCAAAATGATGGCCGAACAAGACGTTCTTGTTGGTCGGCACATAATCCAGCCCGTCGTTGTATTTGTACGCGGGCGTCATCCGTGTGGCGTCGAGGCCGAGCACCTTGTCGGAAATATACAGGCTGTAGAAACGGTAGGCGATCAGATAGACGCAGACTGCGGCAATCACGATCCAGATGGCGCTGATGGATTCGCCGCGCTGCAGGCCGATATAGCCAAACGCGAATGCACCGAGCAGGGCCAGCGCAAGCCAGCCCATTTTTGAAAATAGACGATTCATTGTTCTCCTCCCAACCGGGAATGAATTTGTGAAATATTGTTTTTATTGATAGAGGGCGATTTGCCAGGACGCAAAAACTCCCCCGAATGTAGCCGGCCAAGTATTTGGCAAATGCGGGTTGGGAACAAGCGAGGAACTACGCAGCATTTCTAGGTAGAACTACGTATACGCGGTTGTCGGTGCAAGCCCGGCGGCCAAGGGATTTTGTGGATTCCCATGCATTTCCGAGTAAAGTAGCGCCATGAAATTACGGCAAAAAATCATCTTCCTGGCGATCGTCCCACTGATCCTGGCGTTGTGCGCCATCGCGCTGGCGGTGCGGCACCAGGCGATCTCGCTCGGCCAGCAGCAACGGGCGACGATCCAGGCCGCTTACCTGGCCAGCAAGGAAGCCGAGCTGAACCACTATGTCGCGCTGGCCACGCGTTCGATCGCGCATCTGTACGATTCCGGCCGCAACGACCAGGCCACCCTTGACCAGGCCAAGGCGATCCTGGCCAAACTGTCGTACGGCGACGATGGTTATTTCTTTGTCTACGACATGCAAGGCAACAACCTGATGCATCCGCGCCAACCGGAACTGGTGGGCCGCAACCTGTGGGGCATGAAAGACGCCAACGGCAGCCTGACCATCCAGCACCTGATCGAACGCGCCCGCAACGGCGGTGGCTTCGAACGCTATCTGTGGACCAAGCCGTCCAGCCACCATGTCGCTCCCAAGCTCGGCTATGTCGTGCCGCTGCCGAAATGGGGCTGGATGCTCGGCACCGGCATCTATCTGGATGATGTTGACGATGCGCTCAACAAGATCGATACCCAGGTCTCCGGCAATATCCTCAGCACCATGTGGTGGATCGCCGGCATCGCCATCCTCAGCGCACTGGTGGTCGGCGCTTCCGGGCTGGTGCTGAATATCAGCGAACACCGCGTCGCTGACGCCAAGCTGAAGGTGTTGGCGCAGCGCGTGGTGCGCTCGCAGGAGGAGGAGCGCGCCAGGCTGTCACGCGACTTGCACGATGGCATCAGCCAGTGGCTCGTGTCGATCAAGCTGCAGGTCGAGGCCGGCATCGCCAAGCTCGACAACGGTCCGCAGCATGCCGCCGCAGCCAGGACCAACTTCGAACGCACTGCCGGCCAACTCAACGATGTGCTGGGCGAAGTGCGCCGCATCTCGCACGACTTGCGGCCCGCCATCCTCGATGACCTGGGCCTGGCGGCAGCGCTCGGCCACCTCGGCCAGGAATGGCAGGCGCACGCCGGCACTCCGATCGATTTCAGCGTCTCCGGCAACACCGATGACATGCCCACCGTGGTCAATACAGTGCTGTTCCGCATCGCCCAGGAAGCCCTGACCAATATTGCCCGCCACGCGCAAGCCAAGCAGATCGTCATGCACTTGCAGGACGATGGACAAGCAATTACGCTAACCGTGCACGACGATGGCGTCGGCTTTGACATGGCGCAGATCGACGGCAATCCAAAACGCGGCATCGGCCTGCGCAATATGGCGGAACGGCTGGAAGCGGTCGGCGGTAAACTGGAAGTGAGTTCATCGTCAGCGGGCACCACTGTGCTCGCCACAATCCCCCGATCCCAATTGAAAGCGGCGTAACGCTGCGCCTCACAGAAAAGAATCAATGTCCGATCAACCATCCACCAAAATCATGCTGGTCGACGACCACCCGCTGGTGCGCGACGGCCTGCGCGCACGGCTGGAGGCGGTGCCGCATTTCGACATCGTAGCCGAGGCCGGCAGCGCCGAAGAAGCCTTGCAGCGCGCCGAGCAGCAGCCGATCGACCTGATCCTGATGGATATCAACCTGCGCGGCAGCATCAACGGCATCGACCTGACCGCCCGTTTTCATGTGGACTTCCCGGAAATCGCCGTGCTGATCCTGAGCATGCACGACAAGACCGAGTACCTGATGCAGTCGGTGCAGGCCGGCGCGCGCGGCTATGTGCTCAAGGACGCACCTGGCAAGGACATCGTGCACGCGATCGAAACGGTGATTTCAGGGGGGATCTATTACAGCGCCGCGCTGGCGCAAAAACTGGCGCGGCCAATGACGCCGGGCCAGTTGCTGACTGCGCGCGAAAGGCAGGTGCTGCAGCACATCGCGAACGGCGAATCGAACAAGCAGATTGCCCGCGAACTGGACCTGAGCGTGCGCACCGTCGAAGCGCACCGGCTCAACATCAAGCGCAAGCTGGATATCGACGGCCAGGCGGAATTGATCAAGTTTGCGGTGGAAAACAACTTCCGATAAAAGCCGGTCCGTAAAGATTTGAATGAATTGCGCGCCCCGCCTCTACAGACACCTCATTCGTCATCCCCGCGAACGCGGGGATCCAAATTGCTGAATGGGCGCACTGAAAATGGATTCTCGCGCTCGCGGGAATGACGGGGAGCCGAGCTGGAGACACCTAGTCGGGGCGCCGAGTCCGGGTCGGCCGGACGGGCAGCGAGACAAGACACGACAAGCGGAATCCCGTCTTAACTTTACGGCATCAGGACCGCAGCCGGGTTTTATCCCAACCGGCCTTCGGCAGCCAGTTCGCGGATGACACGCACCGTGTCGATATCGGCTTCCTGATAGGCGGAACGCCGGAATTCGTCGTAAAACTCTTGTTCGGCCTGGGCCGCCGGCTGCAACTCAACGGCGTCGTCCTCATACTCGAAACGCACAAACAGCATTTCCGGCTCCGGTTCCTCAATCGTCATGATCAGGTTGGAGCCGCCGATATCCTGCTGTTTTGGCACCTGGTAGCGCACCTGGAGCTGCGGCAGGTAGCTGACGATGTCGCGCACGATGACTTTGCCATAGCGCAACTCACGCGTGACCGACTGCATCGACTGCTCGGATAGCTGGCAGTCGTCGAGATGCTCGACAAACAACATCGGCTGTTCGGCGCGCATGACCAGCCCGCGCCACAATTGCTCGCGCGTCAAGGTGTCGATCAGCGGGTTGAGGGGATCGTTGATTTCGATCAGATGGCTGAATTTCATGGCATGTCCGGCAAATGGGTTGATGACGAATTGTCCCATATTCGGCGGCCTAGCTGGGGCAAGACGGTAAGCAGGGTCGCAGCACTCCCACACTGTTAAAATACAGCGCTTTGCTCCTTCCGGCTTGTCGCTGTCTTGTCACTTATGTCGTCTACCCCCAATTTCGGTCTGAATGCTCCCCAACGGGAAGCCGTCAAGTATCTTGACGGCCCCTGCCTGGTGCTGGCCGGCGCCGGTTCGGGCAAAACGCGCGTGATCACGCAGAAAATCCAGCACTTGATCGAGGATTGCGGCTACGACGCCAAGCATATCGCCGCGCTGACCTTTACCAACAAGGCGGCTACCGAAATGCAGGAGCGGATCGCCAAGCTGCTCAAGGATCCGAAACAGGCCAAGCACATCACGGTCAGCACCTTTCATTCGCTCGGGTCAAGATCCTGCGCCAGGAAGCGCGCGAACTGGGCCTGAAAGACCGTTTCTCGATCATGGACAGCGACGATTGCTTTTCAATCGTGCAAGACCTGGCCATTACCACCGATAAACAACTGATCCGCCGCATCCAGACCGCCATGTCGCTGTGGAAAAACGGCCTGGTAGATCCAGAACAGGCCATCAAGCAGGCGGTCACTGAAGACGAAGCCCAGGCCGCGCGCATCTACCGCAGCTATGTGGCGACACTGGCGGCCTACCAGGCGGTGGATTTCGATGATCTCATCCGGTTGCCGGTGGAACTGTTCCGCAGCAATGAAACGGTGCGCGACAAATGGCAGCGCCGCCTGCGCTATCTGCTGGTCGATGAATATCAGGACACCAACACCTGCCAGTACGAACTGGTCAAGTTGCTGGTGACCGGGCTCGGCAAGAAACCGATGTTTACCGCGGTGGGCGACGACGACCAGGCGATCTACGCCTGGCGCGGCGCCACCATCGAAAACCTGAAAACCCTGCAGGTCGATTTCCCCGACCTGAAAGTCATCAAGCTGGAACAGAATTACCGTTCCTCGACCCGCATCCTGCAAGCCGCCAACGCGGTGATCGGCAACAACCCCA
Source organism: Collimonas arenae (assembly GCF_001584165.1). NCBI lineage: Bacteria > Pseudomonadati > Pseudomonadota > Betaproteobacteria > Burkholderiales > Oxalobacteraceae > Collimonas > Collimonas arenae. The sequence continues at coordinate 4,608,755 of NZ_CP013233.1, forward strand.
AGCTGTTCGACAAGAAGCTGTGGTCGGAACACGGCCTGGGCGATCCGATCAAGGTGATGGGCATGGAAGATGACGAGAAAGAGGCGGAGCAGGTGGCGATCATGCTGTCGGCACACCGCTTCGAGCGACGCGCCAAGTTCTCCGATTACGCCATCCTGTACCGCGGCAACCACCAATCGCGAATTTTTGAAAAAGCGCTGCGGCGCGAACGCATCCCGTACACGATGTCGGGCGGCCAAAGTTTCTTCGACCGCGCCGAAATCAAGGACATCATCAGTTACCTGCGCCTGATCGCCAACGAAGACGACGATCCGGCCTTCATCCGCGCCATCACCACGCCCAAGCGCGGCGTTGGTCAGGCCACGCTGGAGGTGCTGGGCACAGTGGCCGGCCAATGGCAGTGCTCGCTGTTCGAAGCCGTGTTCAAAGGCGGCATCGAAGCCAAGCTGACCGACCGCCAGCTGTATCCGCTGCGCGAATTCTGCCATTTCATCAACCAGCTGGAAGCGCGCGCCAGCCGCGTCGGCCCGGCTGGCAGCGGCGAAAATGCGGCGGCGGTGCTGGATGACATGATGAAGGAAATCAATTACGAGCATTACCTGTACGACAGCTTCGACGACCGCGCCGCGCAAGGCAAATGGCAAAACGTGCTGGACTTCACCAACTGGCTGAAGGAAAAGGGCAACGGCGGCAAGGAAGGCGACGGCGACGAGCGCAATCTGCTGGAACTGACCCAGATGGTGGCGCTGATGTCGATGCTGGAAGGGCGCGACGAAGAACCGGATGCGGTGCGCATGTCGACCCTGCACGCCTCCAAAGGGCTGGAATACCCGCACGTCTTCCTTATCGGCGTCGAAGAGGGCATCCTGCCGCACAAGGGCGATCCGGACGCGCCGCCCGAGACCATCGCCGCCCGCATCGAGGAAGAACGACGCCTGATGTACGTCGGCATCACACGCGCCCAGCGCAGCCTGCATGTCAGCTGGTGCAAGAAGCGCAAGCGCGCCGGCGAATCGATCCATTGCGAGATATCGCGCTTCGTCAAGGAAATGCGGCTCGACGAGGGCGACGCAGTGCCGACCGAAGCCGAACAGATCACGCCGCAGAACCGCCTGGCCAGTTTGAAGGCATTGTTGCAGAAGCCGCGAGCGGCGTGAGATGATAGGCAAGTCAGGACGCACCGCGAATCTTGCGGTCGGCCCAAAATGCATGCCGGTTCCAGCCTGTACGGAACCGCAACACTTACTTCAGGAGTAGCACACCATGACCATCGACAATATCAAGGCATCACTGCAAAAGCTCCACACCACGCTGGAAAGCAACGGTACAGTCGATAATGAACTGAAGGAACTGCTGCAAAAGCTGGATATCGACATCCAGGACCTGCTCAAAAAAGATGCAGCAGACATCGCCGCCAAAGCGCCGGAACCCGATCTGCGCTCGGAATTGGTGGAACGCGCGCAAGGCATTTCGGCGCGGCTGGCAGTGAAACATCCGCATCTGGAACCGGTATTGCGCGAAATCGCCGATACACTGACCAATATGGGTATCTGATCATCCCGTCAATTTAACTTTGCAGGCTGGATTGGCCTCGCGCGACCTGGCCTGCAACTGCTGCTTCAAACTTCCCGTTTAACCGATTTGGGCACAGCATAATCGCCGCACGATGTGTGGCCATGAAGCCGTGCCTGCGATTGCTTTATTTTATTGGAACGCCATGTGGTTTAAAAATCTCCAAATTTTCCGAATTCCCGCTCCGTGGGCCATCTCCGCAGAACAATTGGAAGCCTTCCTGGCACCGCAGGCTTTCGCCAAGTGCAGCAGTCTGGAATTGCAAAGCCAGGGCTGGCTGTCGCCGCGCGAGAACGGCATGCTGGTGCATACCGTCAATCGCCAGATGATGATCCTGCTTGGCACTGAAAAGAAATTGTTGCCGGCCACCGTCGTCAACCAGGTCACCAAGGCGCGCGCCGCCGAGATTGAAGAGCAGCAAGGCTTTGCGCCCGGCCGCAAGCAGCTCAAGGACCTCAAGGAACAAATCACCGACGAACTGCTGCCGCGCGCGTTCAGCATCCAGCGCAATACCTGGGTCTGGATCGATCCGGTCAACGGTTGGCTGGTGATCGACGCCGCCAGCCCGACCAAGGCCGAGGAAATCCTCAAGCTGCTGCTGGCATCGGTCGATAAATTGCAGATTTCCGGCCTGCGCACCGCGCACTCGCCGCTGACCTCGATGACCAACTGGCTGGCATCGGATGAAGCGCCGCACGGCTTCACCGTTGACCAGGACACCGAACTGCGCGCCACCGGCGAGGGCAAGGCCACCGTCCGCTACGTACGCCACACCATCGAAGCCGACGACGTCCGGCGCCACATCGCCGCCGGCAAGCAATGCACGCGCCTGGCCATGACCTGGGCCGACCACATTTCCTTCGTCCTGACCGAATCCTTGGCAATCAAACGCATCGCGCCGCTGGACGTCCTGAAAGAAGGCAACGACACCAGCAGCAAGAACGACGACGAACGTTTCGATTCCGACATGATGCTGATGACCGGCGAACTAAGCAAGATGCTCAACGACCTGGTATTTGCATTAGGCGGCGAAGCCCAAGCCCTAAGTTAAAAACAAGTTTTAACAGCCGGCAAGGGGCTCTGCAGAAGCGTAGCGAGCCCGTCAATGTCAGCGCGAGAAGCGCAGCCGTACGAAAGTACGGTGAGCATCACAGCGTTGAGATTGCCGGGCGCAGTAGCTTATGCAGAGTCCAACTAGAACGCGCGGATGGTGGTGCCGTCGCTTGAGGTATCGAAACTGTCAGGGCTGATCATGACGCGATTGCGCCCAGCCGATTTGGCCGCGTACAGGGCCATGTCGGCACGCTGAAATGCAGCGTCGATGGTTTCCCCCGGACGGAAATCGGTAATCCCGATCGAAGCAGTCAGCACAATGCCTTGTCCAAACTTGCTCCAATCGTAGACTTCAGTTTCGGCGCAGATGCGGTCGAGCGCAGTCACGCCTTCACTGACCGTGGTACCGGTCAGCACCAGTACGAATTCATCGCCGCCATAACGGGCAAAGTGGTCGCTCAAGCGCATTTCATTGCGCACGATCTCGACGAAGGTCTTGAGCACCATATCGCCGGCTGCATGGCCGAAATTGTCATTGACTGACTTGAAGCCGTCCAGATCAAGGATGGCGATGCAGAACGGCGTACCGCCGCGCTGGAAGCGCTTCTGTTCGACCGCCAGAATTTCCATCAGCGAACGACGGTTCTCGATGTTGGTCAGTTCGTCGCGCGTGGCCAGTTCCTGCACCCGCTTCATGGCCTGCACCAGCTGCTGGTTCTTCTCGGTCATCTTGCGCTGCATGCGGCTCAGCATGTTGGCCAGGTAGATGCAACGCCCCAGAGTCAGGATGAAGGACAGGCAAACCAGCAGCTGGCTGAAATTGGTGGCGACCGGGAAGCTCAAGTGCGACCCCATCACACTGAAGGCCAGCACAAGCGCCAGCGAACCGATCAGCCAGCTGACCACGTACCAGAAGGTACTCAGTCCCAATACCCGAAGCCGTAGATAATGAAGAAATTGATCAGGAACAGATAGCCAACATGAGGCGCCATGATCATGAAAGCGGTCTGCATCAACAGCGCCGTCACCATCTGCGGAAACATCATGCTGGGATATTTGTAGCGACGATTGACTCCGCTGCGGATCAGCAAATAGAAGATGCCGTTGACGATCACCACGACCATGCCATACAGCAGCGCAATCTCCGGCTCGATTACCCCGGCACGCGAAAATCCCCATAGCAGCAATGTATCCAGCAAGCCGCTCAAGGCGACGCGGGCAACCATGCCAAGCGCCATCGCATTGAATTCTCTTGAACGTTGCTGTGTCATGTACCCGATTTCCTGTAGGTTGCCATTTGTTTTTCTAGTTTGATTGGCAACAAGCAGCCACGCGTAACAGACACCAATGCATTTTTCCAGCGAAATGGATGCGGGATGTATTTCCATGCAAAAACATTAGCGCTAAATCTTCTGGCATTCGCATATTCGCATGGATGCGGGATTGTTAAGTTATCTATCAAAATTATTGCACTACAGATATTCTATAGCTTACTGGCTATTTAAGTTACATCTTCCATCGATAGTAAACCCGCAGGCGGGTGTCGGCATGGCGGAATGAAAACTTTTTTAGAGGCTGTTTTTCCCGCTTAAAGGATTAAGGAAGCATGAGAGTCATTATTTTATTGTTAGTTGCCATCGGGATAGGTGGTTGGTATTGGAATCGTCAAAATACCATCGACGAGGAAAGCGTCAACCGCTTTTACGATACCGCCACCGAACATATCCTGAACGGCCGCAGCAAGGCGCTGTGCGCGATGATGACCAAGGATTTTACCCGTACCGGAGTCAATTCCACCAGCCAGGGACGGATTCAGGAGAACGCCGACAAGGAAGAGTCCTGCGACAAATTCGACAAGATGTTTACCTCGCTGGCCCAGGCCGGACGGCAGACCGGCGGCCAGATGTCGACCAACTACCAGGTCTCCATCGACCATATCGACATCGCCCCTGACCGCAAGAGCGCAGAGGTAAAGGTCTCGACCCAGATCAGCATGGCGGTCGGCCCGATCGGCCGGATCGCCGAAACCAGGGACAAGAGTACCGAAACGCTGGTGATCCGCAATGGCAAGCTGCTGTTGCAAAAATCGGAAGGAAGTTCGATCACGCGCACTATCGGCGATCGCTTTTGAGATGAATTGGACTTACAAATAAAAACGCCCGCTTGCGCGGGCATTTGTATTCTTGGCGGAGTGGACGGGACTCGCCTACATGCTGCAGGCCGCTGCTGCGCTTGCAAGCGCAGCCCTTCGCGTCCGCCGGAAGCCGCGCAGGCGGCTTCCTCCACCCCGCAGAGCGATATTCCCGCACACGGGAATATGAAACTGGACGTATAAATAAAAACGCCCGCTTGCGCGGGCATTTGTATTCTTGGCGGAGTGGACGGGACTCGAACCCGCGACCCCCGGCGTGACAGGCCGGTATTCTAACCAACTGAACTACCACTCCTAAACTGCACTTCATTTACGATCGTCTGGCTACTTGGTGGGTGCTGAGAGGCTCGAACTCCCGACCTACGCCTTGTAAGGGCGCCGCTCTACCAACTGAGCTAAGCACCCAAAATGCACACTTAGTCAGCCAAACTTTCTTAGCGTATGTCACTACGCCTGAAGGGGGCAGATTGTACAACGGTTTTTTTAAATAAGCTAGCGCTTCGTCAAATTTTGTTTCGAAAAGTTTTTCGAAGCAGTGTATTTCGATGCGCCGGCCTGTTGATCCGCTCTTGCAACAAGCGCTCATCAACCCGGCAGAATTATATACAAAACCGCCGGTAAAAGACGATTAAAGAAGGATTAATTGCATATTTCCATTCAGCAATCGGAAATTCCCATCATTGTCATGACAGATTCTGAAAGCCGAATTGAACCTCAAGTAATTTTCTGCATCTCAAAACCCGCCCGCACAAAACCAAGGCGGGCGATTGATTTTTGCAACGACGCTTGCCACACTGGGCACAGGCCACCACGATACCGGTAATGCCACGCCACGTTCGGAGACTGCAATGAATGCCAAGACCAGGATGGGACTGTACTGCGCAACAGCGGTACTGATGAGTGGCTGCTCCGGCCTGCTGCCGGGAACCCGGCCGCCAATCGCCACCACCACGCCGGACGCTACCTCAACCGCCTCCACACTGGACGACTACAAACGTGCGCTGGCGCAGCGCATCGTAGCGGTCAACTCGACCGCGGTTTATGTCGGACGGCCGCAAGCGCTGCTGCGAGCGGTAATCGTGGTCAAATATTATGTCGACGCCGATGGCAAATTGCTGCGCACCGAAATCATCCGCACCAACAAGGACCGCCGGGCGGAAACCAGCGCACTGACCGCCTTGCGTCGCGCAGCGCCCTTCCCCAAACCCGAAAGCAAATTCCTGCGGCGCGGCGAAGTCGAAATCGCCGAAAGCTGGCTGTTCAATGACGACGGCCGTTTCCAGTTACGTTCGATCGCCGAACAGCAGATGGACGAATAGGACAGCGCGGCTGTTGCCGGGCGTCACGACCTGCCTGACTTGCTTCCGCCGCGCTTCTCGCCTACCATCGGTCTACCAGCCGCAACGCCAGGAATGCCACCGTGTGACAACCCGTCACGCAGCGTTCGCACTTGCCACTTGCATTACTCCCACCTTTTTTCTGATGAGATCACAAAACAATGGATATCAAGCCGCCAATCACCATCTCCAGCTTTGACCTTGAACGGATTGAACAATTGCTGGAATCGGCCGCCTATCGCAACCTGCCGGGCCTTGATGCCCTGCAAGAGGAATTGCACCGCGCTACGGTGGTCGATCCGGAACAAATCCCGCCAGGCGTGATTACGATGAATTCCGCAGTACGCTTCGTCGACGACACGACCCACACCGAATACGGCCTGACGCTGGCTTACCCAAGCCCGTCAAACCCGCCCGATGCCGTGTCGATCCTGGCGCCGGTCGGCAGCGCCTTGCTGGGCCTGTCGGTAGGTCAGTCGATTTCCTGGCAAGGGCCGGGCGGCCGTCCCTTGCAACTGCGGATACTGGAAGTCACCTACCAGCCGGAAGCCAACGGCGAATTCCACCTTTAACAGGAGGCAGGCGACAACTCGCTCCAGCGGGCAGAATCGTTGTCGCCACTTCCCCTATTCCACCAGCCAGGTATCAGCGCGATTTGCCGGCCAGCGGCCGGATACCGACGCCGATACGCACTACATCCAGACAGGTCACCATGTTAAGCGCAGATTATCAACGCCCTTCCAAGCTTTACCGATATTCGGAACGGCAATGGCTGGAACGCTCCCTTACGCTCGGAGAATTTCGTTTGCGCCCGCCGGCAGAAAGCCTGCAGATCGGCAATCTGCATCATTCGCGCAGCACCGGCGTGCGGCCGATGCCGCAGTTGCTGACCCTGAGCATGAGCAGCAGCGACGATGCCGCCCTGTTTTCCACATTTGCGCCGGCAGATTGCTGTCTGGTGATTCACGACACCGAGCAATTCGGCGAACTGATCCATCGCGCCGCACAGCGAATCCTGCCGAACTGGGCCGGCATCGACGCCGCCGTGAGCTATGGCCAGAAAAGTCCTCTGGGAACGGCGTTCACCAAGGGCAAACCCGAAGCTTCCCAACGCGAATGGCTGTTCGCCTGGCGCCCGGCGCAACCAACGATTGCGCTGCGGCCGATCGTTCTGCAGATAGGTAACATTGAAAAGATTGCCGAACTACGTGACAAGAAGTAGTACATTATTGCAATATTATTGCTCACCTTCACTGACGCAGATAAAGAGCTGTCCCATATCGCAGTGCGATTGGGCAGCGCCTCACTGGTAATCAGCCTTTTATTAGCAGATAAACATGAGAGCCTGTATCATCGCCGACATGGCCTTGCCGACATCAGCAATCGCTTCTGCGGAAACCGCACAAACGATCCGCGCTATTTGAACATGACGAATTAAGGAGTCCCACGATGTATCGATCCACTCTGAAAACCACCCGCAGCGACGTCCGTAGCCTGGTGAAGGATGCCCAGGAATTATTCCTCGAAGCAGCTGCGACAACTGGCGAGAAAGCCGAAGACCTGCGTGAAAAAGGTTTGGAACTACTGGACGCGGCAATGTCCAAGGCACAGGACGTGCAAGCTGCAGCAATCGAAACCAGCAAGGAAATTGCGGCAACCACAGATGAGTACGTGCAGGAAAACCCATGGCGCGCAATTGCCATTTCGGCCGGCATCGGCTTGCTGGTCGGCCTGGTCATCTCCCGTAAATAATCGCAACATAACCTTCAGGCGCGCATGAACCCACAACAACCCAAGCAAGGCAGTCCGGGTCTGGTGTCCGGCCTGGTTGGCACCGCCAAGAACATGTTTGCGCTGGTGATCAGCCGCATTGAACTGGCCGCATTGGAATTCTCCGAAATCGGCACCCATCTGCTCAGGCTGATGTTTGCCAGCGCACTCAGCATTGTCGCGCTCTGGTTTGCACTGGCATTCTGGTGCGCTCTGGTGGTGGTGTTGGCCTGGGATGCGCTGGGATGGAAGATCCTGCTGATCCTGGCGGCGCTGTTCACGATCCTGGCAGTCGGTTGCGCTTTATATGTACGCAGCGTGCTGCGTCAGGGCCGCCTCGGCCTGCCTGTCACCATGGCCGAACTGCGCAAAGATCGCGACGCCATACTTTGAGCGGAGAACCTCACATGCATCGACACCCGCAACAGGACGGTCATCTTTCGACCGCCGAACGCAAGCAGAAACTGCTCCAGGAAGGTGCCGAATTTCGCGCCGCAATGGTGAGCTCGCGCGACGTCGTCCGCACCAGCCTGCACAGTCGCTCGCTACTGGCCAACCTGTTTGGACGCATCACCGGCGCAGCCTCATCGGTCTTCGGCAAGCCAGGCAATATCAAAACCGCCAATCTGCCGGCCCTGTTGCCACTGCTGCTCTCCAGCGCATCCTGGATCGCCAGGCGCGGCACCCGAAAACCATTGCTTGTCGGCGGTGCCGCCCTGGCCGCGATCGGCGCCGCCGTTTATCTCAGCAGTAGAAGTAGCAAGGCAACAAAAGATAGTGAATAGCTGTAATCCCCAGCGAGGGAAAAGGTATTTTTCTGATGCTGTCTCATACCAAGATTTGAAAGGAAAGACCATGAATAAATTCAAGATTGGCGCCCTGGTGTTGGCCGTTACCATGGCAACCGCAGGTTGCGCCGACATGTCGGAGACACAAAAAGGCACGGCGATGGGCGCCGGCGCAGGAGCTGTGCTGGGCGGCCTGGTCGGCGGCATCGCAGGTCCGGGCGGCGCCAAGCGGACAGCTATCGGCGCCGGCATAGGCGCTGCTATCGGCGCGGTTGGCGGCAATATCTGGGGCCAGCGCCAGCAAGAACAGAAACTGGCAATGGAACGGGCAACGGCAGGTACTAACGTCCAGGTCACCCAGACTGCCGACAACCGGCTGAAGGTAAACGTACCGGCCGATACCGGCTTTGCTACCGGACGTGCCGACCTCAATCCGGCCTTGCGCCCGATCCTGGACCAGCTGGCGACATCGCTGGTGCAAAGCCCGACGTCCCTGGTGGAAGTCTATGGCCATACGGATAATACCGGCACAGATGCGATCAACGGCCCACTGTCACGCCAGCGCGCACAGAATGTCGCCAGCTACCTGACCAGCCGCGGCGTTGCGCCGAATCGCATCACTACGGATGGCCTCGGCTCGACCCAGCCTCTGGTCGCCAATGATACGGTGGCCAACCGTGCGATCAACCGTCGCGTTGAATTGTTTGTCCGCGAACCGGCTCCTGCTCAGTAAGGCCAGCCTCAAGCCTATTGATCGCTGTCCCGAAGTCTTGGGCAAAAAAAAGCCAGTCAATAACTTGACTGGCTTTTTTACGACCGCGGCTACACTGCATTATTTTGCGGCAGGCCCCGAAGCTGCGCTAGCGGCAGCAGAAGCGGCGGCGCTTGCTGAAGCATCAGCGGCAGCCGCCGGTGCAGCCGGAGCCGGCACTTCAGGTTCCTTGAATTTGCCGCCGGATTGATTGGCCATGTAGACCACCGCGCGCGCGACTTCGATATCGTCCAGATCGGGATTGCCGCCCTTGGCCGGCATTGCCCGCAAGCCGTGCAGCGCATAACCAACAACCTTGTCGTAGCCATCAGCCAAACGCGGCCCCCAGGCGGCGGCGTCGCCAACCTTAGGCGCACCAGCAACACCGGCAGCATGGCAGGCGGAGCAAGTCGACTTGAAAACTTCTTCGCCCGACAGCAATTGCTTCGGTGCGTTGACATCCTTGAAGGTGAAGCCGATATCGGCCACCGGTTTGATACGGGTATCGATCGCTTCCGCCGTCTGCCCCTCTGAGCCAGCGCCGACCTTCTTGCCGTTGGTGACGTACTGCACCAGCAAGACGATACAAATGATGGGAACCAGAAAGCCTGCCGCTACGGCAGCGATCAGTTGCTTTGGCGTCTTGATTGCGGATTGATGTTCTTCGTTATGTGCGTCGCTCATGATTTCCCCAGTGCAATTTTCAAAACCGAAAAGCCGGACCATCCGCACAAAAAACCGTTCAAACCGCCAGAACAGCGCACGATCCCTCGCCAAACCCTTGATTATAGTCGCAATAATTACCTTTTGGAACGGGAAACCTTTGCTTTGCATGGACGCGCACGCAGAAAAACGGTATCCTTCATGCCTCTTCTCAGTTCCTCATACGCGGCTGTAGCTCAGTGGATAGAGTATTGGCCTCCGAAGCCAAGGGTCGCTGGTTCGATTCCAGCCAGCCGCACCAGTAAAATCAAAGCTCTTTGCTTGCCATCACATTTCTAGCCCAGCACCTTGCTTGTTGCCAAAAATTGCGGAAATTATATTTTTCGATACGGCGTTGCGACGCTTGATGGACATCAAATCACTGTTGTCTCTTGCAATAATGAATTACTCGACGTCAAACAATTGACGCCCAAAGATGCTGCGCAGCGTAGGCGCGCCAAGGCCGCCAAGCCTCTGCCCGTTCAGTCAACTGCCTTGCATTGGGTCTGTCACCTTCATGCTGCGCTATCGCCTGCATCAGGCCAACATCGCCGGCCGGAAATGCGTCGGTTTCGCGCAATTGGCGAATCGCAATGTATTGCGCGGTCCAATCCCCGATTCCCGGCAACTCACGCAATGTGAGGACTGCTTCCTCGAGACTGGCGCGCGTATCAAACAAGCGTGGATTTGCCACCAGTGCCGCCGCCACGCCGGACAGCGTTGCGGCCCGGGTTCTAGGCATTCCCAGCGTTGCCAGATCGGCTGCGGCCACGCGTTCCGCCTGCGGAAAGACATGCGTCAACCCGGGCCGGTCAACGGCAATCTCGTGTAGCGGTTCGCCATATTGCTGCACCAGCTTCCCTGCCAGCTTGACTGCGGCAGTCACCGTGATCTGCTGGCCCAGGACTGCCCGCATCGCCAGTTCAAAGCCATCCCAGGCGCCCGGCACGCGCAACCCCGGGCGAGCTGCCGTCAATGTCGACATTAACGGATCTTCCGCCAACTGGCGATTGATGATTTCAGGATCCGCAGCCAGATCGAACACCCGGCGCAATCGGGCGATGATTGCCGGGAGCGCGGCCAGCCGCGGAAAACGGATCGTCACTTCTAGGGCATGCCCCGCCCCCGGTCGAACCGCTATCGTGCCATGCGTGCCGTCAAGGCTGATACTGCGGTAATAACAATCATCGGCAACCCATTCCAGGCCGGCAATCGCGCGCGCCTGTAAAAAACCTAGCATTGCGGGCCAGTCGTAAGGTGGACGGTAACGCAGCAAGAGCGTGATCTCTCCCTGCGGGCCGGCCGATTGCTCTGGCTTGGCCCATGTCGCAATGCACTTGGCGGTCGCTGATAAAGCGCCTGGAATACCTCATTGAAACGACGAACGCTGCCGAAACCAGCCGCGAACGCGATCTCGGTGAACGGCAAACGCGTTTCGTGAATAAGCTGTTTCGCCAGCAGCACGCGGCGTGTCTGTGCCACTGCAATCGGCGAGGCTCCTACATGCTGTACAAACAGGCGACGCAGTTGCCGCTCGCCGATACCCAAACGCGCCACCAAGGCATCCATTCCGGCTTCATCCAATGCACCCATTTCAATCAGAGCGAGTGCGCGCGACACCGTATTGGATACGCCCGTGTTGGAAACACCACGCCAGGCGCCTGAATCGGGCGCGGCTTCAGGACGACAGCGCAGGCATGGCCGAAAGCCGCTCTCCTGAGCTGCGGCCGCAGAAGGAAAGAACATCACGTTTTCCGACTTGGCGGTACGTGCCGGGCAGATCGGGCGGCAATAGATCCTGGTGGTTTTGACGGCGATGAAAAAGCGGCCGTCAAAGCGCGCATCGCGGCTGGCCAGCGCCCGGTAGCATATATCGTGATCGAGTTCCATACGGCATGATCGCGCCGATGTTTTGTACTGTCTAGCGGTTTTCGGACATAGCCATGACACCCAGGATGTCTCGATGGCCACGTCCGAAAAGCGCCAGTTCGACACGTTTATGACGGGAATAATCTGCGTTGTTGATATTCCTCATTATGGAGAAACACATGCAACCCCGCTTCGACCTCGCCCAGCAATTCCGCCACCTCAATTTGCAAGGCAATTTCCTGCTCGCCAACGCCTGGGATATCGCCGGCGCTCGTATTTTTGAGGAAACCGGCTTCGCCGCCATCGGCACCACCAGCGGTGGGATAGCCTATTCGCATGGCTACTGCGATGCTGAATTGATCGACCGCGACGATATGTTGCGTCATATCGCGGCAATTGCCGGTGCAGTGAATGTTCCGGTAACTGCCGATATAGAAGCTGGTTACGGCGCATCCGCGCCGGCAGTGGCTGATACGATCCTGCGTGTGATTGAAGCGGGTGCGGTCGGCATCAACATCGAAGACAATAGCCACGGTACGATGCCTTCGCCCCTATTCGATATCCCAGAACAATCCGCCCGCATCCGCGCCGCTCGCGAAGCAGCGGATCAAGCCGACTTGCCACTATGGATCAATGCCCGCATCGATACTTACCTGCTGGGCCTGGGCGATGAAACCGAAAGCCGATTGGCAATGACCGTGGCACGCGCCAACGCTTACCTGGCGGCCGGTGCCGACATGGTATTTGTTCCCGCGCTAACCGATATCTCACTCGTCAAACGACTGCGTGCCCTCCTGCATGGCCCACTCAACCTGATGGCCATGCCGGGCGCACCCTCTGCAGCAGAACTGTTCGCCGCAGGGGCCAACCGTGTCAGCTTGGGCGTATGCCCAATGCTAGCCGCAATGGGCACGATCCGCGAGATCGCCATCGAAGCCCGCAGCCGTGGGACCTGGCAGACCATGCAGCGTAGTTTCTATGGTTTTGCCGAAGCAGAAGCGCTGTTTTCGGCTCGTGGCAACTAATCAATCGGGGGCTATGACCAGCCAACAATGCAAAGCGTGTCGCCGGAGGCCGTGGCGCCTGCAGGGTTGCTGTTTGGAGGGAATGCTGCGCGAGGAGGTTGCGCGCAGCGAATTGACATTATTTGTTGCTGCTCGCAGCGCCATTGAGCGCAGACCACAACCTTGGGCCGCCGTCGCCGTAGCGATCGTCGAAACGCTTCAGTAATGCTTCGCGTACCGGATCGGACAAGCTTGGATATTTATCGCCTTGCTCGATGGCGGCGTATTCTTCGCCAGCCTTGGCGAGGTCTGCGGGGATATGGAAATTGCCGATAAAGTCCTGCTGCCACTGCTCGGTGACCTTAGCGACGAGCGCCACACGCGCAGCGTGATTCAGGACACTGAACTCGTCGACGCCAGCGGTGATGCGTTGCACCGTCTCAGTCAATCCCTCCTCTGTCAACGGGGCCTTGGTGAACTCTTTAACGGCATGTGAGCCACTCGTCTTACTCATGTCACTCTCCTCTGTAAAGTGGTGCGATGATGGACGGTCCGCTTGCGCGTCATGTTTCTGTTGGAAGGCAAGCGGGTATTGCGTGAGTCGATTTAGTGCGGATCCAATGTAGTCAGGGTGTGGTGAAAAATCGCTGCTGCATTTCCTCCAGACCCAGGGTGTGCAGTACTTCGTTCAAGCGCTCGGTCGGCCGTTTGCGAGGCAGGTCCCGATAACTGGCAATAATCAATTCATTTTTCATCGAATGCTCCCAGCCGACCAGTTCTGTGACGCTGACCTGATAGCCGTGTGCCTCCAGTTGCAGGCAACGCAGTACATTGGTGACCTGGCTGCCGAACTCACGCGTATGCAGCGGATGGCGCCAGATTTCAGTCAATGCTTCCTTGCCCAGCGATTTGCCCTTGTTCTTTTTCAATACCGAAGCCACTTCGGCTTGGCAGCATGGCACCAGTACCATGAAGCGCGCCTGCTTCTTCAATCCAAATTCAATCGCGTCGTCCGTCGCGGTATTGCATGCGTGCAGCGCAGTGACAACATCGATCCTGGCCGGCAATTGAGAGGATTCAATCGACTCTGCGACCGACAGATTGAGAAACGACATTCCCGGAAATCCCAGTCGTTGCGCCAGTTCCTGCGATTTCTTGACCAGTTCTTCCCGGGTTTCAATACCGAAAATGTGCGATTTGTCGTTGAGCGTCTTGAAAAACAGGTCATACAGGATGAATCCCAGGTACGACTTGCCGGCGCCATGGTCAACAAGTTGCACACTCGCATTATCGCGCTGGATTTCCTGCAACAAGGGCTCAATGAATTGATATAGATGATATACCTGCTTGAGCTTGCGACGGCTGTCCTGATTCAATTTCCCGTCGCGCGTCAGGATATGCAATTCCTTGAGCAGCTCGATCGACTGGCCGGGACGGATTTCGTGCTTGGACGACTGCTGGTTGGAGGAGTTGGACTCTTGCTTGATGCCGTTCATTGCGCTTGCTTTCTGATGACCGGACCAGCCGGTGATCTTCACAAGTATAACGGCTTCGCAGGCCAGCGGCCGCATTAACCGCCGACGAGTGTCCAAAATATCATGCCGTATGGCTGAGACGCCCCATGGTGCAGCAGTAGCGACCCAATTCAATGTCATTGCGTAAGCCCAGTTTTTTCATCGCGGAGCTTTTTTGCAGGCCGACAGTCTTGACGCTCTTGTTCAGGCTGCGGGCAATTTCGCGCAAACTGTTGCCCACCACATACATCTTCAGCACTTCGGCTTCACGCACGGTCGGCAGCTTGCCACTTGGCCCTTTGCGCAACAACCGTTGCACCGACTTCCCGAGATACGGCGTGCTGCGTGTGCCTTCCTGGATAGCCCTGCCGAGTTCGGCTATCTCATCACTCTTATGGATCAGTCCCTTCACCCCGACGGTGCTGATCTGGTACAGCACCGCGGGTATATCAAGCATTGTCAGGACAATCAGGTCGATTGCGGGGTAGTCTTGATTGAGCCGATTGAGCAAGGCGCAGCCCTCGCCGATGCGATTGATCGGCATCGAAAACTCCGTGATCAACATATCGCACGGCGTGTCTCGCAGGCGCAATGCCAGCTCGTCAATGGACGAAACGCATGCGACTACCGAATAACCGGGTATTTCATTGAGATACTTCAGTGCCCCCGAAATCACAGCAGGTTGATCGTCTGCCAGGATGATCTTGATCATGGAATTTTCTCCGGTTAATGAGGTAACAATTAATCTCCAGGGAGGCGCGCTCCCCTTTCGTTTGTCAAATTATGTTCGACCAGGATTGTTAATAATATAAGTTTATCCCTTAAAAATGTGATCGAAATGATAACATATAGGCAAAATATCTAAAATGATTCCCAGTTACACGCAGCCGGCATTCCTGCACCGCTGATCAGCGAGCGCCGGCATTTACCAGCATGACGTTGTTGAAGGAGACATCAACATGAAAATTGTTCTAGCGGATGACCACCCCGTGTTTGTCGCCGGAGTGCGGGCTTATTTTGACAATGTGCCGGATTGCGGCGTGGTGGCCAGCGTGACCAGTTCGGATGCGCTAATCAAATGCCTGGACTCAACGCCATGCGATCTTGTCATCACCGAGTTTTCGATGCCGATGAACCGCATCAGCGATGGCCTGCATCTGCTGTCTTATATACAGCGCCATTACCGCAAAAATGGTTGATCGTCCTCACCATGAACGCCATGCCGGCGGTGCTGCATCAGTTAATCCAGAGCGGCGCCAACGCCTTGCTGCACAAGAGCGACGAAATCCCCGAAATCAGCAAGGCGATCCGCCATCTCGGCAACAACACGCCATACATAGGGCCATCGTTCCGAGCGTTGCTGATGC
Source organism: Collimonas arenae (assembly GCF_001584165.1). NCBI lineage: Bacteria > Pseudomonadati > Pseudomonadota > Betaproteobacteria > Burkholderiales > Oxalobacteraceae > Collimonas > Collimonas arenae. Next base: position 4,624,634 of record NZ_CP013233.1, read on the forward strand.
AGGGAGTCGACCCACAAGCCAAAAGCGGCATTCCCAGCCCGCGCGAGACAGAGGTATTACGTCTGTATGCAGCAGGCAACAGCCTGCGCGAAATCTCCGAACGCCTGAGCAAAAGCGTGAAGACGGTCAGCCTGCAAAAAACTGCTGCGATGAAGAAACTGGGCCTGCGCAACGATATCGAACTGGGCCGTTACTACGCAACCGTCAGCGGCGATAGCGTCCAGCCGCCGGAACACGTCGGCTGGTTTCTTTCGGCGGAAGCAACCGACGCCGTCGATTTCACGCATTAGGTGGCTGCAAGCACCACTTCCCGGTTCGTTGAGCAGATTACATTGGAAAACGGGCCGGCCGAATATGATTTTAAGGAAAATCGTCGGCAACGCGATGCGGTTCTGCTTGCGCGTGCGGCGGCGTGGCACAATATAAGAAATATCATTTACCGCTGCCATGCCCATACAAGTTATACAGAACCGCCGCCTCTATCAGCAAATTGCCGACCAACTGCGCGACATGATAGATCGCGGCGAGTACGGCCCGGTGGCAATCTGCCGCCTGAGCGAGAGCTTGCCAAACAGTTTGGCGTCAGTCGCACTTCAGTACGAGAGGCACTGATCGCGCTGGAAGTCATTGGCATTGTCAGCGTGCGTGTCGGCAACGGCGTGGTGGTCTTGCCGCGTGGGCAGGCCATGGCCGGCGGCGAAACTGGGGCGTCAGCGCTGCAGCAGGCGGCAAGCCGCAGCGGCTGGGAGATTGATCCAGAGCTCGACCTCGAAATCAGCCGGAGCTGGATGATGAAATCCCACCGTTCAAGTTGTTGCAGGCACGGAGGCTGGTGGAACCTGAGACGGCGGCGCTGGCGGCGGTCAACGCCAGCGACGAGCAACTGCGCAGCATCGCCGAGGCGTTTGCCCGCAATGTCGAAGACAACCGCAACGGTTCCCACACCCATCCCGGCGATCGCCTGTTTCATATCCGCATTGCAGAAGCCAGCGGCAATCCGGCTTACCTGCTGCTGGTCAGCCATCTGCTGGGACGCAAATACGGCATGATGTTCCAGCGCCTGCAGACGTTATATACGTCGAAGGATATGCCGAATCGTTCGGAGCACGAACACCAGCTGATCCTGGATGCGCTGCAGGCGCGCGACGCCGTGGCGGCGCGACGGGCGATGCGCGCGCATATGGATTCGGTGGTGCGGATATTCTCGCGCTCGGTGCCGGAGCAAAGAAGCAATTAAAGCAGCGCCGCTTGGCGAATTCCATGCAGTTAAGTGATATTGCGCCGACATTCCCGCAGGTATTACGTCGTTCCCGCGAACGCGAGAATCCAGTTTCATGGCTTCACTCCGCAATTTGGATTTCCGCGTTCGCGGGAATGACGAGGACGCTCAGTCGGGAACGCCGAGTCGGGAGCGCTGAGTCTGAGCGCCGAGCCCCAGTCTTCAAACCGGCGGCGTCGAGCCGAGGCCGTCTAAACAGGGTCGCGTAAGCGGAACCACCGGGACGCCCAACGATGAAAATCACAGGCATATCAACTGAATGGCATGCCGCTCTCTGAGTCTCTTCATGGTTCGGCTGAGCAGTTGTCTTCCGCCAGAAACAATCCTCAGATATCGACCGGGTCCACTTCCAGCGACCACTTGGCGCGTGTCTTGACCTGCCTTAGCACTGCCATCCAGTCGGTCAGGAATGCCTGCAAACCCGGACGCGACGGACATTCGACCAACAATTGCGCACGGTCGACATTGGCGACCCGGGTCATGGTCATCGGGATTGGATCGTGAATCGTGATGCCGTCATGTTCGATGCAATTTGCTGCGTGCTGCAGAAACTCAATCGCGGTTTCCAGTTCTTTCGCTTCGGCGCGCAGCAGCGCCTGGTAAATATAGGGCGGCAGGCAGGCCTGTTCGCGCTCTTCCAGCAATGAGCTAGCGAAGTGATCGTAATCGTGGGCGATCACTGCCGCGTACAGCGGGTGCTGCGGATAGCGGGTCTGAATCAGCACTTCGCTCGGGCTGCCACCTTCCTTCTGCGCCGCACGGCCGGCGCGGCCGGCCACCTGCATCAGTTGCGCAAACAGGCGTTCGCTGGCACGGTAATCGTGCGAAAACAGGGCGGTGTCGGGATTGAGGATGCCGACCAGGGTCAGGTTCTTGAAGTCATGTCCCTTGGCGACCATCTGGGTGCCGATCAGGATATCCACATCGCCCCGGTGCACGCTGTCGAACGCCTCTTGCGCGCTACCTTTGCGCCGCGTCGAATCGGCATCGATGCGCAACACGCGCGCTTCCGGGAACATCGCCCGCAAACCTTCCTCCAGGCGCTGCGTACCGCGCCCCAACGGCTGCAGGTCGACGTTGCCGCAGGTCGGGCAGGATTTCGGAATGCGCAGCTCCAGGCTGCAATGATGGCAGCGTAGCCGATGCTCGGGTTTGTGCAGCACCATGAACGAGGTGCAGCGCGTACAGTTGCTGACCCAACCGCAGGCGTCGCAGGCGATCACCGGGCATAGCCGCGCCGATTCAGGAACAGCAGCGATTGCTCGCCGCGCTCCAGCCTTTGCTTGAGCGCGCTTATCAAAGTTGAGGTCAGGCCTTCGCTGGGTTTGTCGCGCTCCATGTCGATCCGCCGCACTGCCGGCAACACGGCATCCTTGACGGCCCGTTCGCGTAGCTCCAGTTTCTTGTAACGCCCGGACTGCGCGTGATGCCAGGTTTCCAGCGACGGCGTGGCCGAGCCCAGCACGATCGGTATCCGCAATTGGTGGGCGCGCCACACGGCCAGGTCGCGCGCAGAGTAGCGTAGGCCTTCCTGCTGTTTGTAGGATGGATCGTGCTCTTCGTCGATCACGATCAGCTTCAGATGCGGCAACGAAGCCAGCACCGCCAGCCGGGTGCCGAGGATGATCCGTGCCTGCCCCAGATGCGCCGCCAGCCAGTGGCGCATGCGCTCGCCTTCGGCCAGGCCGCTGTGCAACGTCGCCACCATGACACCCGGGAAGCGCGCGCGGATGTTGCCCTCCAGCTGCGGCGTCAGGTTGATTTCCGGGACCAGGATCAGGATCTGCGACAGGTTGTCTTCATCCGTTCCGCTATGCGCCAGGATTTGCGCTGCCGCCTGCAAATAGACTTCTGTCTTGCCGCTGCCGGTGACGCCATACAGCAGCGTCGGCGCAAAGCCGCTGGCGCCGGCGATGGCATCGGCGGCGTGCTGCTGCGCCGGGTTCAGCTGAGCGACGTCGATCGGTGTGGCATCGTGCACGGCGCCGGCTTGCTGCAGCTTCTTTAAACCGCGATCCAATGCTACGGTGGTCAGCGCACGCAGGTTTTTCGGCAAACCGGGTAACGCCACCTCGCCCAACGGCCGCTGGTAGTAATCGGCGGCAAAACGACACAGCGCCAGCCATTGCGCCGACAACGGCGGCAACTGGTGGCGCACGGCTTGCACATCTTTCAATTTTTCCGGCGGAACATCACTTTCGGCACTGGTACCGACGATCAGCCCGACTACTTCGCGACGGCCAAACGACAACTGAACCAATTGCCCAATTTGCGGCGTGGGTTCGCTTTCGTCGCGGGCCTGCCAGCGATAGTCGAAGCTGCTATCCAACGGGGTGTCGAGGACGATTTGGAGGATGCTTTGTTTCACGAACTTAATGTGGTTCCCGAAGAAATAGGCTAACTATCGGTTTCATAAGTGCTTTTACTGCTGTCCACAAGATCTGTGGATAACTTTGTGGACAAGGTTGCCAAAACAAAGTAACAGCATGTATTTGCGGGCGATTTCGTCGCTTGCTCAAACTATTGGCAAAATAAATATTCTTTAAAATCAAATACTTAATCCATCCATTTATATTGTTGAAAAATTTCTGATTTTCAAAAAAATGGCCTTGCAGAAACTAAAAAATGTGCATAACTAAATGCGCTGCGCCCAAAAAAGAGCAATTGAAGGTAACAATCATCGCGGCTAATCGAGGCTGGCAAATTGCCTTGCGAAATGACAATGTTTTCAAAAAACCCGTCCACTCCCGCCAGTAAAATTATCGGGATGTCAATCGCCTGCCATCACCAACAATTTCTAAAGGGCAACAAAAATTCAGATTTCACTTAATGTAAAACATCAAGACATGTCCTAACTCACGGTTTCATAAGCGCTTTTCAAATTATCCACAATGTCTGTGGATAACTTTGTGGGTAAGTCGCTCTTGACAGGCTGCAGACGCATATCTGATGCGGGTTTCAATAAATTGCCTAAACTAAAAGCAGAAAATTAATCCTTTTAAATCATGCACTTACAAAATAGATCGCGGCGACAAATAATAAATATAGATATAAATAATTACCGTACTGCAGCAGATTTAATTTGTGCATAACTAGAGCCGGTCGATAGCCAAATCAATCGGGAAATGTGCTATGCAGGATCATTTCCGGGAACCGGTTTGAGCGCCTGACGCAATGACTTGCCCGGACAGGGCACAATTGCGCACCTTAAGCGCTCACCAATCAGACGGCTCCCCTTATCCGCGCATCTTGCGGCTGATTTCATGCACCGCATCGACCATCACGGCAACCGATTCCGGTGGCGTGAATTGCGAAATGCCATGGCCAAGGTTGAATACATGGCCGCTATCGGCCTTTGGCGCGCCATAGGAGTTCAGCAGGCGCTCGACTTCATTGCGGATCTGCTCAGGATTGGCGAACAGCACCGCAGGATCGAGATTGCCCTGCAATGCTACGCGTTGGCCGACCCGGGCTCGTGCCTCAGCCAGATTGACGGTCCAGTCCAGGCCGACGGCATCGGCGCCGATGTTGGCGATCTGCTCCAGCCACAGGCCGCCGCCCTTGGTGAAGACGATAGCCGGGATCGGTACACCATCCTTCTCGCGCTGCAACTGTCCGAGCACTTGCTGCATATAGTTGAGCGAGAATTCCTGGTAGGCGCCATCCGCCAACGCCCCGCCCCACGAATCGAAAATCATGACGGCCTGGGCGCCAGCATCGATCTGTGCGTTCAAATAGGCCGCTACCGCCGCCGCGTTGGTGCTGAGCACATGATGCATCAGGTCGGGACGGTTGTAGAGCATGGTCTTGACGGTATGAAACTCGCGCGAACCGGCGCCTTCCACCATATAGCAGGCCAGCGTCCACGGGCTGCCTGCAAACCCGATCAACGGCACGCGGCCGTTGAGTTCTGTGCGGATTTGCGTGACGGCCTTGAACACGTAGTCGAGTTTCTCCAGATCAGGCGCTTGCAGTGCCATCACATCTTTTTCATGGCACAGCGGGCGTTCGAACTTGGGGCCTTCGCCATCGGCGAAATACAAACCCAGGCCCATTGCATCGGGCACGGTCAGGATGTCGGAAAACAGGATCGCGGCATCCAGCGGGTAGCGGTCGATCGGCTGCAGCGTGACTTCGGTAGCATAATCCGGATTGGTTGCCAGTCCCATGAACGAGCCGGCGCGGCTACGCGTCTTGCGGTATTCCGGCAGGTAGCGCCCGGCCTGACGCATCAGCCACAACGGTGTGTATTCGGTCGGCTGGCGCAGCAGTGCGCGCAGGAAAGTGTCGTTCTGGAGGGGAGCAAATTGTGGCATAGGGCAATTATCAGTTGAGGACGGCACAATTGGGGACAGCCGCATCCGGCACACGGCGACTGCACCTGGGACAATCCCGCAATTCATCAAAATACATGTGGCAATTTCTTATTATCTCACCCAAACCAACGGCGGCGACAGCTGCTGCGGCTAATGGTTAGTATTAGGCGCCATCGCGTTGCGCGGCGACAAGGTCGTCGAGGAAAGCCTGCAGCACCTCGCCGCGGCCGGATTGGCGCCGCATCACCATGTGCAGGGTGACATCATAAGACAACAATTGCGGGTTCAGCGCCGCCAGCAATCCCTGCTGCACCAGCGGCGCAGCAAAATGCTGCGGCAGGAAACCCAGGTGCCGGCCTGACAAGATCAGCACTGCCACTGCTTCCATGTTGTCGGCCAGCGCCGTCACCCGCGCCGGTGAAAATACGCCGCCCGGTCCATCGGCTTCCGGCAACGGATAACTGCGCCAGACCCAGTCGTACAGCGCCAGCGCAGCGCTGTCCAAAGTCCCTGCCTGGCTGAATAGCGGATGGCCGGCGGCGCAATACGCCACCTGATGTTCGTCATACAGGGGGACGTATTCCAGGTTCGGCAGCCGGTGCCAGAAGTACCCGATGCCGGCATCGAGGCGGCCGTTAACCACCTCCTCTTCCAACTGGCTCGGCGCCAGCACCGCCAGCGACAAGGTGACCGCCTCGTCCCGGGCGCGAAAACGGGCAATCGCCTGGCTCAGCCGCGCGTTGGCACTCATCGCCGCGTGGCCGATCAAACCCAGGTGCAACTGGCCGACCAGCTTGCGGCCAATCTGTCGTGCATCCAGGCAGAAATGGTCGATGTTTTCCAGCAACTGGCGGCTCGACTGGGCGAACTGCTCGCCGCGTGGGGTCAGCCGGAAACCGGCCCGGCCGCGCTCGCATAAACGGAAACCGAGCCGCGTCTCCAGCGTCGCCAGTTGGGTGCTGATGGTGGACTGGCTGACGTTGAGCGCGGTCTGGGCAGCCGAAATGCCGCCGGCGTCGCGCACCGACAGGAACACACGGATCAGGCGCAGATCAAGATCGGATAATTGGTTGAGCATGATGGAAAGGCAAGCGGCTGATGAAAACGAGAGTAAATCAACAACACATCTATTTATATCAATGTGAGCGTTACATTACACGCATTTTTCATAAAGTGGTTTATCGCTAGAGTGGCGCAATACGAAATCACGTACAGATTTCGCCCTTCCCTTCCCGGAGACGATCATGTCAGACACCCCACTCTATCAACCACTTGGCGGCAATGACATGCCGCGTTTCGGCGGCATCGCCACCATGATGCGGCTGCCGCACGTGACCAGCAGCGCGGAACTGGATGCCTGTTTCGTTGGCGTGCCGTTCGACCTCGGCACGTCGAACCGTTCCGGGACACGCTTCGGGCCGCGCCAGATCCGCAGCGAATCGGTGCTGCTGCGTCCATACAACATGGCGACCCGGGCCGCGCCCTTCGATGCGCTGCGGGTAGCCGACATCGGCGACGTCGCCATCAATCCGTACAACCTGCTCGATTCAATCAAGCTGATCGAAGCGGCCTACGATGGCATCGTCAGCTCCGGCTGCCGGCCGATTTCACTGGGCGGCGACCACACCATCGCGCTGCCGATCCTGCGCGCGCTGCATCGCAAGTACGGCAAGATCGGCCTGATCCACGTCGATGCCCATGCCGACGTCAACGACACCATGTTCGGCGAAAAAATCGCCCACGGCACACCGTTCCGGCGCGCGGTCGAAGAGGGCTTGCTGGATTGCCAGCGGGTGGTGCAGATCGGTTTGCGCGGCACCGGCTATACCGCAGAAGATTTTGACTGGTGCCGCGACCAGGGTTTCAAGGTAGTGCAAGTGGAAGATTGCTGGAACAAATCACTGACGCCTCTGATGGAAGAAGTGCGCGCGCGCGTGGCCGGCGGCCCGGTTTATCTGAGTTTCGATATCGACGGCATCGATCCGGCTTATGCGCCCGGCACCGGCACCCCAGAGATCGCCGGCCTGACCGTGCCGCAGGCGCTGGAAATCATCCGCGGCGCCTGGGGCCTGGACATCGTCGGCGCCGACCTGGTTGAAGTGTCGCCGCCGTACGATCCGATCGGCACTACCGCCCTGCTCGGCGCCAACCTGGCCTATGAAATGTTGTGTGTGCTGCCGGGCGTACCGCGCCGCTAACGATTACTCATCGTCACGCCACGGAATGGTCCATTCCTCGCCGCGCACGGTGGTGATGTATTCCGGCCAGCGATAACGATGCGGCACCTTGAAATCCTTCGGCAACAGTGGCGCCTGCCAGGTGCTGCCGCCGATGCCGCCGCCAGTGCGTTGCGTGAACTCATCCTTGGCGGCCTGTAGCAGCTGTGGCTGGGTGAACAGGTCGACCAGGGTCGCGCCGATGGTCTTGGCAGCGGACTGGATCATCGGATCGATGGTTTCGGCGATCCCGCCCAGCGCATTGGCCACCCAGTCCGGATAGACGAAACCGCGTGGCGCCGCCAGCATCGGCCGCGCCACGTACAGGCGCACGGTCGGGCAGTGCCAGGTGTAGTCGGTGTAATCGTCCGAGGTCAGGTATTTCTGCCAGGCCGGCATCTGCTTGCGCAGTTCGCGTTCGCAGTCTTCCGGGTCGATCAACTCCTCTGTCACCGCCAGGAAAGGCTTGTCCATCGGCTCGTGGCCGAGATTCTTCTGTATCTCGCGAGCGATGCCGATTGCCTTGTCGCCCCACTTGGGCGGCCCGGCCAGCACCATGTTGTCGTAGGTGGCGCGCGCCATCACATGGTTCGGCAAGCCGCCACGCGATTTGCTGACCCAGGTTTTCTTCCATTGGCAAAAGGTCGCTTTGGCGGCGGCTTCGGCGTTGTTGTCCATCACTTGGCTGATGATGTCGGCCTGCTCGATGGAATCGGTGCGCAGCATGAAATTGATTTGCGAGACATGCGGCGTCAGGTTGTCGGCAGTGGCCTGGCCGGCGCTCAGGATCGCTTCATTGAAACTCCACAATCCTGTGGCCGGCAGCATCGAGCGGCGCAGGCTTTCGTTGAGATTGTAGAACAGCACCAATGCATCGCTGGCGCCAGGCGCCCGCGCCGCCAGGTGGTTTTGCGGAATCGGGCTGAACTTGTCGGCGGCGATCCAGTTTTCCGGATCCTCGCAAGTGAAGGTGTAGATATAGTTGTAGCCGACTCCACAGTGGGCGTCCCATACCGTGGTGTTGCATAGCGGCAGCATGTAGGTCGGGTGAAAGCTGACGGCGGCGTCGAGCGTGTCGTAATAACCCTTGGCGGCGTGGATCGGCTTCGAGGCGCGCAACTTTTCGGCCGGCTCACCAAATACCTTCAACGTGCCGTGGATGCCGAATTTCAGCATCGCCTGCTGCGCCGCCAGCGCACCGCCAAGCGCGCTGATCCCGAGTGCAGAATGCGGATCGGTGTGGCCGGGCGCGTATTTGGATAAACCCTTGCGCGGCTCTTTCGTGGTCGACGCCGCCTGGCAATTGCCCGGCACCGCATCGTATTCGGCATAAGTGGCGATGGTGGGACCGTCGCCGTTCTTGAAGGTGGCGACAAAGGCAGTCGGCATGTCGCCGCTGCCGACTTCGACTTCAAACCCGCATTCGCGCAGCTTGGCAACATACCAGGCGCTGGATTTGTATTCGCGGAAAGCCGGCTCGGCGTAATGCCAGATGATCTGATGCCAGTCGGATAACTGCCGGGCGTTATCGCTCACCCAATCCAGTACGCTTTGTTTTGCTGCTGTAGTCATTGTCTTCTCCGGGATATGCTTCGCAAAATATTGATTCGCTGCGGATGCATCCTAATGAGGAACGGCGCCATGCCATAATTAACGGTCATCAGTTTTGTCGATAACGGCGCCTCCGGCCTCCTCCATGACTCTCGAAAACCTCCTGGTATTTGTCACCATTGCCGAATGCGGCAGCCTGTCAGCGGCGGCGCGCCGCCTGGGCAAAGCGCAATCGACCGTCAGCACCGCGCTGGCTAACCTGGAAGTGGATATGGACACGCGCCTGTTCGAGCGCGATTTGCACCATCTGGCGTTGACTGCGGACGGCGCCGTCTTGCTGGGCTTTGCCCGTTCGACGCTGACCGCCGCCAACAACCTGGAGCGCAAGGCGCACAGCCTGAGCGCCGGTCATGGCCATCGTCTGCGGTTGGGGATCGACCAGGCGTTACCGGTGGCGCGCAGCCATGGTTTGTGTGCGGAGCTGGAACGGCGCTTCCCGCAGTTGCAACTGGAACTGTTCCGCCCGACCAGCATTGATGCTACCGACCTGATGCGGCGCGGCCTGCTGGATATCGCGATTGCCGTCACGGTTGATCCGATGCCGAGCGACTTCAATGCCAGCACGCTCGGCCAGTTGCAATTCGTGCCAGTGGCGGCTGCTGCCCATCCTTTAAGCAGCTTGCCAATCGTCCACAACAGCGACCTGGCGCAGCATCGGCAATTGCTGGCGTCGAGCCGCGACGGCGGCGATGCCTCGGTTTTCGGCCGCTACAGCGAAATCACCTGGCGTATTGAAAGCCCGGAATTGCTGCTGGATTTGCTTAAACGGGGAATGGGCTGGGCCTTCTTGCCACTGCATGCGATGCAGGAAAACGGCGCGCTAGCCGATCTGAAAATATTGGCGCACGAGTACCGTGAGCCGGCTTTCCTGAAAAGCATAGACCTGATCTGGAGCAAGCAGGACCAGCAAAGCGAAGCTGCCCGCTGGCTGTGCAGCGACCTCGAATGGGCCCGTTCCGTGGTGCCGGCCTGATTGCACTTTTGCGAAGAAGTGAGTGCTGTCACCCGGGATTAGCCACTATTTATCGATATCTATTCTTGAACTCGCGCGGACTCACACCCTTGGCAGCGCGGAACTGGCGGTTGAAATGCGCCAGGTTGCGGTAACCCGCCTGCTGCGCAATCGCGCCAATTGACTTGTCGGTCTGGATCAATAACTGGCAGGCGCTGCCGATCCGCAGTTGCGCCAGGTAGGCGGTCACCGTCAATTGCGTATGCCGCTTGAAGAAGCGATGAAAGGCCCCGACCGACAGCGCCGCGCGCTCGGCCAGCAACTGCACCGGGATTTCCGTCTGGAAGTGTGCATGCATGTAATCGAGCACCCGCGCCATGCGCTGGCGTTGCGCATCCAGCGCGATCGGCGCCGAGGCAATCGACGCCAGCGGCTGCGCCTGCTCATCCTGGGCCAGCAGCAACAGCAGTTCCAGCAATAGCGGCAAACGCTGCGCCGGCGACAAATTCTCCATCCGCAGCATCAGCGGCCTGACCGCTTCGGCGGCCGTGGCGGAAAACTGCAAACCCCGGTCGGCGCGCTTGCCCAATTGCAGCAGGCCCGCCAGTTCCGGCAGGCTGGTTTGCAGTTGCACCAGCCAGTCGCGCGAAAACCAGACCACCACCGCCAGCATCTGACGCGCCGGATCGATGCGCTCGCTGGCCGACCAGGTATGCGGCAAGTTCGGCCCGAGCAAGATCAGATCGCCATCGGCAAAGTCGGCCAGATGGTCACCCACATAACGCTGCCCGCGCGCATTGACGGTCAAGGTCAGTTCGAACTCGGGATGGTAATGCCAGAGGAACGGCAACTCCGGCAACTCGCGCCACAGCAGTTGCCAGGAGTGCCCGGGAGACAGGGTGAGATGCTCGTATTGCGGTCGCATTCTGCTCTTTGAGAAGATTGATACATCAGAATAGTATCAATAAGCGGCATTTCCAGCGAAATCGGCATTCCGTTGCGGACTGAGAATGGGGCAGAAGTTGCGCTACTGGGCTGTAACAGTCCACTTTATCCCCTGCCCTCACATCCAAAACGCATATGGAGATGCCCATGAACCAGCCCTACGCCGTCGCCAAAAAATACCTCAGCAACCCGTCCGTGCTCTATCCTGAACAGGAGCAACTGCGCGATATCCGCAAAAAATTACCGCTACGGGTATTGTCGACGGCGGATTTTCGGCACTGGCAAACCAATGGCTATGTGATCGTCAAGCAGGCAATCCCGGCCGAACAGGTGCAACGCACCGTCGATTTCCTGTGGGAGTTCCAGGAAATGGATGCGCACGACCCGCAAACCTGGAACCGGGCGCAGTTGCGCGACCATGAAATGAAAGAGTTGAACGGCTCCGGCATGGTCGAGGCTTATCATCATCAAACCTTTTGGGACAACCGCCAGACGCCGCGCGTCGTCGATGCCTTCGTCGATATCTGGGACCGCGAAGACCTGTGGGTCACCATCGACCGCGCCAACCTGAACACACCGAACCAGGGTGCACGACGCTTCGGCGGCTTCATCCATTGGGACGCCGACACCACGCTGGAACCGTTGCCGGTCAACGTCCAGGGCGTGCTGGCACTCTCCGATACGACACCCGAAGGCGGCGGCTTTCAATGCATCCCTGAACTGTTCGAACACTTTGCCGAATGGCGCCGCAGCGCGCCCAAGAACCGCAACCCGTGGCGCCCGGACCTGGAATCGCTGCCGTGGCAACCGCGCTTCATTCCAATGCAGGCTGGCGATCTGCTGATCTTCAACAGCCTGCTGGCACACGGCATCCGTCCGAACACATCGGCCGATCAGGTACGGCTGGCGCAGTACATCGCCTTTACGCCGGCACAGGAAGAAGTCGCCGAGCTGCGTGACTGGCGGCTGGCAAGCTGGCGCCAACGGACGCCGCCGGAAAGCTACGCCTTCCCTGGCGATCCACGCGAGTGGGAGAGGACCCGCTATCCGCTGGCGCAGTTGAGTGAGTTGGGAGAAAAGATTCTTGGCTTGAAACGCTGGTAAACGGTAGTCTGAAACCAACCGACTGAGCGTCCCCGGCTCGGTGCCCCCATCATTTCCGCGAACGTGGGAATGATGGGTTCGTAGTGAAGTTACTCGCTCGGCGTCATCGCCAAGCCGCTATTGCGTTCGATCGACGCCGACCACAATGTCAGGCCCAGCGCCAGCACCACCAGCAGCACACCGACGTAAGGCAGCGTGGTCAGTTGGAAACCGGCGCTGATTGCCATGCCGCCGAACCAGGCGCCACTGGCGTTGCCGAGATTGAAGGCGCCCTGGTTCAAGGTCGAAGCCAGGTTAGGCGCGGCGCTGGCGCGCTCCACCACCAGCATCTGCAACGGCGGTACGATGGCAAACGCCAGCACGCCCCAGATGAAAATCGTGATCACTGCCGGCAACGGCGCGCGCATGGTCAACGTAAATACCGTCAGGATCACCGCCAGCGCTACCAGGAAAGCGATCAGCGACGGCAGCAAGCGCCAGTCGGCCAGCTTGCCGCCGAGCGCGCTGCCGACCGTCAGGCCGAGGCCGAACACCAGCAGCACCAATGTCACCGAGTGCGGCGTCAAACCGGTGACATCTTCCAGGATCGGCGTGATGTAGGTAAATACGGCAAACAGACTGGCCGACGCCAGCGCGCTGATCGCCAGCACCATCACCACCTGCTTGTCCTTGAGCACGGCAAATTCCTGCAACAGGCTGGTCTTCTGCATCTCGATTTTCTTCGGCAGCCACAACGCCAGCGCGATCGCCGCCAGCACGCCGATGACCGTCACCGCCCAGAACGTCGAACGCCAGCCCAGTTGCTGCCCGAGCGCGGTGCCAAACGGTACGCCCAGCACGTTGGCCAGGGTCAGGCCGGCAAACATCAGCGCAATCGCCTGCGCGCGCCGGTTCGGCGCCACCAGTCCGGCCGCCACCACCGAGCCGATGCCGAAGAAAGCGCCATGGCAAAACGCCGTCACCACCCGCGCCACCATCAGCACTGCATAATTCGGCGACAACGCACACATCACGTTGCCGATAATGAACAAGCCGATCAGGCTCAGCAACGCCAGCCGGCGCGGCATGTTGGCCGTCGCGATGGCAACGATCGGCGCGCCGATGGTCACCCCCAGCGCATAACCAGTCACCAGCATCCCCGCCGCCGGAATCGTCACCCCCAGATCACGCGCCACATCGGGCAGCAAACCCATGATGACGAACTCGGTTGTGCCGATGCCGAAAGCGGCAACAGCAAGGGCTAGTAGTGGCAAAGACAACATGATGGCATCCGGAAATGGAACCGCCGGAATAGCTTGAACGGCGTGGCGGTTTGAGGCGCGCACCTGAGGATGGTGCGTGGCAACATTATATCAACCGGTGTTATTTTTTGTTAGCGCTACCAGAATTCGCCTAAAAAATGGCGGTAGTGAAGGCTAAAGTGTTGGATTTCTGCGATAAAACTCCCAGCTGCCAGCCCTCACAGCAAGCGGCTCAAACGCCATACGCCACCACCCCACAACGTCAATGAAACGCCCCGGCTGTCTCTCACGACAGGCCGGGCGCGTCAAAGGCTCCGAAGTCAACCGCTATCTCAGATTCCGCCCATGCACAGATATTTGATGACCTGGTAGTCCTCAATCCCGTACTTCGAACCTTCGCGACCCAGGCCGGATTGCTTGACGCCGCCGAATGGTGCGACTTCGTTCGAGATCAGGCCGGTGTTGATGCCGACCATGCCGCTTTCCAGGCCTTCCGCGACGCGCCAGATACGGCCGATATCGCGCGAGTAGAAATAGCTGGCGAGGCCGAATTCGGTGTCGTTGGCCAGTGCGATCGCCTCGTCGTCGGTCTTGAAGCGGAACAACGGCGCCATCGGGCCGAAGGTTTCTTCGCGCGCCACCAGCATGTCGGATGTGACGTCAGCCAGCACGGTCGGCTCGAAGAAGCTGTGTCCGAGTGCATGGCGCTTGCCGCCGACGAGGATCCGCGCGCCTTTTGAAACGGCGTCGGCGATGTGCTGTTCGACCTTGGCAACGGCTTTATCGTCGATCAGCGGGCCTTGCGTGACGCCTTCCTGCTGGCCGTTGCCGACCTTGAGCTTGGCCACCGCGGCCACCAGCTTTGCGGCGAAGGCGTCGTAGATGCCGTCCTGCACGTATAGGCGGTTGGCGCACACGCAAGTTTGCCCGGCATTGCGATATTTGGAAGCCATCGCGCCTTCAACGGCTGCGTCCAGATCGGCGTCGTCGAACACGATGAACGGCGCATTGCCGCCCAGTTCCAGCGATAATTTCTTGATGGTCGGCGCGCACTGCTCCATCAGCAATCGGCCGACGCCGGTCGAGCCGGTGAAGGTCAGCTTGCGCACGATCGGATTGCTGGTCATTTCCGCGCCGATTTCACGCGCCGAACCGGTCACTACGCTGAACACGCCGGCCGGAATGCCGGCACGTTCTGCCAGCACCGCCAGCGCCAGTGCCGAGAACGGCGTCGATTCGGCCGGCTTGAGCACCATGCTGCAGCCGGCGGCAAGTGCCGGGCCGGCTTTGCGGGTGATCATCGCAGCGGGGAAATTCCACGGCGTAATCGCAGCGCAGACACCGATCGATTCCTTGATCACGACGATGCGCGAGTTCGGCGACGGCGACGGAATCGTATCGCCGCCGGCACGCTTGCCCTCTTCAGCAAACCATTCGATGAACGAGGCCGCATAGGCGATCTCGCCTTTGGCTTCGGCCAGCGGCTTGCCTTGTTCGACCGTCATGATCAGTCCCAGGTCATCGACATTGGCCAGCATCAGGTCATTCCATTTGCGCAGGATGATGCTGCGTTCCTTGGCGGTCTTGCGGCGCCACTGGCGCCAGGCGTCGTTGGCTGCGGAAATCGCGCGCTTGGTTTCGGCCGCACCCATCAACGGCACGCTACCGATGGTTTCGCCGGTGGCGGGATTGGTCACCGCATGGGTCTTGCCACTGTCGGCGTTGCACCACTCGCCGTTGATATAGGCTTGCTGGCGAAACAATGAAGGATCTTTTAATTGGATCATGGATAACTCCTGTAGGGGCATTGATGCCGCGCATACAGCGAGATGCAATATGCGCGGCGAAAACGGTAGCCGGTAAATCCAGCCTAGATCTTGGCGAGCGCCTTGTTGCGACCGCGTATCCACTCCAGCACCAGCAGCAAACAGGTCGAAAATACGATCAGGATGGTGGCCAGCGCAGCGATGGTCGGGCTGATGTTTTCCTTGATGCCTGTAAACATCTGGCGCGGCAACGTGGCTTGGCCGGGACCGGCAACAAACAAGGTTACCACCACATCGTCAAACGAGGTGGCGAAGGCGAATAGTGCTCCGGAAATCAAACCCGGCGCAATCACCGGCAAAGTGATCCGGAAAAATGTCGAGAGTGGATTGGCGCCGAGGCTGAGGCTGGCCCGCACCAGATTCTGGTTGAAGCCCTGCAGCGTCGCCAGCACGGTAGTCACCACAAACGGCGCACCAAGCGCGGCGTGCGCCAGGATAAGGCCGGTATAACTATCGGACAAGCCGATCTGCGCGAAGAACAGATAGACGCCGACCCCGACCACCACCACCGGCACCACCATCGGCGAGATCAACACCGCCATCAACAAACCTTTGCCACGGAAATCGGCCTTGTTCAAACCGACGGCAGCCAGCGTACCGAGAATGGTTGCCAGCACCGTCGCCAACGGCGCCACGATAAAACTGTTCTTGGCGGCGCTGATCCATTCTTCCGATTGCACCAGGTTCTGGTACCAGCGCAACGAGAAGCCCTGGATCGGATACACGAGGAAGGTACTGTCGCTGAATGACAGTGGAATGATGACCAGGATCGGCAACAGCAGGAACACCAGCACCAGCAAATTGAAGCCGCGCGAAACAAAGAACCAGACGCGTTCGATCAACGAAACATAGGGAGGAAATTGCGGAAACAGTTTCATTTTCTTATCCCATCGCTACATCATTTTTGGTAAAGCGGCGATATACACCGTACAACACAAGCGTTGCGGCAAACAGCAGAGCGCCGAGTGCGCAAGCCATGCCCCAGTTGATGGTGACATTGGTGAAATAGGCGATGTAATAGCTGACCATCTGCTCATTCGGTCCGCCCAGCAACGCCGGCGTGATGTAATAGCCGACCGCCAAAATGAACACCAGCAAAGCGCCGGCGCCGATGCCCGGATAGGTCTGCGGCACGTACACGCGCCAGAACGCAGCGAACGGATGGCTGCCGAGCGAGACCGCGGCGCGCAGATAGGTTGGCGGAATCGATTTCATCACGCTATACAGCGGCAGGATCATGAACGGCAGCAGGATATGCGTCATCGCGATATAGACGCCGACGCGGTTGAATAGCAGCTCCAGCGGCGCCTGGGTCAGGCCGGTCGCCATCAGCGCCTTGTTGACCAGCCCTTCGGATTGCAGCAGCACGATCCACGCTGCGACCCGCACCAGGATCGAGGTCCAGAATGGAATCAGCACCAGGATCATGAACAGGTTGGCGCGCCGTTCCGACATGGTCGACAGCCAGTACGCCAGCGGATAACCTATCACCAGGCAAGCCAGGGTAGCAACCAGGCCCATCCAGAATGTGCGGCCAAAAATCTTTTGATATACCGATGCGTCAGGATCGGCTTTTTCAATGTGTCCGAACGCGTCCTGTTTCAGATCGAGCGCGGCCAGCAGATAGTATGGGGAATACGGCGCGCCGTTCTTGGCGATCACTTGCCAGTACGGCAGTTGACCCCACTGGTCATCGATATCGATCAGCGCCTGCTTCACCTGCGTGGGCGGCAGCGGCTTTCCATCGGCATCCAGCAGCGGCAGTGCACGCGCGGTTTTCATGATGATCGAACGAGCACCGGAAATTTCAGAATTCAGGCGACGCGCCAACGAACCGGCGGAACTGTCCTCCCTGGCTTGCAGCAAATCGGTCGCCAGGCCCACGAACGCGGCATCAGGTGGACTGCTCTTGCGGTCCCAATCGGCCAGTGCGGCGACGGTGTGCGGCAATGTCGTCGCGATTTCCGGGTTTTCCACGGCGCGCTTGAGCAGCATTGCAATCGGCACCAGGAAAGTCAGCAATAGGAAAATCGCCAACGGCGCGATCAGGGCCAGCGCTGCGGCGCGCTTACGGAATTGTGCCTGGCGCAACTCACGCTTAAGTTGCGAATTCTGCGGCGCTGCGGGTGGCGCCGTCATCGCAGGACTGATGCCGGCGGCAGATGCAATGGAAGTCATAGTGATCCGGGAGTTACTTAAATTGTGAGTCGCAAGAAACTACCGCAAGCCGGCGGGATACAATCCCGAAAGCCGGCCTGCGGCGACACCTACTTGTTACTTGGCGGCCCAAGCAGTGAAACGTTGCTCCAGTTCTTCACCGTGGTCGGTCCAGAACGCCAGGCTCAGCTGCAGCGCATCTTTTGCGTTGGTCGGCGATGTCGGCAAATTGGCCAACACTTTCGGATCCAGCATCTTCAGCGCCTGGTTGTTCACCGGACCATAGGAAATATTGCTGGCATAGGCTTTTTGCGATTCCGGCTTGCTGGCGAACGCAATGAATTTCTCGGCGTCAGCCTTGTTCGGCGTCCCCTTTGGAATTACCCAGAAATCGAGCGTGTAAATGCTGCCGATCCAGCTCACCTTGAGGTTTTTGCCTTCCCGTTGCGCGGCGTCGATACGACCATTGAATGCTGTCGACATCACGACATCGCCGGCCACCAGGAATTGCGGCGGTTGCGCGCCGGCTTCCCACCACTGGATGTTCGGCTTCAGTTCATCCAGCTTCTTGAATGCGCGGTCGACGCCGGCTTTGGTGCCCAGCACCTTGTAGACATCCTTCGGCGCCACGCCATCGGCCATCAGTGCGAACTCCAGCGTGTATTCGGCGCCCTTCTTCATGGCGCGCTTGCCAGGAAATTTCTTGGTATCCCAGAAATCGGCCCAGGTCTTCGGCGCAACTTTCAACTTGTCAGCATCGTAGGCCAGCACGGTCGACCAGACAAATGCGCCAACGCCACATTCATGGATAGCGGCAGGGCTGAAGTCGGCTTTGTTGCCGATCTTGCTGAAGTCGATTTTTTCCAGCAAACCTTCTTCGCACGCACGGCCGATATCGCCGGCGTCCACCTCCACCACGTCCCAGCTGACTTTCTTGGCTTCCACCATGGCCTTGACCTTGGCCAGTTCACCGTTGAATTCCACTACGGTGATCTTGTCACCGCTCGCCTTGGCATACGGATCGATATAAGCCACCTTCTGCGCCGCGCCATTGGCGCCGCCAAAATTAACCACCGTCAGCGCAGCAGCCTGAGCCATGCCAACCGCGGCAAGCGACAATGCAATCCCAGTAAATACAGGTTTGAAAACAGAATTCATCACATCTCCCAAAGATGAAAAAACACACAAAATCAACAGCGCCAAAAATGACGTATCGGGGCTGTCAGGACCGTAGCGAGCGATTCAGTGTCAGGTAGAGAAGCGCGACTGTACGGAGGTACGGCGAGCATCGCAGATCTGAGACTGGGTCGCGCAGTAGGTCTTGGCGGCCCTCTTCTTAGATGAAGAGGCGTAGGTGCTTTGGATCTATGTCCAGTGCCACCTGGCTACCCTCATACAATCCGGCCAGCGCAGGATCGTTCAAGGACAGCTTGACGAAGCAATCGTCCTGTTGCGGAATCGCACAACGCACACGCACGTGGTCGCCGAAATAAATCAGGCTGGTGACGCTGACGCGCAAGGCATTCGGTGTGGTGCTGTCGAGTGGCAGCAAGTGAATACGCTCGGGCCGGATACATGCCACCACTTGTTGGTTGACTGCGGCCTGATTGGCGTTGACGCCGCTCAGCAAGGCGCCATGCGGCAAGCGCAGTGTGGCATTGCCGCCATCGGTCGCTGTGAGCACACCATTGAAGCGGTTGTTGTCGCCGATGAAGCCGGCCACGAACTGGTTTTCCGGATATTCGTAGAGACGGTCGACTACCGCCAGCTGCTGGATGATGCCCTGGTCGAACACGGCAACACGATCCGACATCGTCAACGCTTCGCTTTGATCGTGTGTGACATAGACGAAAGTGACGCCGAGCCGCTTGTGCAACGCTTTCAATTCAAGCTGCATGTGTTCACGCAACTGTTTGTCCAACGCGCCCAGCGGCTCATCCATCAACACCAGCTTGGGATCAAACACCAGCGCCCGTGCCAGCGCAATCCGCTGCTGCTGGCCACCGGACAATTGTGCCGGATAGCGATCGCCGAACTTGCCCATCTGGACCATGTCGAGCGCCTTCTTGACCTTCTCGGCGCGCTCGCTGCCATTGATATTACGCACCCGCAACGGATAAGCGACATTCTGCGCGACCGTCATATGCGGAAACAGTGCGTAGTTCTGGAATACCATGCCGATATTGCGCTTGTGCGGCGGTACCTTGTTGAGCAACTGACCATCCAGGCGGATCTCACCGCCGGTTGGAAACTCGAATCCAGCCAACATCATCAGGCAGGTGGTCTTGCCAGAGCCGGACGGCCCGAGCAAGGTCAGGAACTCGCCGCGCTGGATATCCAGGTTGAGGTTCTTGACGACCAGATTCTCGCCGTCGTAGGTTTTCTTGACCCCGGAAAACTGCACCAGGATATCCGCCGCGCCTTTGCCGACATCGGCCGGGCTTACGGCTGAGTTTACGACTGACGCCAGATGGGGGGCGATATTTTCTCGCTTCAACTTGTTCTCCTGCCAAATATGTAGAGCCTGCTGCAACATCCGGGCCGGCCGCATGCGGCCGGGGACAAATTTGCAAAAACCTCATCATGCCAACGATACTGCTGCGTTCATCGCATGCATGCGCAATGAACGCTGCGTTGGCCACCTCGGGGATCACCTGTAGGTGATCTCATATTATTATTTATATAAATCGAACTTCAACCTGCCTCACCACCAAGTGGCTTTCAGGCTGCAGCGACAGTCCGCATCGCCTTGCTCAGAATTGCCAGCGCTTCATCCATCAACGCATCTTCGATGGTCAACGGGAACAGGAATCGAATGGCGTTACTGTAGACCCCGCAGCTCAGCAACAGCAAGCCGTTTTTGAGCGCTTCCGCCTGTACCTTCTTGGTGAAATCGGCATCCGGCTGTTTGCTGCCTGGCTGCGTGAATTCCACCGCCACCATTGCCCCCAGGCCACGGATATCCGCGATTTGCGGCACATCGGCACGCAAACCTTCCAGCACCTGCTTGAGCCTGCCGCCGAGCACATTGGCGCGCTCAACCAGCTTTTCTTCTTCGATCACGTCCAGCACCGCCAGCGCCGATGCGACTGCCAGCGGATTGCCGGCGTAGGTGCCGCCGAGGCCGCCCGGCGCTGCCGCATCCATGATCTCGGCGCGGCCGCATACTGCCGATAGCGGCATGCCGCCAGCCAGGCTCTTGGCCATTGTCATCAGGTCAGGAATCACGCCCGAATGCTCAACAGCGAACAGCTTGCCGGTACGGGCAAAGCCGGTTTGCACTTCATCGACCACCAGCAAAATGCCGTGCTCATCGCACAATTTGCGCAGAGCCTGCATGAAGGCCGGCGGTGCGGCGTAGAAACCACCCTCGCCTTGCACCGGTTCCAGGATGATGGCGGCGACGCGCTTCGGATCGACGTCGGCCTTGAACAGGCTTTGCAACGCCGCCAACGAATTCTCGATGCTGACGCCATGCAACTCAACCGGGAACGGCACGTGATACACCTCAGCCGGGAATGGGCCGAAACCAACCTTGTACGGCACCACTTTGCCAGTCAGCGCCATGCCCATCATGGTGCGGCCGTGGAACGCACCGGAAAACGCGATCACCGCACTACGGCCGGTGGCGGCACGAGCGATCTTGACGGCGTTTTCGACGGCTTCAGCGCCGGTCGAGAAGAACGTGGTTTTTTTGGCATGATCACCTGGCGTGACCGCATTGATGCGTTCGGCCAGTTCGACATAGCTGCCATATGGCACGATCTGGTAAGCGGTATGGGTAAATTTGCCGAGTTGTTCCTGGATTGCCGCCACCAGTTTCGGATGGCGATGGCCGGTGTTCAACACGGCGATACCGGCAGCGAAGTCGATAAAGCGACGGCCTTCGACGTCCCAGATTTCTGAATTCAGCGCATGCGAAGCGTAGAAATCGCACATGACGCCGACGCCGCGCGGGGTCGCGGCATTCTTGCGCTGGTGCAGTTCGGCATTGGTGGCTGATTTGCCGCTGGTTGAGGTCGCAGTTGCCGCGGCCGCGTGGTATCCGTCGTTCTTCATTTTGGCTCCTAGATAAGATTGCGCTACGGAACCTCGAAAAACCAATTGCTCGCTGCGTTTTTTCGACGTTCCCGTCATATGCGCTTTTTGTATGTGCACATGCTTTGATGCATACTAAGGCCGTCGTGGATCTATAATATAGTGCCACTTTCAGTTTTTTAATGGAGCCACTTTGCGCATCGCGTCGCTCACCGATTTCCTGCTGATGCGCATCGAACGCGGCGCCGACGGCCGCATTGCGAAGACACGCGGCAGCGCCAAGACAACGGCAAGCAACGGCAACGCCGCAGCGCCGCTCAACCGACAGATCTACCTGGCCATTCGCGAAGCCATCCTGTCGCAGCTGCTGCCCTCTGGGCTGCAACTGCCATCGTCGCGCGACCTGGCCGGCGAATTGGGTATTTCCCGCAATACGGTGACCTACGCCTACGAGCAGCTGATTGCCGAGGGTTACCTGGAAACCCGCCCCGGCTCCGGCACCTTCATCGCCGACACGACACCCGACCAGATTCCCGAGGCGCGCCTCAACACGCTGCCGTTGACCGATCCCAGCGGCCAGTCGGAACTGTCGGCACACGGCGCGCAACTGATCCGGCAGGCTGGCGTCAGCGATCTGCAATGGGGCGCGTTCATGCCGGGCGTGCCGGACGTGACGCTGTTTCCCAACAAGATCTGGAGCCGCCTGCAAAACAAACACTGGCGGCGATCACGCGCTGAACTACTGACCTATGGCGAGGCCGGCGGCTACCTGCCGCTACGCGAAGCGATCGCCGAATACCTGCGCATGGCGCGTTCGGTCAACTGCAATGCCAGCCAGGTCATCATCACCACCGGCATCCATCAATCGCTGGACATCGTGGTCAAGCTGCTGGGCGAGCATGGCGACAGCGCCTGGGTTGAAGATCCTTGTTATTGGGGTACGCGCAGCGTGCTCAACTCGCTCGGCATCAAGCCGGTGGCGATCCCGGTCGACGCAGAAGGCATGCGCATGCGGCTCGCCAACCTGCGCCAGCCACCGCGCTTCATCTGCGCCACGCCGTCGCACCAGTATCCGCTCGGCATGGTGATGAGCCTGTCGCGGCGACGCATGCTGCTGGAATACGCAGCGACCCGCAAGGTGTGGATCATCGAGGACGACTACGACAGCGAATTCCGCTATGGCAGCCGGCCGCTGGCGTCGCTGCAAGGCATGGATACCAACGACCGCGTGCTGTACATGGGCACCTTCAGCAAAACCATGTTTCCCAGCCTGCGGATCGGCTTCCTGGTGGTGCCCGAGTCGCTGGCGAATGCCTTTGCGATCGGCGTCTCCGAGCTGTATCGCGGCAGCCAGGTGTTCCTCCAGGCGATCATGGCCGACTTCATGACTGAGGGCCATTTCGCTTCGCATATCCGGCGCATGCGCGTATTGTATGCCGAGCGCCTGCAACTGCTGCAAGCCGCCATCGAGCGCCATTTCGGCGACCGCATCACACTCACCGGCGGCGAAGCGGGCCTGCATCTGGCGCTTGGCCTGCCGCCGCAATGCGATGACATTGCGATCAGCCGCGCGGCGCGCGAAGTTGGCATCGTGGCGCGGCCGCTGTCGCGCTATTTCATGAACAGCGATACAGCCCGCAACGGTTTGTTGCTGGGTTATGCCTGCGTGCCGAATGAACAGATCGGGCCGGCTTTCGACAAGCTGGCTGCCATCATCAAAATGCACTGGAAATAAGCGGCAAACACGACTGCATAAGCCTCAAAAAACATCTCTAAATTTAGCCAGGGGAATTTCATGAAGAAGTTTATTTTTACGCTCGTTTTAACGCTCAGCGCAGCAGCCTCCTCGGTCTCGGCCCAAACCACGCCAACGCGGCTGGATGAGATCATCAAGTCAGGCACCCTGCGTGTCTGCATGACCGGCGACTACAAACCGTTCACCTTCCTGAAAGGCGACAACAGTTTCGAAGGCATTGATGTCGACCTGGCGCAATCACTGGCCAAGGCGCTCGGCGTCGAAGCGCGCTTCGTCAAGACCAGCTGGACTAACCTGACCAACGACTTCCTGGAGAAATGCGATATCGCGATGGGTGGCGTGTCGGTGACACTGGAGCGCCAGAAGAAAGTATCGTTTTCGGTACCGCACATGGTGGATGGCAAGGCCGCCATTGCGCGCTGCGCCGATGTCGGCAAATTCCAGTCGCTGGCGGCCATTGACCAGCCGAGCACGCGTGCCATCGTCAATCCGGGCGGCACCAACGAACGCTTTGCGCGCGCCAACTACAAGCAGGCGCAACTGATCCTGCATCCGGACAACGTCACCATCTTCGACCAGATCGTACAAGGCAAAGCCGATGTCATGGTGACCGACGCCAGCGAGACGATGTGGCAGGCAAAACTGCATCCGCAACTGTGTTCGATCCACCCTGACCAGCCGCTACAGTTCTCGGAAAAGGCATTCATGCTGCCGCGCGGCGACGTGCCGTTTAAAGAATTTGTCGATACGTGGATGCACCAGCTGAAGGCCACCGGCGAATACGACCGCGTGTTCAATCAGTGGCTGAAGTAATGGTCAGCCCTGCTTGCTGGCCGCATTCTGCGCGGCCTTGCTCTTCTTGATCGATTTCAGGTGGGCGGCAACCGCGGTCGCCAGCTGGCGCGCCCACAGCGCAACACCGCTAGCCGATGGATGGTAGCCGTCGGAAGCCATCAGGTCGCGATCGTTGATATCGATCAGCATCGGCACCCGCGTCACCCGAACACTCCGCAGGTCGACAGGCAGGTTGGAAATCAGGTGCTCGACCGTTTCATCCAGCGCCTTGGCTTTCATGCCGAGCACATAGCGCAACGGTTCCGGCAGCGCCGGGAAGGCATGGATCGGCGGAATGCCGGAAATCACCATCAGACGCGGCGACACATGCGCCTGCAAATCGCGCATCAGTTGCAGCAGCTCGGCGCGGTAGCGGCGGCAGGAGCGGAACGAAGTGGTATCGTTGACACCAAATGCGATGAGCACGATATCGACTTTTTGTGATGCCACCTGCGGCAGCATGGTCTTGACCGCCATGCTGATCGTCGCACCGTTCTGGCCGACAGCCTGCCAGGTAATCGTGCGCTGCAGGCGCGCTGCCAAGGCAGCGGCAAACTGACCGGTGATCGCCTCATAATGCGTGGCGACGCCAACCCCGGCCACCGGCGACTCACCGATAGTCAACAGGGCCAGTGGTCGCTGCGGCGTCTCGCCGGCGTCGGCGACAATGCGCGCCTGGCCGATCGTCGGCCCCATTGCCTCCGGCAGGCGCGGCGTGACGCGGCGCGCGCGGCGGCCTTGCACAATCAACCATGGCAATAGCGGTAATGCGATCAGTTCCGGCAACCAGCGGCGCACTTCGTATCTCCTTAAGCCTGTTATCAGAGCGCATTTCTTCGGTATCCGTGAAATGCGCCCATGTTCGAGAGTATGCTCATTTTGCCAAACGGCAAACGATTATAGTAGCCCTCTTTCCAGAATTTATTCGATCTTCAAGCCCTTTAATTCAGGCTTCGGATCGGGTGGCGTCAACTTCAGGTCGAGCAGGGTTTCCAGCAGAATGGTGGCAATCGCCAGGTTGCGGTGCGTCTTGGAATTGGCCGGGATCACGTACCAGGGCGCATGATCTGCATCGGTGGCATTGATCGCCTTGCCAAACAGCTCCTGGTACTTGTCCCAGCTCTTGCGCTCCTCCAGGTCCTGCATGTCGAATTTCCAGTGCTTGGCGGGATCGTCGATGCGTTCCTGCAGGCGGCTGCGCTGCTCATTCTTCGAAATGTGCAGCAGGCATTTGATGATGGTGGTGCCGGTTTCCGACAGCATCCGCTCGAAGTCGCGGATCTGCGCGTAGCGGCGCTCGCATTCGGCATCGTCGATCCAGTCATGCACGCGTGTTATCAGCACATCTTCATAGTGGCTGCGATTGAATACGACAATGTCGCCGGACTTCGGCACCTGCTGATGAACCCGCCACAGATAATCATGGGCCAGCTCAATACTGCTCGGCGCCTTGAAATTGACAATCTGAACGCCCTGAGGATTGATGACGTTAAACACATCCTTCACAGTGCCATCCTTGCCGCTAGTATCTATCCCCTGCAGCACCACCAGCACCTTATGCTTGCCAGCGGCGAACAACATCTCCTGTTGCACCGCAATCTGGGTCGCCAATTCGGCGACCAGCATCTTGTCTTTCGCCTTGTCGCCACTGGACAGCGGTTTCAATTCAGCGTCGGCATCCTTGATCTTGGTCTGTTTACCGCCACGAAACTGCTTGCTTGCTTTCATTGCTTTCTCCATTCGGTCAGTAACGCGTTTCCGGCGATGTGGCCAACGGTCTGTCGCCTACAAAATACCGTGCAAGTTGCCCAATGCATGCTCGATCTTCAGACAGCGATCCATCACGACCTGTATGCCATTGGCGCGCGCCTTCTCAGCAGCAGCTTCGTTGACAATGCCGAGTTGCATCCAGACGCATCGTGCGTCGATCATGATTGCCTCGCCGACCACCGGCGGAATATCCTCGGCCTTGCGAAAACAATCGACAATATCAATTTTCTGTCCCTCCGCAGCCAACGCTTTCGCAGCATCGAACAGATTTGCATAGCAAAGCTCTCCGAGGATGTGAGCGCCCACATGCATCGGATTGACCGGAATGATTCGATAACCACGCTCTTGCATGTAGCGAGCCACGCCGAAACTCGGTCGATCCGATTTGGTTGAGAGGCCAACGATGGCAATCACCGGGTTGGCGGGATTAGGAATGGGGGCGGAAGTGTTTGGCATGGGCGATGGAAATGATCCGGCTGGCTGCATAAATAAAATTCCCGATAATTCCGGGCAACTGCTCATGATCTTACCGCGAGAACATGATTGGTTGCTGGATTGCAGGATGCTTGCGCCCCCCCTGCCCTGCCTAGCTCAGGATTGCCGCCATTTGACAAATAAACGAAACTGAACGGGCAACAAAAAAGCAGCCGAAGCTGCTTTTTCTTGTTGTATCCAAACTACCGCCGAACGAGCAAATCAACGTCCTTTTTGACGCAATTTCTGGATCGCCGCCAATTGTGCAATCGCTGCCGACAACTCGGACTGGGCTTTTGCATAATCGATCAGGGATTCCTTGTTGGTCAGCGCTTCTTCAGCACGACGCTTGGCTTCGCTCGCCTTCGCTTCATCCAGGTCGGCGCCGCGGATTGCAGTGTCGGCCAGCACGGTAACGTGGTGCGGCTGCACTTCCAGCAAACCGCCGGCAACGAACACAAATTCGTCGTTTGCCTGGCCTGCTACCTTGATCCGTACAGCACCCGGCTTGATGCGCGTGATCAGCGGGGTATGACGAGGATAAATCCCCAACTCACCCGATTCACCCGGCAACGCGACGAATTCGGCTTCGCCGGAGAAGATCATCTCTTCCGCGGAAACAACGTCTACGTGAATAGTGTTTGCCATCTTAAACCCTTTGTTGTCCATTGAATCAACTAGCGGCAAGCGCTACCGCGTCATTCCCACGAACGCAGGAATCCATCTTAGTGAAAATATTGCTCAATAACATGGATCCCCACGTTCGCGGGGACGACGAGGCGAAACTTGCTTTAGCCGATCTTCTTGGCCTTTTCGATTGCTTCTTCGATCGTGCCGACCATGTAGAACGCTTGTTCCGGCAGGTGATCGAGTTCGCCGCTGGCGATCATCTTGAAGCCCTTGATCGTATCCTTCAGCGAAACGTATTTACCTGGCGAGCCGGTAAACACTTCAGCAACGTGGAAAGGCTGCGACAGGAAACGCTGCATCTTACGTGCGCGCGCGACCAGCAGCTTGTCTTCCGGAGCCAATTCGTCCATACCCAGAATCGCGATAATGTCGCGCAATTCCTTGTAACGCTGCAAAGTACCTTGCACAGCGCGGGCAGTTTCGTAGTGCTCTTGACCAACCACTTGCGGATCCAGCTGACGCGAAGTCGAATCCAGCGGATCAACCGCAGGGTAGATACCCAGCGAAGCGATATCACGCGACAACACAACGGTGGAGTCCAAGTGAGCAAAGGTAGTAGCTGGCGACGGGTCGGTCAAGTCATCCGCAGGAACGTAGACGGCCTGGATCGATGTGATCGAACCGGTTTTTGTCGAGGTAATACGTTCTTGCAGCTGGCCCATTTCCGAAGCCAGTGTCGGCTGGTAACCCACGGCGGAAGGCATACGGCCCAGCAGCGCGGAAACTTCAGTACCGGCCAGTGTGTAACGGTAGATGTTATCGACGAAGAACAGCACGTCTTTACCTTCGTCACGGAAGCCTTCAGCGATCGTCAGGCCGGTCAGCGCAACGCGCAGACGGTTACCTGGCGGTTCATTCATCTGGCCGTAAACCATCGCAACCTTGGATTTTTCCGGATGTTCCAGATCAACCACTTTCGCATCAGCCATTTCGTGATAGAAGTCGTTACCTTCACGAGTACGCTCACCGACACCGGCAAACACGGACAAACCGCTGTGCGCCTTGGCGATGTTGTTGATCAGTTCCATCATGTTCACGGTCTTGCCCACACCCGCGCCGCCGAACAGACCAACTTTACCACCCTTGGCAAACGGGCAAACCAGGTCAATAACCTTGATGCCGGTTTCCAGCAGTTCTTGCGATGGCGACAGTTCGTCGTACGCAGGAGCCTTGCGGTGGATCGATGCAGTGGTTTCGTGGCTTACCGGACCGCATTCGTCGATTGGGTTGCCCAGCACGTCCATGATGCGGCCCAGTGTTGCTTTACCGGTAGGCACCATGATTGGCTGACCTGTGTTCTTGATTGTCATGCCGCGGCGCAAACCGTCGGATGTACCCAGCGCAATGGTACGGACTACGCCGTCACCCAGCTGTTGTTGTACTTCCAGCGTCAGTTCCGAGCCATCCATCTTCAAGGCGTCGTAAATCTTAGGCATCGCGTCACGTGGGAATTCAACGTCCACCACAGCGCCGATACACTGAACGATTTTGCCATCAGCCATTTTCGTTCCTTCAATATATAAAATTAAGTTCTGTTAAGCGCAGTTTGCGCGTTACACCGCAGCCGCACCGGCAACGATTTCCGAGAGTTCCTTGGTAATCGCCGCTTGACGCGTCTTGTTGTAGACCAGTTTCAATTCGCCGATCACGTTACCCGCGTTGTCGCTAGCCGACTTCATCGCCACCATCCGCGCCGATTGCTCGGACGCCATGTTTTCTGCGACAGCCTGATAAATCAGCGCTTCCACGTAACGCACCAGCAATTCATCGATGACGCTTTGAACATCCGGCTCATAAATGTAGTCCCATGCATGCGAACCTTCTTTATCAGCCTCAAGACGATCAGACGACAGCGGCAGCAACTGCTGCAGCATCGGCTCTTGCTTCATCGTGTTGATGAACTTGGTGTACACCAGATAAACCGCGTCCAGGCGACCTTCCTGGTAAGCATCGAGCAGCACTTTGACCGGCCCGATCAGCTTGTCCAGATGTGGCGTATCACCCAGTTGCACGGCATGTGCAACGACCTTGGCGCCGATCCGGTTTAGGAAACCCAGACCCTTGTTGCCGATCGCTACTGCCTGAACCTTGTTGCCTTGTCCTTCCAGCTCACGCAGTTTCGCGGTCAGCAAACGCAAGGAGTTGGTGTTCATGCCGCCGCACAGACCTTTGTCTGTGGTGACGACGATGAAACCAACGTTCTTGGAGTTGTCCTGCTTCACCATGAACGGGTGCGTGTACTCTGGATTGGCTTGCGACAAGTTGGAAGCGATATTACGAATCTTGTCACTGTATGGACGTGCCGCGTGCATCCGGTCCTGCGCCTTGCGCATTTTGGAAGCAGCGACCATTTCCATCGCCTTCGTGATCTTCTTCGTATTTTCTACGCTCTTGATCTTGCCGCGTATCTCTTTACCTGTAGCCATTCCGTGCTCCAGTTAAATTAAGCCACGAACGATTTTTTGAAATCAGCAACGGCAGCGGACAATGCAGCTTCGCCATCTTTATCGAGTTGCTTGGTTTCTTCGATCTTTTGCAGCAAAGGTGCGTGGCTGGTCTTCATGAAGCTGTGCAGACCGCTTTCGAACGGCAATACTTGCTTGACGTCGATGCTGTCCAGGAAACCCTTGTTGACTGCGAACAGAGTCACAGCCATCAGCGAGATCGACAGCGGCGAGTATTGCGCCTGCTTCAACAGCTCGGTCACGCGTGCGCCGCGGTCCAGCTGCTTGCGGGTCGCTTCGTCGAGATCGGAAGCAAACTGCGCAAACGCAGCCAGTTCACGATACTGCGCCAAGTCGGTACGGATACCGCCGGACAGGTTCTTGATAACCTTGGTCTGAGCAGCGCCACCAACGCGCGACACCGAAATACCGGCGTTGATCGCAGGACGGATACCAGCGTTGAACAACGAAGTTTCCAGGAAGATCTGACCGTCGGTAATCGAAATCACGTTGGTCGGAACGAAAGCGGAAACGTCGCCGGCTTGCGTTTCGATGATCGGCAGAGCTGTCAGCGAACCGGTCTTGCCCTTGACTGCGCCCTTGGTGAAGGCTTCGACGTAGTCTGGGTTGACACGTGCTGCGCGTTCCAGCAAACGGCTGTGCAGGTAGAACACGTCGCCAGGGTAAGCTTCACGGCCTGGTGGACGGCGCAACAGCAGCGATACCTGACGATATGCAACAGCTTGCTTGGACAGATCGTCGTACACGATCAGGGCATCTTCACCGCGGTCACGGAAGTATTCGCCCATTGCGCAGCCGGAATAGGCCGACACGTATTGCATCGCAGCCGACTCAGAAGCCGATGCAGCAACAACGATGGTGTATTCCATGGCGCCGTGTGCTTCCAACGAGCGCACGATGTTCTTGATCGACGATGCTTTTTGACCGATCGCAACATAGATACATGTCACGTCCTGGCCCTTTTGATTGATGATCGCATCAATCGCTACAGCAGTCTTGCCGGTTTGACGGTCGCCGATGATCAGTTCGCGCTGGCCGCGGCCGATTGGTACCATCGAGTCGATCGATTTGATACCAGTCTGCATTGGCTGCGAAACGGATTGACGGGCGATAACGCCTGGTGCGATCTTTTCGATCGGCGCCGACAGCTTGGCGTCGATTGCGCCCTTGCCATCGATCGGCTGACCCAGCGCGTTGACGACACGGCCACGCAGCTCAGGACCAACCGGCACTTCCAGGATACGGCCGGTACATTTGACTGTATCGCCTTCGGAAATGTGCTCGTAGTCGCCCAGGATAACCGCGCCGACAGAGTCGCGCTCGAGGTTCAGCGCGAGGCCGAATGTATTGCCTGGGAATTCCAGCATCTCACCTTGCATCACGTCAGACAGACCATGGATACGGCAGATACCGTCGGACACGGAAATAACCGTGCCTTGATTGCGAATTTCAGCGGTATCGCCAAGGCCTTGAATCCGGCTCTTGATCAGTTCGCTGATTTCAGACGCGTTGAGTTGCATATAAACTCCTAAAATTTTTCTCGTTGCTCATTACGCAAATACGCAGGGGCTCAGGCAGCCAAAGCAGCGTGCAATTCCTGCAGCTTGGCACGTACCGAGGTGTCGAGCACTTCGTCGCCGACTACTACGCGTACACCGCCGATCAGCGAGTTATCCACTGTTACCGATGGGTTCAGCTTACGGCCGAATTTCTTTTCCAGCGTGGCGATCAGATCCTTCACTTGCGCTTCGGTCATTTCGAATGCGCTGGTGATTTCTGCATCGGCTGCGCCTTCTTGTGCGTTCTTCAGCACTTGAAATTGCTCGGCGATTTCCGGCAATGCTGTCAAACGGCCGTTATCAACCAGCGCCGCGACGAAGTTCTTGACCTCGGCGTGGGCCGATTGCGGCGATTTCAACAGTGCCAGGAACGTATCCACCAATTGCTGATGCGATACGGCGGGATTTTGTGCCAGCGCCTTGACATCAGGATGGACCGCTACCTGGCCCATCTCGGCAACCAGGCCAGACCAGGCAGCCAGGTCTTGCGACTTGGCTACGCGGAACAGCGCTTCTGCATAAGGACGAGCAATCGTTGCAAGTTCAGCCATGATTACAGCTCTGTTTTCAGTTGGTTCAGCAAATCGGCGTGTGCCGACAGATTGACTTCACGCTTGAGGATCTGTTCGGCGCCTTTGACCGCAAGGGTCGCAACTTCACCGCGCAGAGCTTCGCGAGCTTTGGTCATTTGCTGTTCCGCTTCGGCTTTGGCGTTAGCGATGATACGGGCAGCTTCTTCGGAAGCCGTTTTCTTGGCTTCGTCAACGATCAGCTGGCCGCGCTTTTCAGCTTCGCCAATACGCTTTTGACCTTCGTCGCGTGCGGTCGCCAGTTCTGCCGAAGCGCGCTTCTCAGCGGCTGCCAGATCTGCCTTGCCGCGGTCAGCGGCTGCCAGGCCGTCCGCGATCTTCTTGGCGCGCTCATCGAGCGCTTTTATCAACGGCGGCCACACGAATTTCATCGTGAACAACGCGAGGATAAAGAAGACCACGAACTGCGCAAACAATGTTGCATTTAAGTTCACGGTAATTTCCTTCTCAGAATAACGTGTGCTGAAGTGACTCAGCAGATTCGGTTACGCTTGATTAAATTAGTGAGCAATGAACGGATTTGCGAATGCGAACAACATGGCGATACCAACACCGATCAGGAACGCAGCGTCGATCAGACCAGCCAACAGGAACATCTTGGTTTGCAGGGTGTTCATCAGTTCTGGTTGACGTGCCGATGCTTCGAGGTACTTACCACCCATGATTGCGATACCGATACAAGCACCAATAGCGCCCAAACCGATGATCAAACCACAAGCCAAAGCAACAAAAGACAGATCAGTCATGACAATTCCTTCAAAGTTAAGTGAATACAAAAATTAATACAAAAACAGATTTAAAGCCAAAACTACAAATTCAAAACCAGTACTGATTAATGCCGCTCTTTAATTAATGAGCCTCATGTGCCTGGCCGATATACACCAGAGTCAGCATCATGAAAATAAACGCTTGCAACAACACGATCAGGATGTGGAAGATCGCCCAGATCGAACCGGCAATCACGTGGCCGACAACACCAAACGCCGTAGCGGTGGAGCCCAGCAGCGCGATCAACAGGAACAGCAGTTCACCGGCATACATGTTGCCGAACAGTCGCATCGCCAGCGATACGGTCTTTGCAGCAAATTCAATGATGTTCAACAAGAGATTGGCGGGAGCCAGCCAGATACCGAAAGGTGCGGCGACCAGCTCGTGCAGGAAGCCACCGATGCCCTTGATCTTGAAGCTGTAATACAGCATCAGCACCAACACGCCAAGGGCGATACCCATGGTGCCGTTCAGGTCGGCGGTAGGAACCACGCGATGATGCGAAATCACGCTATCCAGGCCTACCCATTTGAAGAATGAGGAGAACATGTCAACCGGCAGGAAGTCGAGCGAATTCATCAGGGCGACCCAGACGAACACGGTCAGCGCCAGCGGTGCGATGAAGCTGCGGTCGCCGTGGACGATGCCCTTGGCCTGGTCGTCAACCATCTCGACCACCATTTCGACGAAAGCCTGGAAACGGCCTGGCACGCCAGCAGTCGCCTTACGGGCTGCCACGTACATCAGCAGGCAGCCGAGCACGCCCGCAAATACCGACCAGAAAATCGTGTCGATATTGATAATCGAAAAATCGACTATCTTGCTTTGATGGCCGGTTGCAAAATGTCCAAGGTGATGGACGATGTATTCTGAGGGGGTTAGTGCTTCGCTTGGAGCTACGGTCATGATCGATGTCTAAAAAGTAAGATTATGTAACTTTTAAGTACCACGATGAAGCTGACGATAAATGCCGGCCAATTCAAATCATGGTACAACCATACGACCGCGCCAATCAGCGCAATCGTTGTAGCAATTTTGACAAACTCTCCGATGAAAAAAGACATCGGGTTGGCGCCACCTGGTTTGCGCGCGCTGATGTAAAGACGGAGGGCAAACAGTCCATTGGGAACCGCGCAGCACACACCACCTAAAAGCGCGGAACAGAATCCGGGTACGCCGGCTAGTAAACCTGCTATACATGCCAGCACGGCCGTAGTAACAAATTGCATAAGCACGATGCGCAGCATACTGACCCAATAATGTGCGAAAACGACTCGCTTAACAGAACGCGGTTGCAGTGTGGTGATGCAGCGCAGTTATCACGCAACGATCAGCCTACGGCTGATTTAGAAGCCCGAGGATTATAAAGGCTGGCCGCGACTTTCGTCAAACTTTTGCTGCCGAATCATAAGCTTATACAACAGGCGACGATCAATCCGGTTGCCACCGGCGGCGGAATTTCCGGGACCAATCCGGACATTTGCCGACACCGTGAATTTGCTACGATGCACCAAATTCGTGAATCCGGAAAATTCCCGAAGCTCATCCACTCTCGCGGCCGCAACTTCCTTTCGCAGCTATCTTTGTAACTTACTCTACACCCTTGAGGCGTGTGATCAGGCCATCGAGCGTATCCAGATCGGAAAAATCGATGATCAACTGGCCGCGATTCTTCGCTGCCGTTTTGATTGTTACCTGAGTTGCCAGCAAATCCGACAATTCCTCTTCCAGCCGCGCGATGTCGCGCGATTTTTCCTTGCTCTTGGCTGGGCGACCGGCAGCCTCCGCTTCGGTGGTCGTGCGCACCACGAGTTTTTCGGTATCGCGCACCGACATGCGCTTGGCCACCACCTGATTGGCCAGCGAGATCTGGGTCGCTGCGTCGACCGCCAACAGTGCGCGCGCGTGCCCCATATCGATATCGCCTGCCATCAGCATGGTCTGCACCGGCTTGGCTAGGTTCAGCAGGCGCAGCAGGTTGGATACCGCGCTGCGTGAGCGCCCTACCGACACTGCTGCCTGCTCGTGGGTGAAGCTGAAATCGGTAATCAGACGGTGGATGCCTTGCGCTTCTTCCAGAGGATTCAGATCCTCGCGCTGCATGTTTTCGATCAGCGCCATGGCGGCGGTGGTCTGGTCGTCAACATCCTTGACCAATACAGGCACCTCGATCAGTCCCGCCAGCTGGGCGGCACGGAAACGCCGCTCGCCGGCAATGATTTCATAGTGCTGGGAACCGTTGTGCAAGGCAATCGGCCGCACCAGAATCGGCTGCAGCAAGCCCTGCTCCTTGATCGATGCCGCCAGTTCAGCCAACGCGCCCTCGTCCATCCTGGTCCGCGGCTGGTATTTACCGGCTTGCATGACGGTCACCGCCAATACTGATGGCGCGCCGACAATCGTTGGCACCGCTTCAGTGATATCGGTTGAACCACCGAGCAAGGCTTCCAGACCGCGACCGAGTCCTTTTGATTTTTTCGTGACCATCTTTTCCTATCGTAGAGTGCCTGTTGCCCAGCAACAGCCTGTGGATAACTTTATGGATAACTCAGTGGATAAACCATGAATAAGTCAGGAATAAGCTGTGACTAACGCCATGGATAACTTCTGTATTACCGGTGTATTAGCTGTGTCTAACTTGCCGGGAATGAGTCGCATATCGCATCACATCTGCTGCGGTGGCCCTGCCCGGCAATTACTCACATCGTTTTGATACGTTCCACCATCTCGGCGCCAAAAGCGATGTATGCCTGCGCTCCCTTGGAAGCAGCATCAAAGCTGACGCCCGGCATGCCGTACGACGGTGCTTCGGCCAGGCGCACGTTGCGCGGGATGACGGTCTTGAACACTTTATCGCCAAAGTGCTTTTCCAGTTCTTCCGATACCTGTTGCGATAATGTCATGCGCGGATCGAACATGACGCGCAACAAGCCGATGATCTTCAGATCCGGATTCAGGTTGGCGTGCACCTTCTTGATGGTGTTGACCAGATCAGACAAGCCCTCCAGCGCATAGTATTCGCACTGCATCGGAATGATGACGCCGTTGGCCGCGCACAAGCCATTCAGCGTCAGCAGCGACAATGCTGGCGGACAGTCGATCAGGATGAAATCATATTCGTCGGCAACCAGAGCGAAGGCATCTTTCAGGCGCTTTTCCCGGTTCTCCAGCTCGACCATCTCAACTTCGGCGCCGGCCAGTTCACGATTTGCGGGCAGCACGTCGAAACCACCGGTTTCAGAAGTCTTGCGCACGTTCTTGATATCCGACATGCCCAGCAGCACTTCATAAATCGAAGCGGTCAACGTACCTTTGTTAATCCCTGCTCCCATCGTCGCATTGCCTTGCGGATCGAGGTCTGCCAGCAATACGCGCTGGTTCAGTTGGGCCAGCCCGGCGGCCAGGTTGACAGCGGTAGTGGTTTTACCGACTCCACCTTTTTGATTGGCGACGCAGAAGATTTTTGCCATGTGTTTTCTATTTATTGATGGGACGGATTCGATGTCGCCAACTGATCAGATAAAACGGTTAAATTACAAGGAGCTACGAGGCTATTAGACAATACCCTAGTGGGACGCAATAGCCCACTAGTGTCAGCTCCGTTTGATAAAAATAAGGTGACGTTCCGCATCCAGCCCGGGCACCGTCACTGGACGTATTTCAGTGACTTGCCAGCCCGCAAGTAAACGCGCGATCTCTTGATCCGGCTGCACACCCTTGAGGGCGATGAACTGACCGCCATCGGCCAGCAGATGTTCGGACCAGTTGATGAAGTCGGCCAGTTCGGCAAACGCCCGCGATGTAATCACATCAAATTTTTGTGCGACCTGCAGTTGTTCCACTCTTGCCGTGTGGACACTGACGTTACTCAATCCCAGCTCGGCCTTGGCCTGTGTCAGGAATGCCGTTTTCTTGTGCACCGTGTCGATCATCGAGACCCGCATTGACGGCCGCGCCTTGCTCGCCCAGATCGCCAGGATCATCCCTGGCAAGCCGCCACCGGCGCCGACATCCAGCACATTATCGGCCGCAGCAAAGGCCGGCACTACCGCCAGCGAATCCAGCAGATGGTGCGTCATCATCTGTGCCGGCTCGCGGATCGAAGTCAGGTTATAAGTGCGATTCCACTTTGCCAGCAAACTCAGATAAGCCAGCAATTGCTGCTGCTGCTTTTCATCCAGTTCAATTCCCAATGCCTGTGCGCCCTGCTGCAGGCTCGCTTCCAGCGATGCACCCGATGCGATCTGCGTTGCACTCATCCTGCCAATCCTCCACTATCCCGGCAATTACCCTTGAGGTCATTGCCCATTATTTATGCAGCCTGGTCGTCGGCGCCAAGCTCGTTCAAACGCTTCATGCCACCCTTTTTCAGGTGCACCAACAACAGCGACAATGCCGCCGGCGTGACACCGGAAATCCGCGAGGCCTGGCCAAAGGTTTCCGGGCGATGCAGGTTCAGCTTTTGCCGCACCTCAATCGACAGCGCCTGTACGTCCATGTAATCCAGATCGGCCGGCAGCTTCAGGTTTTCATTGTGTTCATGGCGCTCGACTTCGCGCGCCTGGCGATCGATGTAGCCGGCGTATTTCACCTGAATCTCGACTTGTTCCTTGACGGTATCGTCCTCGACTCCCGGGCCGCCTATTTCCTGGCCATCGACACCTTTGAGCGTCATCAATTGTTCGTAAGTAACATTGGGGCGACGCAACAGGTCGGCCAGCGCATATTCGCGCTCCATTGCCTTTCCAACAACCCGCTCCGCCTCGGCGTCGGAAATGATGCGCGGGTTGACCCAAGTCGTGCGCAACCGCTCCATTTCCAGTGCGACGGCTTCGCGCTTCTTCTCGAATTGCGCCCATTGAGCATCGCCGACGCAACCCAGCTGGCGGCCGATTTCGGTCAGGCGCAGGTCAGCGTTATCTTCGCGCAAGCTCAGACGATACTCGGCACGACTGGTGAACATCCGGTAAGGCTCTTGCACGCCTTGGGTAATCAAGTCGTCGACCAACACGCCAAGATAGGCTTCGTCGCGGCGCGGTGTCCAGGCGTCGCGCTCTTGTGTTTGCAAGGCAGCGTTCAAACCCGCCAGCATCCCTTGCGCGGCGGCTTCTTCGTAACCCGTCGTGCCATTGATCTGGCCGGCAAAGTACAAACCTTGGATCGACTTGGTTTCCAGAGAAGCTTTCAGCCCGCGCGGGTCGAAATAGTCGTATTCGATCGCATAGCCGGGACGCAGGATATGTGCATTCTCCAAGCCACGCATCGAATGCACCAAAGCCAGCTGGACATCGAACGGCAAACTTGTCGAAATACCATTGGGATAAAACTCATTGGTGGTCAAGCCTTCCGGCTCTAGGAATATCTGGTGCGAATCCTTGCCGGCGAAACGATGGATCTTGTCCTCGATCGACGGGCAATAACGCGGACCGACACCTTCAATCACACCGGTGTACATCGGGCTGCGATCCAGGCCTGCCCGAATGATGTCGTGTGTCTCTTGGTTGGTATGGGTCACCCAGCATGGCAACTGCTGCGGATGCATGCCGACATTACCCATGACCGAAAATACGGGAATCGGGTCGAGGTCGCCCGGTTGTTCCTGCATGACCGAGAAGTCGATGGTACGGCCGTCAATGCGTGGCGGCGTGCCCGTCTTCAACCGGCCTTGCGGCAACTTGAGTTCTTTCAGGCGCGCCGACAGCGAAATCGCCGGCGGGTCGCCGGCACGGCCGGCAGAGTAATTATTGAGGCCGACATGGATCTTCCCATCGAGGAAAGTACCCGCTGTCAGCACCACCGCCCTACTGAGGAATTTGATGCCAACCTGAGTCACGGCGCCAATCACGCGATCGCCCTCAACCAGCAAATCATCCACTGCCTGTTGGAACAACCAGAGATTTTCCTGGTTTTCCAGGCGTGAGCGAATCGCTTGCTTGTAAAGGATACGGTCAGCTTGCGCGCGGGTTGCGCGAACGGCCGGGCCCTTCGATGAATTCAGGATACGGAACTGGATACCCGCCTCGTCGGTAGCGATAGCCATCGCCCGCCCATGGCATCGACCTCTTTTACGAGATGGCCCTTGCCTATCCCACCAAT
This sequence comes from Collimonas arenae, assembly GCF_001584165.1. Lineage (NCBI taxonomy): Bacteria > Pseudomonadati > Pseudomonadota > Betaproteobacteria > Burkholderiales > Oxalobacteraceae > Collimonas > Collimonas arenae. The sequence goes on from NZ_CP013233.1 coordinate 4,663,321, forward strand.
TGACGGGTTGCACGACATCTGGCCCAGGGTCTCGATATTGTGCGTCAACAATAACGTTTTTTGGCCCATGCGAGCAGACGCCAACGCGGCTTCGGTACCAGCGTGACCGCCGCCGACAACGATTACATCAAAATTTGTAGGAAAAAGCATAGTGCGCCTCGTGGAGACGATGAAAAACGGTGAACAGAGGCGTGATTATAAACCCAGAAGCATCGGTGGAACGAGTCGCGGCCAAGACGACACATGATTTGACCTCGAGATACGACAGTGTTTCACGTGAAACATTGCCCATTACGAATTTTCGGCAAGCAAAAACAAAAGCGGCGATTGTTTCACGTGGAACAATCGCCGCTCATTACTGCCATGTTTAACTTGGATATCGACCAACGCCTATTTAAGGAAGGCGTCGTACCCTGTCTTCAAGATCAATACCGAGACCACCAGCAAGAATAGCTTCCGTACAAAACCACTGCCATGCTTCAATGCCAGACGCGTACCGACCAACGATCCACCTACATTGCAGATAGCCATAATCAATCCAAGTTGCCAGATGATATGCCCGCTATATCCAAACCAGAGCAAGGCGGCGAGATTGGTCGCAACGTTGATAACCTTGGATACTGCCGACGCAGCCAGGAAATCGAAGCCGAAAAACCGCACAAACAGGAAAATCAGGAAGCTACCTGTACCAGGGCCAAAAACACCATCGTAAAACCCAATTCCGCCACCGATTAATACTGCCAGTATTTTCTCTTTCGAACCCGAGTGCAAAGGGGCATGAATACTGCCGAAATCCTTCTTCTTTATCGTGTATATCGCTACTGCCAGCAAAATGAACGGCAGCGACTTGCGGATCGCTTCGGTCGGGATATGCGTAACGGTGTAAGCGCCGAGGAAGGCAAACAGAAATGCGGCGCCGGCTGCGGGCAAGGCCGCGCTCCATGCCAGCTTCACCCGTCGAGCAAAATTCACTGCTGCGGCGCTGGTACCGAATATCCCGGCCAGTTTGTTAGTGCCAAATATGGTTGCAGGTGCGGTATTGGGTAGCATCGCGAATAATGCCGGGATCTGGATCAAGCCCCCTCCTCCAACTACCGCATCGATCAAACCAGCGAGGAAACTGGCCGCAGCCAAGATGAAAAAATCTGGAAATAGTTCAGGCATGATCCGTTACCCCTTCTTTAACTATGCAGGAAAGGTCGACATGAAAGCCGTAGGCAACGACACGGATAAGTAAATACATGGATGACAGGAGCTGGTTAGGAGTGGAGCAGGATTGCCGTTTTTATATTTATGGCATCTGCAAGAGCTGTCATTTTACGTGGCGGATCTGAGGCTGGGCGCCCGCCCTGCTATGTTATTTACTCATAGCTATCCAAGAAATCCCATCAGCCAGACGGCTCTCATCGCGAAGCAGCTTTAACACTTCAAAATTAACCTGCCTATTTACTAGGCAGTGATTTGGCAGCTTAGAACTCAGCAGCACCGAACTCAGCAATATCCAACGCCAATGAAAAAAGCCCGTAGCAGCAAGCTGCATACGGGCTTCGATTTACGATATTACTTACGTCAGTTTTTAGCATTTGCTGTTTTTTTAAGCAATGCGGAAATCTCACCAACGATCCCTCGCCTGAACGCCAGCACACAAACGATAAAGATAAAGCCTGTCACGATAGTCACCGATTCACCCAAGCCATTGAACCAGTCGATATGGGTCACGGAGGCCAGCCAATTGCCGATATCACCCAGCTTGTTTTCCAACATGATGATGATCAATGCGCCAACGATCGGGCCGACAATTGTTCCCAATCCGCCAACCAAGGTCATCAGCACCACCAGGCCGGACATGGTCCAGTGAACATCGGTCAGCGTCTCAAAACCCAGCACCAGCGTCTTGGTCGAGCCCGCCAGGCCTGACAGCGCAGCCGACAAAACGAAGGCCAACAGCTTGTAGCGGCTGACATCGTAGCCTAGCGAAATGGCGCGGGGCTCGTTTTCCTTGATCGCCTTGAGCACCTGACCGAATGGCGAATTGACGATCCGCACGATCAACGCAAAGCCGGCGACAGCGATTGCCAGCACTACATAATACAAGGTCAAGTCGTTGCCGAGATCGATGAAGTCGAGCAGATGTCCGCGCGGCACGCCTTGCAAGCCATCCTCACCACCGGTGAACGGTGCCTGCAGGCAAACGAAATACAGCATCTGTGCCAACGCCAGCGTAATCATCGTGAAGTAGATACCCTGCCGCCGGATCGCCAGGCTACCCATGACCAGGCCAATCAGCGCGCCGAACAGGGTTCCCAGAATCAGACCCAACTCAGTCGGCAATCCCAGGGTCGTCAACGCATAACCGGTTACATAGCCGGCGCCGCCGAAAAACGCTGCATGCCCAAATGACAACAAACCAGTAAAGCCGATCAGCAAATTGAAGGCGCAGGCAAACAGTGCGAAACAGATGATCTTCATCAGGAACACCGGATAAACCCCGAATGGGGCAGCCAGCGCGACAAGGAGAATCAGGCCGTAACCAATTTTCTTATTCATGTTCATCTATCATTTCTCCTTGCCGAACAAGCCAGCCGGCCGAATCATCAGGACGATCGCCATCACGATGAACACCACGGTCGCCGAAGCCTCCGGATAAAACACCCGGGTCAGTCCTTCAATCACGCCCAGCGCCAGGCCGGTGATGATCGAGCCCATGATGGAACCCATGCCGCCGATCACCACAACCGCGAATACGACGATAATCAGGTTGGAACCCATCAGTGGCGACACCTGGATCACCGGCGCCGCCAGCACCCCGGCAAAGGCCGCCAAAGCGACGCCGAAGCCGTAGGTCAGCGTAACCATCAACGGCACGTTGATGCCGAACGCTTCGACCAGTTTCGGATTCTCGGTGCCGGCGCGCAGATACGCACCCAGCTTGGTTTTTTCAATCACGAACCAGGTCGCAAAACACACCACCAGCGAAGCCAGCACCACCCAGGCACGATAATTCGGCAGCACCATGAAGCCGAGGTCGGTAGCGCCGCTCAAGAGGTCAGGCACCGAATACGGCTGGCCGGAGACGCCATAGAACGAGCGGAAGATGCCCTCGACCATCAAGGTGATGCCGAAGGTCAGTAACAGCCCGTAGAGATGATCTAGCTTGTACAGCCAGCGCAGCATGGTCTTCTCAATGACGATCCCGAACAGGCCGACCAGCACTGGCGCCAGCACCAGCATCACCCAGTAGTTCAGGTTGAGATAAGTGAGCCCGATCCAGGCCAGGAACGCGCCCATCATGTACAGGGCGCCGTGGGCGAAGTTGATCACGTTAAGCAGACCGAAGATCACGGCCAGGCCAAGCGACAACATCGCGTAAAACGAACCGTTGACCAGGCCCAGCAGCAGCTGGCTCATCAAGGCTTGAAAGGGAATGCCGAATATTTCCATGGCAATGTCATCAAAAAATCACTCGGGTGAGTGAACAACTATCAAACAGCGCAAATCAAGCAGCGCAACGGCGTACATGCCCTGTCAGGGACATGCACGCCTGTCACACGCTCGGTACGCCAGGAATATCGTCAGGCAACCGCACTCAATCATGGTCAAATGCGGTGGCGCTGAAAACTCAGAGCACCATTATTTCCACAACGCGCACTTGGTTTCGGCTTTGGTGCCGAAGGCTTGCTCGCCAGGAATAGTCTGGACCTTGTTCAGATAGTCCCAAGGGTATTTGGATTCAGCCGGTGTCTTGACCTGATACAGCACCATGTCATGCACGACACGGCCGTCCGGGCGCAGATAGGCATTCTTGGTGTACATGTCGTTGAATTTGGTCTTGCGCAGTTGCGCCATGACCTTGTCACCGTCATCGGTGCCGATCGCCTTGACCGCCATCAGGTATTGCATCGCCGACGAGTAATCGGCAGCTTGCAGGCTGGACGGTTCCTTCTTCATCTTCTCAAAGTAACGCTTGGCCCATTTGCGGGTTTCGTCGTTCTGGTCCCAGTACCAGCTGTCGGTCAGGTACATGCCCTGCGTCTGTTTCAGTGTCAGCGAATGGATATCGTTGATGAACACCAGCAAGCCAGCCAGCTTGGCGTTCTTGGTCACGCCGAATTCGTTCGCAGCCTTGACCGCATTGATCAGGTCGCCGCCAGCATTCGCCAGACCGATGATCTGCGCTTTGGACGATTGTGCCTGCAACATGAACGACGAGAAGTCGGAAGCGTTCAGCGGATGCTTGACCGCGCCTAGCACCGTACCGCCGGAAGCCTTGACCACTGCTGTCGTATCTTTTTCCAGCGATGCGCCGAAGGCGTAATCCGCAGTCACGAAGTACCAGGTCTTGCCGCCCTGCTTGACCACTTCCGAACCAGTGCCGTGCGCCAGCGCGTAGGTGTCGTAGGCATAGTGCACGGTATAAGGCGTGCACTCTTCATTGGTCAGGCGGGTGCTGCCGGCGCCGATTTCAAAGAACGGTTTTTTCTTTTCCGCAGCAATCTTCGCCATCGCCAACGCTGTGCCGGAGTTGGTGCCGCCGATCAGCATGTCCAGGCCTTGCTGGTCAAACCATTCGCGCGCCTTGCTCGAGGCAATGTCGGCCTTGTTCTGGTGATCGGCCACGATCAGTTCGATTTTCTTGCCGTTGATATTGCCACCCATGTCGGCAATCGCCATCTTGATGGCTTCAGCGCCGCCAGGACCGTCAATGTCGGAATACACGCTCGACATGTCGGTGATGAAACCGATCTTGATTACGTCTCCGGAAATCTGTGCTGACGCCGGTGCGGCAAAACCGATAGCGATTGTGCTGCTGACCGCGATTGCCAAAGTCTTTAATTTGATATTCATTGTCTTCTCCATTTTATAAACGACCTCCGACTTGTGACTCGTGACTAATGACCCGTCATACTCCCAACAAAGCATTCAACACCGGCATTTTTTCTTCCAGTTGAGAAGAAGCAAACGACTCGACGATCTGTCCGTGCTCCATCACATAAAAACGATCCGCCAACGGCGCGGCAAAACGGAAATTCTGTTCCACCATCACGATGGTGTAACCCTTGGCCTTCAAAGTCGTGATCATGCGCGCCAGAGCTTGCACGATCACCGGCGCGAGGCCTTCGGAAATTTCATCGAGCAGCAACAGCCGTGCACCGGTGCGCAGGATACGCGCAACTGCCAGCATCTGCTGTTCACCACCTGACAGGCGTGTGCCTTGGCTGGAGCGGCGTTCCTTCAGGTTCGGGAACATGTCGTAGATTTCCTCGATCGACATGCCCTTTTCCGTGGTCGACAAGGTCGGTGGCAACAGCAGGTTTTCTTCCGTCGACAGCGAAGAAAAAATGCCACGCTCCTCCGGACAATAGCCGACGCCGTGATGCGCAATTTTGTAGGTTGGCAGGCCGATGGTCTCGACGCCACCGATCTTGATCGAACCTTTGCGAGCGCCGGTCAAGCCCATGATAGCCCGCATGGTGGTGGTGCGGCCGGCGCCGTTCCGGCCCAGCAGCGTCACGACTTCACCCTTGTTCACGTTCAAATTGACGTTGTGCAGGATATGCGATTCACCGTACCAGGCTTGCAGGTTCTCGATGCTGAGCGCCGCGGTGCCTTGCGCAGCGCCGGCGATGGATGGGGATTGGACTGCGGACATCAATGCGCTCCTGCCAGGGCCTCGGCAGTGGTGCCCATGTAGGCTTCCATTACCAGCGGGTTCTTCGAAACTTCTTCGTAGCGGCCTTCAGCCAGCATCGCGCCGCGTTGCAGTACGCTGATCTTGTCGCAGATGCCGGATACCACGTTCATGTTGTGCTCCACCATCAGGATGGTGCGGCCGGCCGACACCTTCTTGATCAGCGCCGTGACGCGGTCAACATCCTCGTGGCCCATGCCTTGGGTTGGCTCATCCAGCAGCATCAGCTCGGGCTCCATGGCCAGCGTAGTGGCAATCTCCAGCGCGCGCTTGCGACCGTAGGGCAAATCGACTGTCAAGGTATCGGCGAATTCGGTCAGGTCGACCTCCGCCAGCAACGCCATTGCGCGCTCATTCAACTGCGCCAGTGACTTGCCACTTTTCCAGAAGTGAAACGATGTTCCCAATGTTCGCTGCAAGCCGATGCGAACGTTTTCCATCACCGTCAGATGGGGAAAAACGGCTGAAATCTGGAAAGAACGAATGATTCCCTGGCGCGCAATCTGGGCCGGCGCATCGGTGGTGATGTCGCGACCGTTGAACAGGATCTGGCCGGAGGTCGGCACCAGGAATTTGGTCAGCAAATTGAAGCAAGTGGTTTTCCCGGCCCCATTGGGACCGATCAACGCATGAATATGGCCGCGCTGGACTTGCAGATTAACGCCATTGACGGCCGTGAACCCCCTGAACTCCTTGGTCAGGTTTTTTGTCTCCAAGATGATGTCGGTCATCTGGTCTCCTATTGATGTTGCTTTATCGGAACATCCCGTAGTGATTGGTTATGTATATTGGACTAACCTTATCACCCTTATATTTTTTTACGGATACTACCGGTGCCACTCTGACGGAGCAATACGTAGAAATACTATACAAAAACTTAGACGAAAATCAGAATTGCCTGACAAATTACCGAAAACAACACTATCGACCGCGATTCAGGCAAAGCCGCACATTACTTATCAACTTCACAAGCCTGCATCGGCTCCCCCATCATCGGCTCTCCTTGACAAAACCCGCAGCCATTTCTGCAATCATCAAGGTTGGCGAGTTGGTGTTTCCTGACGTAATGGTCGGCATGACCGACGCATCGACCACCCGCAATCCGGCAACCCCCTTCACTCTCAATTTGCTGTCTACCACCGCCATAGGGTCAGCTGCATGTCCCATCTTGCAAGTCCCGACCGGATGGAAAATGGTCGTGCCGACCTCGGCGGCAGCGTCGACCAATTCTTCTTCAGTCCGATATTGCAGGCCAGGCTTGAACTCTTCCGGCGCATATTTCTGCAGTGCCGGAGCGGCAACGATCTTGCGCGTCAATCGCACCGATGCGGCGGCAACGGCTCGGTCTTCGACAGTATCTAGGTAATTTAGCGTGATCTTCGGCGCCACACCGGCATCGCCCGACGCAATCCGCACATGTCCGCGCGAAGTTGGCCGCAAGTTGCAAACGCTGGCGGTAAAAGCCGGAAAGGTATGCAGCGGATCGCCGAATTTCTCCAATGATAAAGGTTGCACGTGATATTCCAGATTGGCGCTGGCCTGAGCCGGATCAGACTTGGCAAAGGCGCCCAACTGCGACGGCGCCATCGACATCGGTCCGCTTTGCGACAACAGATATTGCATGCCGATCTTCGCCTTGCCGAACCAGTTGCTGCTCATTGTGTTGAGTGTTTTGACGCCGCTCACCTTGAACGCCATACGGATCTGCAAATGGTCTTGCAGGTTTTCACCGATGCCTGGCAAATCAACCTGTACCGGAATCTGCAGCTGTTGCAACAGCGCGGCAGGACCGATGCCAGACAACTGCAAAATCTGTGGAGAGCCGACCGCGCCGGCACTCAGCAAGGTCTCTCGACTGGCTTCGGCATTCCATTCCCGTCCGCCGCCGGAAAACTCAACACCCTTGCACACCACGCCCTGCTCACCGCGTTCCAGTAGCAGACGCTTGACCTGGCAGCCGGTCATGATCGTCAGATTGCCGCGACCGCTAGCTGAACGCAGGAAAGCTTTGGATGCATTCCAGCGTATGCCGCGTTTCTGGTTGACGTCGAAATACCCGGATCCTTCATTGTCGCCGCGATTGAAATCGTCAGTCTTAGGAATCCCGGTTTCGGCAGCAGCATCCCTGAACGCATCCAGGATCTGCCACGACAAACGCTGCTTTTCGACCCGCCATTCACCGCCGGCGCCATGAAATTCATCGGCACCTTTATAGTGATCTTCACTCTTCTTGAACAGCGGCAGAACATGCTCCCAGCGCCAGGCATCATCACCGGTCAATTGCGCCCATTCATCGTAATCGCGGGCCTGGCCGCGCATATAGATCATGCCGTTGATCGACGAGCTGCCGCCCAACACTTTACCGCGCGGATAAATCAGGCTGCGGCCGCGCAAGCCAGGATCCGGCTCGGTCCGATATAACCAGTCGGTACGTGGATTATTGATGCAATACAGGTAACCGACAGGAATATGAATCCAGATGTAATCGTCTTTTGCACCTGCTTCTATCAGCAGAATTTTTACCGAACTGTCCTGGCTCAAGCGATTCGCCAGAACGCAGCCAGCGGTTCCCGCACCGATGATGATGTAGTCGTAATTCCCTGCAGATTCCATTCGTCTCTTTCTATTTATTGTGTGCTGCGACAATCTGTTCTACGTCTGCTCTTCGACTTATTATTGCAATTTCAAACCAGCGATTTTCAAGTCACATGAAACATCGCTGGCTGAATAAAATAAACAATAATATTATTTATACTGTTTGTAATTTTAATTATTTACACTATTTACTTGGCAACTGGCATGGTGAACTCAGCGCCTTTTGAAATCGTCTGCGGCCAGCGTTGCATGATCGATTTGTAGCGCGTATAAAATCGCACGCCTTCTTCACCATAAGCATGCGTATCGCCAAACAACGAGCGCTTCCAGCCGCCAAACGAATGCCATGCCATCGGCACCGGAATCGGCACGTTGACGCCAACCATGCCAACCTCTACACGCCGCGAAAAATCGCGTGCAGTATTGCCATCCGAGGTGAACAACGACACGCCGTTGCCAAACTCATGCGCATTGATCAGGCTCACTGCAGCAGCAAAATCGGGAACACGAACGATGCACAACACCGGCCCGAAAATCTCTTCCCGATAAATCTGCATCTCCGGCGTAACCTGGTCAAACAACGAACCGCCAAGGAAAAATCCTTGTTCCAGACCTGGTACTTTCAAGCCGCGCCCATCAACCAGCAATTTCGCTCCAGCGCGCACGCCGCTGTCGATATATGTCTCGATCTTGTCCTTGTGCGCAGCACTGACGACCGGCCCCATTTCCGCATCGAGCTCCATGCCGTTCTTGATCTTCAACGCCTTCACGCGTGGAATCAGTGCTTCAATTAATTTATCCGCGACATCGCCGACCGCGACCGCCACGGAAATCGCCATGCAACGCTCGCCGGCAGAGCCGTAGGCTGCTCCCATCAATGCATCCACCGCCTGTTCCAGATCGGCATCCGGCATCACCACCAGATGATTTTTGGCGCCACCCAACGCTTGTACCCTGAGCGGATAAGCGCCTTTGCGTTGCGCACCCTGCTGATAGATATATTCAGCAATCGGCGTCGAGCCGACAAAGGATACTGCCTTCACGTCGGGATGCTGCAACAAGGCATCAACGGCCAGCTTGTCGCCCTGCACCACATTGAAGACGCCGTCCGGCAAACCGGCCTGCTGCAACAAATCAGCAATCATCAGCGACGGCGACGGATCGCGTTCGGATGGCTTCAAGATAAACGTATTACCGGTAGCGATCGCCAGCGGCGCCATCCACAACGGCACCATCACCGGAAAATTGAACGGCGTGATGCCCACAGTAACGCCGAGCGGCTGGCGCAGGTTCCAGTTATCGATGCCACCACCGATGTTGTCAGTGAATTGCGTTTTCAACAGCTGCGGAATGCCGCAGGCGAACTCAACGATTTCCAGGCCACGCGTCACTTCACCTTTGGCATCGGAAAAAACCTTGCCGTGTTCACGGGTGATCGCAGCTGCCAATGCATCGTGATGCTGCTCCATTAATTCCTTGAACTTGAACATCACACGCGCACGCTTTAGTGGCGCCGTGTCGGCCCAAGCAGGCGCAGCCGCGGAAGCCGCGGCTACCGCGGCGTTCACTTCTTCAACGTTGCCCAATACGACTTTTGCAGACGCGGCCCCGGTTGCCGGGTTAAACACATCCTGCATGCGGCCGCTACTGGATTCGGTCACTTTGCCATTGATGAAATGCTGGATCAGCGGAATATTGATTGAAGAGGTAGTCATAAGGATTCCTTTTAATGAAGCCGGGTTGAATTATTTTTTGCCCAGAATATCGTTTGAACTACCAACAATCCAATGAGTTATCATCAATATCGATATAAGAAACCTTAATAATGAAACCCCTTTGATGAAAAATCAGGCAATGGACCTTACACTGCTTCGCGCCTTTGTCACGGTCGCCCGTGAAGGCAATCTGACCCGAGCCGCCGAATTGCTGCATGTCACTCAGCCGGCTGTCAGCCTGCAAATCAAATCGCTACAGGCAAATCTGAATCTGCAATTATTCACCCGCGTTCCCAGTGGCATGGCGTTGACCGACGAAGGCATCAAGTTACTGCCTTTTGCCGAACGCGCCATTGCCAGCATGTCCGAACTGCGGCAACAAGCTGAAAGCCTGCATCCAAGTCACTTGGAAACACTCAGTGGAAAACTCGCAATCGGCACGATTCTCGATCCTGAATTTATCCGTCTTGGCGCATTTCTCAAACGACTTGTTGAGAGTTATCCACAACTTTCTACACAGTTGCAGCACAGCATGTCGGGTGATGTCTTGCAGCAGATTAAGTCCGGTCATCTCGATGTCGGCTACTACCTGGGCATCCCGAACAAGAGTTTTCATCGACTGACATTGACACAATTTACTTACTGCGTGCTTGCACCGTCGGGTTGGAAAAATCGCATTTCCGGAAAAGACTGGCCGGCATTGGCAAAATTACCCTGGATCTGGACTCCCCCAGAATCTGCTCATCATCGTTTACTCAGCAAAACTTTTGCTCAACACAAAGTTACTCCGAATAAAGTTGCTTTGGTTGATCAGGAACCATCGATGCTGGATTTGGTGAAATCTGGAGTCGGTCTTTCTCTTGTCAGAGAGTCAATTGCACTTCGCGAAGCACATGCACATGGTTTGGTGATCTCCGATACGGTGAATTTATCCACTGAATTGTCGTTTATTACCCTGGATAAACGTAAAGACGAACCAATCATTGCCGCTATTTTTGCCATATTGCAAACAATTTGGGGAAATTGATGTTCTAAAGGCATTTTCTTTGTCCTGTAGACCCGTTTTTTTGGAAAACCAACTTCTTCAGGTTTAAATTTAAAGATTTATATATATAAATAGTAGTAGTAGTTAACCACCTGTTTTTCTGTGGACAACTCAAAATTTGACTATTCATTCAAGCACTTACGACTTGGATAAAGACTTGGTAAGCCTTGTATCTGGAAAGAACATTTCTTGGATAAAAAATAGGTTGTGGATTTCTATCTGGATTATTCACAATGGATTCCTGGTGTTATCCAAAGACTTATCCACAGTTGTTTCATTGCATCCCTTCTTTTTCTGCTTTTCACGTAGAAATTCTCAATAAATTTTCTTAAACAGAGTTGTGTAAAAAAATCATTTTTTTTGAAAAAGTGATTTTTTTCATCAACCGCTTTTTTTCGGGCAATTTCAAGAAAAAAAGTGCTTCGGTTTTGTATTTAAAGATTTATATATACAAATAGTAGTAGTAGTTAACGACCTGTTTTCCTGTGGATAACTCAAAATTTGACTATTCATTCAATGGCTTACAAATTGGATAAAAGCTTGGTAATCGGTGTATCGCAAAAGAATAATTCTTGGATAAAAAGTCGCCTGTGGAAAACTAACTCTGATATCCACAATTCAAAAGCAAGATATCCACAGCTTTATTCACAAAATTGCAAAAAATGTCCGTTTACAGCCGTTTTTTGAGTTGCGAAGGGGAAATTCGAAAAATTTTTCTCTGATTAAATTATGAGCAGCAAGGATTTTTTAAAAATCTGGACAGCCAAAGCTGAAAGCAGTAATGTACGCAAAGCGTATATTGGGAGATATGAATGATCGATCAACAGACTTTTCTTCGTGATGCAATGCGGCGCTTGAACCTTACCAGGGATCATTTTTCGGACCGCATCGGCGTTCGCAAACGTGCATTGGATACTTGGTTGTTACCGGAAATATCGGGCGAATTTCGCGCCATGCCTGACATTGTCAGCAAATTCGTCAACGAAATATTGCATGGCGAGTTACCAGAAGCGAGAAATACGCAGAGCGTATATATAGCAAAACCAAACGTCCCTCTCCGGACGATCATCGGTCATGCCGGCAAGCCGCAGCTGCTATCTGTCGACCAGTTTTCGCGCGATTCGCTGGAAGACCTGTTCCGCGTCGCAGACATGATGCAGCCCATTGCGAGGCGCCAGAAGGTGTCGCGCATACTGGAGGGTGCCGTACTAGCCAATTTGTTCTTTGAAGCCAGCACACGCACGCGTATCAGCTTTGGAGCCGCTTTTTGCCGGCTTGGAGGCTCGGTGTGCGACACCACCGGCTTTACCTTCTCTTCGATGACCAAGGGCGAATCGATTTACGACACGAGCCGTGTCATCAGCGGTTATGTCGACGCATTGGTGGTGCGCCATCCGGAACAAGGCGCGGTTGACGAGTTTGCGCGCGCCACCAACATCCCGGTGATTAATGGCGGCGACGGGCCGGGAGAACATCCGAGCCAGGCGATTCTTGACCTGTACACGATCCAGCGTGAATTCTCGCGCCTGGGCAAATTGATTGATGGCGCGCACATCGTCATGGTCGGCGACTTGAAATATGGCCGCACGGTGCACTCGCTGATCAAGTTGCTGGCCTTGTACCGCGGCTTGAAGTTCACGCTGATTGCTCCGCCGACGCTCGAAATGCCGGCGCACATCCTGGAACGGATTTCACGCGGCGGCCATGTGGTGGAGCAAACGACTTCGCTGGCGCAAGGCTTGAAGGGAGCGGACATCGTCTATGCGACGCGCATCCAGAAAGAACGCTTTGCTGACGAAGCAATAGAAGGCTATACGCCGGAATTCCAGATCAACCAGGCTTTGATCGATGCCAGCTGCGGCGCCAGCACCATCGTCATGCACCCATTGCCACGCGACGGCAGGCCCGGCGCCAACGATCTCAGTACCGACTTGAACCATGATCCGCGACTGGCGATCTTCCGCCAAACCGACAACGGCATACCCGTTCGGATGGCTATTTTTGCCATCTTGTTGGGAGTGGAAAACCAGGTGCAGCATTCGATGCGCGACGCGAGTTGGCGCTCGCCGTCACACGTCGGACCGGATGATGCGGCGTTTGACGGACTCGACTGAGGGATGAGGAAGAAATTGCGCCGGCTGTCCATTCTGTAAATGGCGAGGCCGGCGCAAAAGAGAGGACCTGAAGGGATTAGTGCGGATTCTTTGACTTTAAGGTCTTGCCCGGCGGCGGCGCCACCGGCTTTTGCTTCGCCTCTGCCAGCAGGCCCGCGCAATCGCTATGCTGGTCCGGCCCGATATTGATCAATGGCAGCAAGGCCGCAACCGGCGCCAGTACGCCAAGCGCCACAGCGCCGCCAGCCTTCAAGGCCAGCACGCCCTTGTCGACCCCGACGTCAGGGTCTTTGAACGTTCCTGTGAGGTGCAGCGGCGCGCGCAGCGAGAAGATCCGCAGGCCTTTGTTCTTTGGATTGATGGTCAGCGCCAGGGTTTCCTTGGCCAGGTTGACCTGGCCTTCGATATTAATGATGGCGTCGTCGGTGTCGAGCACGAATGTGCGCGCATCCATCACGCCATTGCTGACGGCAAAGTCGCTGGCCAGGCAGTTCAGCTTGACCTGCTTGTCGCCGAACAGCTTGGAAATCACCACGTTGCCGATGTTCAAGCCAGCCGCCTCCAGCAGGAATTTGCTGATGGTGCCCTGGTTGATCAGGGTTTTCACTTCGCCGTTCGATGCGCCCAGCAAGGTCGCCACCGAATTGCCCACTGCCGATAACGAGGCATCACCATTCACTTCGCCTAAACTAGCTTGTGCAGACTCCAGCGCCGGAAATAATTGCTTGATTTTCAGGTGGCGCGCCGACATTTTTATTTCCGCCTTGATCAGTTTGTTGCTACCGTCGAGCTTGATGTTGGAAATCAAGTTGCCGCCGGCTACGCCGAAATTCAATGGCGTCAACGACAGCACGCTATCCTTCATGTGCACATCGGCGACCAGGTCCTGGATCGGCAACTCCTTGTCGCGGATGATCTTGCGGCCGGTGAATTTGACATCGGCGTCGATGCTGCCCCATCGCGTGGTGTCGAATTGCTCGACCGGCAGCACCTTGCCGCTTGGTTGCGCCACGCCGTCGCCGCGATTGGCCTTGCTGGCGTTCGAATCGGCGCCGATCAGCGGCGCCAGGTCTTGCAGCCGCAGCTGATTGGACAGCAGCGTACCCTTCAGCAAGGGCCGCGGTTTTTGCGCCACATACTCCAGCGTGCCGGACAAATCGCTGGAACCGACGTGACCGCTGAACTTCTCATAGATCCAGTCGCCGCCGGCGCTGTTGAGTTTGCCGATCAAGTGCCCTTCGGTGGCGAACGGCGGCGTCGCCGGCAGCACGATGCCGGTCAATGGAAACAGATTCGACATGCTGGCGCCTGACAATTTCAGGCGCAGGTCGAGTGCGGCCAGGTCGCTCGGTTTGGTCAGGGTGCCCTGGATGGCAATCGCGGTCTTGCCGACACGGACACTGGCTTGTAATGGATAAGGTGTGCTTGAGTTTTGCAACGACAGCACCGCGCCGGCCCTGCCGTCGCCGCTGACAGCAGTCTTGTTGAACGTGCCGGCCACCTTCCAGCCGATGCCATAGCCTTCTGCGCTGGTGGCAGGCAGGCTGTCGATATCGGCTTTGATATCAAGTTTGCTGACCGGGTCCAGCAATCGCACAGTGCCTTTCGCCAAAACCAGCTTTTGCAGGTCAAGCTGCCAGGCCGATGGCCCACTGGATGCGAAGGTCCAGTTGTTTTCGCCATTCTGCTGGCGTTCCAGCGCGATGTTCGGCGCATTGAGTTCCAGCTCGGGCAAGACAATCCGGTGCGCCAGCAGTGGCAAGGGGCTGAGTGAAAACGTCAGCTGGCCGATCTCAGCCATGTGCGGGCCGGTCTTGGCCCACTCCGGATTGTCGAACACGATGTCATTGGCGCTCAGGCGTGGCCATGGTATCCAGCGCCGCCAGCTATCCTGGTCCGATTGCGACTTTTGCCAACTCAGCGACAAATCGCCTCGGATCGCAAACGGGCGGCCGGTGGCCTCGCTGACAGTCTGGTTGAGCCACGGTTTGGCCCGATTCCAATCGAATGTGAGCAGCAATGCAATACATAAGGCGAACAACGCTGCCAATAAGGCCAACGTACACAACAACAGCCTGACGGGGCGGATTTTTTTTGTAGTCATGAAATTTGTGAGGCAACCAAATTGGAAAGGTTCAACAGACAGGCACTGATGAAACAATAGTTAATATTTTCCAAATAACAACTACCATAAAGATTGTATGTCATCGAGACTCCTTGTCCAGGCGTTACACAACAAGCACGGCGCCATCGCGTCCAAGCGTTTGTTTTCTGTGAGACATGCAATAGTTTGTAACCTATTGTTGCGACGGAAATCCAGCATGCTAGCTTGTAACAACTGCCATTTCATGTTGTGTGGAGTAAAAAATGACAAATAATAAAAAAACCCTTTCGCTGATGCTCAGCGCTTCGTTGTGCGTGGCGTTGTTGCCGCTGGCCGGGTGCGACAAAAAAACGGATGCCGGCACCGCCGCATCGGTGCCGCCAGCCCCCCAAGCCCAGGCGGCGCAGCCGTATGTGCCTCCAACTGCCGACCAGTTATACCAGCTGGTCGGGCCGATCGCGCTGTTCCCCGACAAGCTGTTGGCGCAGGTCCTGGCTGCCTCCAGCTATCCAGACCAGATCACGGCGGCCGATAACTGGCTGGCGCAGAACAAAAACCTGAAAGGTGGCCAGCTGCAGGATGCAATCAATCAGCAACCTTGGGATGTCAGTGTCAAAGGCGTGGCGCAGTTCCCAAGCGTTTTGGACCAGATGGCCCACAATATTCCCTGGACTTCGGCGCTCGGCGATGCATATGTCAATGATCCGACCGACGTGATGAATGCGATTCAGGTCATGCGCCAGCGCGCAGCCAGCAGCGGCAACCTGAAAAACAACCAGCGGCAGCGGATTGCCGTTGCGCCACGCGTGCAGCCGGCGCCGCCAGCCAACTATGCGCTGCCGCCTGGCGAACCGCTGGTGTATGCGGGGCCGGAAGTGATACCACCGCCGCCCGAAACCATCGTGATCGAACCAGCGGAACCAGATGTGGTGTATGTGCCGGACTACAATCCGAGCGTCGTGTATGGTGAACCGTTGCCAGTCTATCCGGGCTATTACTATCAACCTCCACCGGCTTACTATCCGCCCGGTGAAATAGTCACTGCCGGCGTGATTACGTTTGGCGTGGGCATTGCAGTCGGCGCGTTGATCGGCCACCACGACTGGGGCTGGAATTCGTGGGGTGTGCACTGGGGCGGCCCAGGGGGCGGCGGCAACTGGCGCGGCGATGGCGATGGCGGCGGCGGTGGTTGGCACCGGCCGGCGGTGGTGTACAACAACAACACGTATGTGTCGCGCTCCACCACCATCGTCAACCGGGTTACCAACAACTACAACAACACGGTGATTAATAACAACAACGTTACCCGGAATAATTTCGGACCGGGCCCGGCCAACAATCCCGCTTTGGCCAATGGTGCGCGTCCTGGCCAACCGGGCGGAGGCGCAGCCAATTTCAATTCGGCGCGTCCCAACTTTGCGCCGCAAGGTAATCCCGGCCAGCCGCGTCCGAACCAGAACGCGATGCCAAATGGACAGCAGTTCGGCGGTAGCCAACAGCAAGCGCACGTGCGACCAGACTTCAACAACATGACGCGGCCGAATTTCGGCAGGATTCCGCAAACTACTGCTCCGCTTGGCGCTGCGACCGCAAATCAGCTAGCGCGTCCGGGCTTTGTCCATCCTGGAGCGAATCCGGCGCCGCAGAATGAACCGGGACGGCCCAATTTTGGCCAACCGGCGCAAAACGGCAGGCCAACGCCAAATCCGTTGCAGCAAAATGCCCAGACCCATGTTCCGGTCCAGCCGCGCCATCTTGATTTGGAAAAGCCCCCCGTCAATCTTAACCAGCATCCGTTTGGCGGCAATCTGCAGCAGCCGGCTGTGAATCATCCGGCCGCGCCGGCACCAAGGGCGCAACCGTTCGAGCCGCCGCAAAATGTACAGAACCGGCCGCCGGAACAATTTCAAAACAGGCCAAATGGTGGTCAGCAAATGCATCCGGAAATGAATCGTCCGGCGCCGGCCGCCCCACCACCGGTTTTTAACCGCCCGGAACCACGCCCGCAGGCACCGGCACCACAGGCTAGGCCGCAGCCTCAACCTCAACCACAGGCACGGCCACCTATGCCGGCGCCGCATCCATCTGCGCCTGCACAAAATCACGAACAGCCGCATCACGATGGCAATCATCCGGATAAGCGGAATGAAGATCACAAGTAAGCGGGTTGGAAGTCGCTGATCGGGCTAGCGGCTGGAGTAAAGCGAATTCGTCATCCTGGAGTGCAAAAAAAAAGCTGGCTGAACGTGAGTTCAGCCAGCTTTTTCACTTTCGCAGCTTGCGCGTTGCCCCGGCGAAAATCAAGCCTGCAAAGTCATCAGGCTCGCATTACCCCCGGCGGCGGTGGTGTTGACGCATACAGCCCGTTCCGCCAGCAAGCGCCACAACGGGATCGATCCGTATTCCGACGTTTCCAGGAGCGGTACCAGCGCCCCACTTTGCTCCCCCAATGTTGCCAGCAAGGGACGCAAGCGCCACGTGCCAGCGCCGTCGACCAGCGCCAAATGCAGGGGTACGCCTATAGCATTTGCATCAATGCCATCGACCAGTCGAATCGCCGCATGCACCGCTTTCGGCAACCCTTGTGGAATCATCGCGGCCGAGGCCTTTTCAATCACCGGGAAATTACCGGTAGCAAAAACCGCAGCCAGTTGATTCAGCATTGCGCCGACATTGTCCGCGCTGCAAAGGATCGCACCGCGCGGTGCGAACGACAGGCTGTTGCGTTCGCCGGTCGGGCCTGGCAGCACCAGCGAAGTGCCGAGCCAACTGGCGTGCAGGTACTCTTCGCCGAGCGCGGCAACGCGCTGGTGGCCATGGGTCCGTGCCCAGCCCAGCAAGGCTTGTAGCGCGGGTGTGTCGACTTCCGCGTTAGGCGCATGGATCGTATGCGCGCCTAGCGAAACGATGGGATTGCGCTGCAGGCGCTTCAGGTATAGAGGGCCGCCGGCTTTGGGGCCGGTTCCCGATTTGCCTTCGCCGCCGAACGGCTGCACGCCGACCACGGCGCCGACGATATTGCGGTTGACGTAAATGTTGCCGACATGGGCATGGCTGACGATGAAGTCGATGGTTTCATCGATGCGCGAGTGAATGCCGAGGGTCAAGCCGTAACCGGTAGCATTGATGGCATCGACCAGTTGCGGCAGCGTATTGCGGGCATAGCGCAGCACGTGCAAGACCGGGCCGAATACTTCGCGTTTCAATTCGGACAGCGAACCAATCTCGATCAGCGTTGGCGCCACGAACGTACCATTGCGCTGTTCTTCCGGCAGCGGCAGCTGGTAGAAATCCTTGGCGGCGCCACGCATTTTCTCAATGTGGGCCAGCAGATTGCCCTGCGCTTCGGCGTCGATTACCGGGCCGATGTCGGTTGCCAGGCGATCCGGATTGCCGATCCGCAGTTCCTGCATCGCTCCCTTCAACATATGCAGCGTGCGATCCGCAATATCGTTTTGCAGGCACAGCACGCGCAATGCCGAGCAACGCTGGCCGGCGCTATCGAATGCTGAATTCAGCACGTCCTGCACCACCTGTTCCGGCAACGCGCTGGAGTCAACGATCAAGGCATTCTGACCGCCTGTCTCTGCGATCAACGGCAGGTCTACCGATTCCTCCAAAGCACGCTTGGCCAGCGTGCGGTTGATCAGTTGCGCAACTTCGGTCGAGCCGGTGAAGATCACGCCCTTGACGCGTGGATCGCCGGTCAGCGTAGCGCCGACGGTCTCGCCCTGGCCCGGCAGGAATTGCAATGCCGCGCGCGGGATGCCCGCTTCATGCAGTAGCTGCACCGCACGCGCCGCGATCAGCGGGGTTTGTTCGGCCGGCTTGGCCAGCACAACGTTGCCGGCTGCCAGCGCTGCACTGACTTCACCGACAAAGATCGCCAGCGGGAAATTCCAGGGGCTGATGCAGACCACCGGTCCCAGCGCCAGCGCATTCTGGGTGTGACGGATTTGTGCCGCGTAATAGCGCAGGAAATCAACCGCTTCGCGCACTTCGGCGATGGCGTTCGGCAGCGATTTTCCGGCCTCCCGGATCGCCAGCGAAATCAGTTCCAGCTGCTGCACCTCAAACAGCGCTGCAGCACGCTCCAGTTTCTCGGCGCGCTCTGTCGGCGGCAGGGTTTGCCAATCCATCGCGTACGTGGTGGCGGCGTGCAAGGCATTGTCGACATCTGCGGTGGTCGCTTCGACCACGCTGCCGACCACATCCCGATGATCGGCCGGGTTCAGCACTGGCCTTGCCGTACGGCTGTAGACATGCAGTTCCGCCAGCAGCGGCGTGGCGTGCCATTGTTGCTTGCCGAGCGTTTCGAAGGCGATATCGACTTGGCGCAGCACTTCTTCGTTGCTGAGATCGAGACCGGCAGAATTCCTGCGCTCTGCGCCATACATTGCAGCCGGCAGCGCAATGTGCGGATGCGGCTCGCCGCCGAGCTGCTGAGCGGTTTGCAGCGGATCGGCAATCAGCGAATCGATCGATACGCTTTCATCGACGATCTGGTTGACGAACGACGAGTTGGCGCCGTTTTCCAGCAGGCGCCGCACCAGGTAGGCGAGCAGGGTCTGATGCGAACCGACCGGTGCGTAGATACGACATGGCTTGTCCAGCATGTCCTTGCCGACCACCTGGTCGTACAGCGTTTCGCCCATGCCGTGCAGGCACTGGAATTCGTAGTCGGTGATGTTCTTTTCTTTCGCCCAGCTGTAGATGGTCGCCAGCGTATGCGCGTTATGTGTAGCGAATTGTGGATAGATGACGTCGGTCGAGGCCAGCAGCTTTTGTGCGCAAGTCAGGTAGGACACATCGGTGTATACCTTGCGCGTGTAGACCGGAAAACCAGGCATGCCGTCGACTTGCGCGCGCTTGATTTCGGAATCCCAATAAGCGCCTTTGACCAGCCGCACCATGAACTTGCGGCCGCTGCGGCGCGCCAGGTCGACCAGGTAATCGATCACGAAAGGACAGCGTTTCTGATAGCCCTGCACCACGAATCCGATGCCATCGAAACCGGCCAACTCGACATCGAAGGCCAGCGCTTCCATCAGATCGAGCGACAATTCCAGGCGGTCGGCTTCTTCGGCGTCGATGTTGAGGCCGATATTGTATTGCTTGGCCAGCAGCAGTAATTGCTTCAGGCGCGGCAACAGTTGTTCCATCGTGCGTTGCCGCTGCGCGCGCGAATAGCGCGGATGCAGCGCTGACAGTTTGACCGAGATGCCCGGCCCCTGTTTGATGCCGCGTCCCGCCGAAGCGCGGCCGATGGCGTGGATGGCTTCTTCATACGAGCGGTAATACGCGGCCGCATCTTCTTCAGTCAGCGCCGCTTCGCCCAGCATGTCATAGGAATAGCGGTAGCCGCGTTTTTCATTGTCGCGGCTGTTGTCGAGTGCTTCGCCGATGGTCTGGCCGGTCACGAACTGGTTGCCCAGCATGCGCATCGCCACATCGACGCCCTTGCGGATCAGCGGTTCGCCACCCTTGCCGATCAATTTGGTCAGGGCCGAGCCTAAACCGCTTTCGCTGCTGGTGCCGACCAGCTTGCCGGTGATCAGCAAACCCCAGGTTGCGGCATTGACAAACAGCGACGGCGATTCACCCAAGTGGCTGCGCCAGTCACCCTTGCTGATCTTGTCGGCGATCAGGCGATCGGCGGTCTGGTGATCCGGAATCCGCAGCAGCGCTTCGGCCAGGCACATCAATGCGACACCCTCTTCCGACGACAGCGAAAACTCATGCATCAAGGCATCGACGCCGGATGCGCGGGTGCGCTTTTCGCGCACCGCCTGCACCAGCTTGCGCGCCAGCGTCTGGCTGGCTGCATGGGCGCTCGCGTTGTTTTCTATCTGCGACAACAACCATTGGACAGCCAGTGTTTCATCGCGTCGATAAGCGGCGGTGATGGCGGCGCGCAACGGCGTCGGGTCGCGCATGACTTCATCGTGGAAAGCGGAGAACGGGCTGGGCATGATTGAGGAACTGGAATTGCTGGATGGCTGGGATGACGGCTGTAGCGGCGGCATGGCGATTGTCTCGGTAAGGGTATTTATTGTGTCAATTGGCTGCTGCTTGCGAACAAGCCCGCAAGCGCCGTCGCCGGATGGCAATGCTGACGCTCCCTGCGATGCATCTTGTGGGAATTGCAACATTGCCGTCCGGCTGCAGAATTGCTTGCTGACGTTGTGTCAGGCGATTTATGTTGACTCTCGTTGAAAACCAAGTTGTTCGATTGTAGGCGGCATCGGCATGGATTAATTCTGGTAATAATGGCCGCTATCAAAATTTTGTTATTGGTGAGAAAATTTAACCGAATAAAATTTTTCAGAAAACAGCCCATGCTTGACAAGATCAGTAAGAAAATTCTGGCGGAGTTGCAGAACGACGGCCGTATCAGCAACGTCGATCTGTCGGCCCGCGTCAACTTGTCACCCGCGGCGTGCCTGGAGCGGGTGCGCAAGTTGCAGGAAGCCGGTTATATCCTCCACTACAGCGCTCAGCTCAATCCGCAGCTGCTCGATGTGGCGCTATTGGTGTTTATCGAAGTGGTGTTGGACCGCACCACGCCGGAAGTCTTCGACGCCTTCAGCCAGAGCGTGCAGATCATTCCGGAAGTGCTGGAGTGTCACATGGTGGCTGGCGGGTTCGATTACCTGGTCAAGGCGCGCGTCAAGGACATGAATGCCTATCGCGAGTTTCTCGGCAAATCGCTGCTGCAGCTGAAGGGGGTGCGCGAGACGCACACCTATGCAGTGATGGAAGAGGTAAAGCACACTACCAAGTTGCCGATTCGATAAGCGTTTACGCCGCTGCCAAACAAAAACCGCTCTGTCCGGCGCTATCGGAAAGAGCGGTTTTTTTATCAAACCTCGGATTTCTTGCTCAGGTGCTATGCCGGATCGCCAGTCGGAAACCGAGGTTGATATTCGGATTGTCGATTGGTTCGCGCCGCAAGATCTTGATGAGCAGTTGGGCTGCAGTAAAACCGATCTGGTAGCGCGGCGTGACGATGGTGGTGATGCCAGGATTGGCGAACGCCGACCATGGCAGATCGTTGAAACCGGCTATCGCCATCTGGCTGGGAACCGACAAGCCGCGGCGCTGGCATTCGAACAGGACGCCCAGCGCCAGATCGTCATTGCAGCAGAACACAGCGTCACAGTCGGGAGCCTGTTGCAGTATCTGGCCGAGCATCTGGGTGCCAAGTTCAACCGTCGACGCTGCCGGCGTCAGCACTTCGACACCGGGGTTGAGGCCGGCTTCCGACAATGCCCGGCGAAAGCCATGGCGGCGCTTCATCATGCGCGGATCCAGCTGGGCGCCGAGGAAACCGGGCTGGCGGTAGCCGCGCTCGATCAGATGGCGGGCAATGCTGTAACCCGCCTCTTCATGCGAAAAGCCTACCGTTACATCGTCGCAGCTGGTGCCAAGGTCAAACATGCGCACTGCCGGCACATTGTTGGTGGCCAGTTGCTCGCGTAGCGTGTCCTGCTGCTCGATGCCGCTCAGCAGAAAGCCGTCCGGCGCATGCGCCAGGTAAGTGCTGATCAGCTGGCTTTCCCGTTCCGGCGAATAGCCGCTTTCACCGATCAGGAATTTGTAGCCGTGCTGGTTGAGGCTATCGCGAATGCCCGTCAGGGTTTCCACGAATACCGAGTTGCTCAGCGATGGCACGATGACGCCAATCACTTGCGACTTGGCCGACGCCAAGGTGCTGGCGGCCTGATTCGGCACGTAGCCGAGTTGCTTGATCGCTTCCGCAATCCGTTCGCGTGCGCCCAGTTGCACCAGCGCCGGTGTCTTTAGTGCACGCGAGACAGTCATCGGGCTGACTTTGGCCAGCCGTGCGACGTCGACGATTGTTACCCTTCCGCTGGCTCTGCTGTGACGTTGTGGTTTCAATTCCGGAAACGGAGTATTCATGGTGGCTGACAGTGATTAACGTATTGTCTTCTTGGCGCTCGATATTTTGCCAGTAGCTCGCGCTGTTTAGTATGTTCTGCCGCTGATGTTGTATTTCAGGCTGCCGCGGGATATTGTTGCTTTGCCCAGCGTAATGATGTTACGCCGAAACATGCCTTACTGTTACTGTTTCCTTAGGGGAATGATACTACTCGCACGTGAACTGTTACCCTGCATTTTGCGAAAGATGGGCAATGTTAGCGCTAACATCTGGTGTATCATCCCAGCCGCCTGCAAGCACTACAATTGACAGATTCAGGTGGCAGAGACAGGTAACGATTACCGCCCCTGTGCGGAGTTCATCAGATCACGAGGAAGTTCATGCATCATCAGCCAGAATACATGCTTGGCGTAGACATCGGCACCACCAGCACCAAGGCGGTGCTGTTCACAACCCAGGGAAAAGTGGTGGCGCAGCACGCGGTGGAATATCCGCTGATGTGCACCAGTCCCGGCATGGCGGAACAGGATCCGTTGCTGATCTATGCCGCGGTTCTTGAAGCGATTCGCCAGGCTGTCAGCAGCAGCAAGGCGGCTGCCGAACAGATTGCGTTGGTGTCTTTCAGTGCGGCCATGCATAGCGTCATTGCGGTCGACAGTGAAGGCAATTTACTGAGCAACAGCATTACCTGGGCAGATAACCGCGCCGGCGAATGGGCCAACCGGATTCGCGACAAGATGGATGGACGCGCGATTTACCTGCGCACCGGCACGCCGATTCATCCGATGTCGCCGCTATGCAAGATCATGTGGTTGCGCCATGACCAACCGGACATGTTTGCTCGCACCGCGCGCTTCGTGGGCATGAAGGAATACGTTTTCTATCGATTGTTCGGAAGTTGGCTGGTCGATCATTCGATTGCATCGGCAACCGGGCTGTTCAACCTGCAGCAGCTTGATTGGGACTGTGGCGCGCTGGAATTGCTCGGCATTGGCGCCAACCAGCTTTCGCAATTGGTGCCGACCACGCATCACCTCAGCGGCCTTGAGCCAGCGGTGGCGCAACAACTCGGATTGTTGCCGACGACGCCGTTTGTCATCGGCGCCAATGACGGTGTGCTGTCCAACCT
Organism: Collimonas arenae; assembly: GCF_001584165.1. Classification (NCBI taxonomy): domain Bacteria; kingdom Pseudomonadati; phylum Pseudomonadota; class Betaproteobacteria; order Burkholderiales; family Oxalobacteraceae; genus Collimonas; species Collimonas arenae. The sequence goes on from NZ_CP013233.1 coordinate 4,687,615, forward strand.
CGGCGTCAACGCCATCGGTCCGGGCCAGGTGGCGGTCACCATCGGCACCTCCGGCGCGATGCGTACTGTAATCGACAAGCCGTTGACCGACCCATCCGGCCGTACGTTCTGCTATGCATTGACCGACAAGCATTGGGTGGTCGGCGGCCCGACCAACAACGGCGGCAGCATCTTCCGCTGGGTGCGCGATGAACTGGCGACAGCCGAAGCGGCGGCGGCCAGGGATGCCGGCCTGGATCCTTACGAAGCCCTGACCAGTATTGCTGAAACGGTGGTAGCCGGTTGTGAAGGCCTGTTATTTCACCCGTATCTGGCCGGTGAGCGTGCGCCGCTGTGGAACGCCGATGCACGCGGTTCCTTCTTCGGCCTGGCGATGCATCACCGCAAGCAACACATGATTCGCGCCGCCCTGGAGGGCGTGATTTTCAGTTTGTACAGCATCTTGCCGGCGGTCGAGGATTTGATCGGTCCGACCCAACGCATGATGGCGACCGGCGGCTTTGCCCGTTCAGCCTTGTGGCGGCAGATGATGGCCGACATCTTCAATCGTGAAGTGGTGGTGCCGGAGAGCGTCGAATCGTCCTGCCTCGGGGCGACCGTGCTTGGCTTGTATGCGCTGGGGAAAATCGATTCTCTGGAAGTGATCGCCGACATGGTGGGAGCGACGCACCGGCATGTGCCGAATCCAGACAATGTCGCGCTGTATGCGCGCTTGTGGCCGATCTATTCGGCGATTCCGCAGCTGCTGGAGCAGCAGTATCGGCAGTTGTCGCTGTTTCAGCGGGAGACTGCTGCTTGAGTTAAGTTGAGGTGGTGTGTGGGCAAAAATTTGCCCACCCAACTTCGCTAAATTTCGCCTTGTAGAGTGAGCACCTGTGCTTACGCACATTTCAATGTCGTCTATGTGGGTCAATCTTCCTCTTCAGGATCAATCAGGCTGAATTTTTCATGCGCCGTCGCGCTCAGGTGGCTGCGCAGCCATTTGTGCGCCGGGTTGCGCGCATCCCGTTCGTGCCACAGCATGTCGACATGCACCGCCGGTGTCGGGAACGGCAACTCGCGCGCAACCAGGACATCGGTCATGCCGGTGGCGCCGATCAGGTGGCGCGGCAACACTGTCAGCAGGTCGGAACTGGCGACCACGCGGCCGGCAGTGAAGAACTGGTTGACGGTCAACAGGATGCGCCGCTCACGACCCATCGCCGCCAGCGTTTCATCGATCAAGCCGTGGGCGCGGCCCGAGAAGCTGACCAGCAAGTGATGCGATGCGCAGTAATTGTCCAGCGTCAGCACTTGGTTGGCCAGCGGATGGTTCTTGTGCATCACGCACACGTACTCGCCGGTATAGAGGCGCTCATGATGGATAGGCGAAGCGCTGGTGGTTTGACCACCAGCCAGTTGCGCCGCTACGCCAGGGAAAAAACCGACCGCCAGGTCAACGTCGCCACGCAACAGCATTTGGCGTGGATCGCGGGTCGTCAGCGGCACCATGCGGATATTCAATTGCGGGGCGTCGCGCTCGATGGTGCGCACCAGCGCCGGCAGCCACAAGGCCGCAGTGGCGTCTGCCATGGCCATCTGGAAGGTGGTGTGCGCGCGCGAGACGTCGAAGGTCTCCGGTGTGATCGCGGTTTCCAGGTCAGTCAATGCGCGCCGTACCACAGGCCACAACTCTTCCGCATGCTGGGTCGGCTTGACGCCGTGCGCGGTACGGATCAGCAGTTCATCGTTAAGGGTGTCGCGCAAGCGCTTCAAGGCATTGGACACTGCCGGTTGCGTCATGGCCAGGCGGCTGGCGGCGCGCGTCAGGTTTTGCTCAGTCATGACTGCATCGAAGACGCGCAGCAGATTCAAGTCAAGCGTTAGAAAGCTCATGGTCGGTTAATCGTTAATTTCATTCTGGCTGAATGCGGGAATAATTCGTTTGGCTATAGAAATATTCATGGATTTTATATCTGTTATATGAAACCACAATGACAGATTTCAAGCGAGATATAAATATTGCGGTGCCGCAAAAGCTGCATATCGAGTTTGATTATGTCTGAAATATCGGTTGATTGCTGACGTGGAACGGAAACCAGCACGTGAACGTTGTCAGTATTGGCGCGGCACAGGAAATGTTAACGGCGGCGCATCCTCCATCTTTTAAATATTCCACCCATTATTCGCTCAGGGCATAACTGATATCGAAAATGGGAATTGGATAGGTTACTTCCTAATGAATATACTGCAATGCAACAACACCATGAAAAGTAATTTGTATGTCCATATTTGCCCTAGCCATCCCTGCTGAAATTGCCCTGTTCGATGCGTCGGCCTTGTTGGCCGCAGCGGCAAACGTGCTGCGGCCGGTGCTTGGGCTGGGCGCGGTGGCGACCTTGATGGTTTATTTCAAGCCGCTGTGGATGGGGTTGTTGCGTGCTGCACTGATGTTGATTAAACCGCGCAAGTCGCTGGATCAGCGAATTGCGCGCAGCAAGTTCATGGGACAGCAATTGATGCGCCGCATGGCTAACGACCATGCCGTCAGCCAGCCGAACCTGGCCGCTGAATTGCGTTTGCTGGCCGGTCGCGATTAATTAACTATAAGGAGTTTCCACATGCACCAATATATCTACCACGACGACGACGGTTTCCCGACTTTTGCAGTCATGCAATGGCTGCGTGCGCAAGGCGCGCGCGTGTTGGCCTGGATGGGTCTGAACGGCCTGTAAGAAGTTGCCTCAAGGCGGATGCGCTGTATTTGTCCGCCGTATTGCATTACCGTATTTCTGACGTCTCCTCTTTCCTGCGATGGAAGGATTAACCCCGTTGCCTGAAATGGCCGCGGGGATTTTTTTGCCTTAAGTATCCTGGTTCGCGTTTTTGTTCGCACTTGGATTTGTCGTGTAGCATAAAAAACGCCCGCAAATTGCGGGCGTTTTTATTTGGTGGGCATTCAGCGCGGGTGCGACATGGCGCGGGTGTTTAGTCGGCCAGTTGCTTTTCCAGCGCTTGCTTCACCGCCACCAGTTCCTGCGGCAAATGATGCTTCAGCTTATCGAACAACTCGGTATGCAGGGCTGTTTCGGCTTTCCAGGCGGCCTTGTCGATTGATGTGATGTGGTCGAACTGTTGCTCGCTGAAGTCTAGGCCTTCCCAAGTCAGGTCGGCAAAGCGCGGAGTTACGCCGAACAGGTGCTCGACGCCGCCGCTCTTGCCGTCGAGGCGATCCAGCATCCACTTCAGCACGCGCATGTTGTCGCCGAAGCCAGGCCAGACAAACTTGCCGTCGGCGTCGGTGCGGAACCAGTTGACGCAGTAAATCTTCGGCAGCGCAGCAGCGCCCTGTGCCGTCAGCTTTTCACCCAGCGTCAGCCAGTGCTGGAAGTAGTCGCTCATGTTGTAGCCGATGAACGGCAGCATGGCGAACGGATCGCGGCGCACGATACCTTGCTGTCCGGCTGCGGCGGCAGTGGTTTCCGAACCCATCGTCGCCGCCATGTAGACGCCCTCGACCCAGTTGCGGGCTTCGGTTACCAGCGGCACCGTGGTGGAGCGTCGGCCGCCGAAAATGAAAGCGGAAATCGGCACGCCGGCTGGATCGTCCCAAGCGGCGTCGATCACGGGATTCTGGGTTGCGGCGACGGTGAAGCGCGCGTTCGGATGGGCTGCCTTGGCGCCGGTTTCCTTGGCGATCGCGGGAGTCCAATCCTTGCCTTGCCAGTCGATCAGATGCGCTGGCGCTTCCTTGCTCATGCCTTCCCACCAGACATCGCCGTCGTCGGTCAGCGCAACGTTGGTGAAAATCGTGTTTTCACGCAACGAAGCCATGCAGTTGTGGTTGGTCTTGTCGTTGGTGCCGGGCGCCACGCCGAAATAACCCGCTTCCGGGTTGATCGCATACAGGCGGCCATCGGCACCGGGTTTGATCCAGGCGATGTCGTCACCGATGGTGGTGACCTTCCAGCCTTCGAAGCCCTTCGGCGGGATCAGCATGGCGAAGTTGGTCTTGCCGCAAGCCGACGGGAACGCTGCCGCCACGTAGTGTTTTTTGCCTGCTGGCGATTCGACGCCGAGGATCAGCATGTGTTCCGCCAGCCAGCCCTGATCGCGGCCCATGGTCGAGGCGATCCGCAATGCGAAGCACTTCTTGCCGAGCAGCGCATTGCCGCCGTAGCCGGAGCCGTAGGACCAGATTTCGCGGGTTTCCGGATAATGGACGATGTACTTGGTTGGGTTGCAAGGCCAGGCCACGTCCATCTGGCCAGCTGCCAGCGGCGCGCCGACGCTGTGCACGCATGGCACGAATTCACCGTCGGCGCCGAGCACGTCGTACACGGCTTTGCCCATGCGGGTCATGATGCGCATGTTGACAGCGACGTAAGGCGAGTCGGACAGTTCGACGCCGATATGCGCAATCGGCGAGCCCAGCGGACCATCGAGAATGGCACAACGTACATGGTGCGGCCCTGCATGCAGCCATCGAACAGGTTGTGCAACGTGTTGCGCATTTCGGCCGGATCGGTCCAGTTGTTGGTCGGGCCGGCGTCTTCTTTCTTGGCCGAACAGATGAAAGTGCGGTCTTCGACGCGTGCCACGTCCGATGGATCGGAACAGGCCAGGTAGCTGTTCGGACGCTTTTCCTGATTCAGCTTTTTCATGGTGCCCGCGGCGACCATTTCGGCGCACAGGCGATCGTATTCGGCTTGCGAGCCATCGCACCAGTAGATACGTTCAGGCTTGGTCAGTGCTGCAACTTCGGCGACCCAGTTGATCAGTTTTTGCTGTTTGACGTAGGCGGGTGCATTCAGTGCGGCGATGCCGCCCATGAGTGGTTGATTCATGAAAAACTACCTCCAATACTAATAAAGAAATTTTTTCATTCCAGTGCGGCGCGCGGCGCTCAAGCAACTGGTTTGCCAGGTGGTTCTGGCTTTGCTCTGACTCGATTGTTATCGCTATCAGTGGATGACCGCCGACAGCGAAAATGAAATAATGGGTCCGGTTCAGATCAGCGTTCGCTCGTTGGTTTTACTGCTGGCACACGCCGCATACCAAGGCTGATGTTGTCTCTTTTGTACAAGTTATCCTGGAAATTGGGGCGATTGTACACCCGATTTGTAGTGAAAATGACCAACTTTTGTAGTAAGGTATTTTCCATTTTCCGGATGCCGTTGCTTTATTACGCAAAGCCCGGGTTTTCGCCGTTTTTCCCTGTTTATTCTTCAATTTCCTGATCAAGAAACCGCCATGAAAATTGCCGTATTGGATGATTATCAAGACAGCGTCCGTCATCTCGATTGCTTCAAGATGTTGGATGGCCACGACGTGAAAGTGTTCAACAATTCTGCGCGCGGAACCGGGCAGTTGGCGATCCGCCTGGCCGAATTTGACGCGCTGGTGCTGATCCGCGAACGCAGCACGTTTTCAAAGGCGCTGCTGCAAAAATTGCCGAACTTAAAAGTGATCTCGCAGACCGGCAAGGTCAGCGGCCATATCGATGTCGAAGCGGCTACCGAAAACGGCATCGCTATCGTTGAAGGCATTGGTGATCCAACTGCGCCGGCTGAACTGACCTGGGCGTTGATCATGGCTGCCAGCCGCCGTATTCCACGCTACGTCGCCAATTTGCAGCAAGGCCAATGGCAAACGGTGTCGTCGCTGCCGCAAAACAATGTGCTCGGCAATGTCCTCAAGGGACGGACACTGGCTATCTGGGGTTATGGAAAAATCGGCCGCATGATTGCCGGCTATGGCAAGGCGTTCGGCATGCGCGTGCTGGTCTGGGGCCGCGATGCCAGTCGCGCGGCAGCGCAGCAGGATGGCTATCAGGCCGCCGAATCGAAACAACAGTTTTTTTCTGAAGCCGATGTGCTGACATTGCATTTGCGCCTGAACGATGCGACACGCGGCATCGTTGAAGCCGGTGACCTGGCGCTGATGAAGCCGAGCGCTATCTTCGTCAATACCAGCCGCGCCGAACTGGTTGCCACCGATGCCTTGCTGCCTGCCTTGCAGCAAGGTCGGCCAGGTTACGCGGCGCTGGATGTGTATGAGACCGAGCCGTTGCCGCACACGTCCCCACTGTTGCAGATGGAGAATGTGCTGGCGTCGCCGCATCTCGGTTATGTGGAAAAAGACAGTTACGAGCTGTATTTCCGTGCGGCCTTCCAGAACCTGGTGGACTTTGCCAACGGTACGCCGAAGAATGTCCTGAACCCGAACGCCCTGTTGCAAAAATAATCGCAGGGGGCAGCGCGCCGAGCCTATGTCAAATCAATCGTCGTCCGCGCCACTCGGCAGGATCAGCTTGTTCAGCCTGGCGGCGGGTGCCGCCAGCGTGGTGTCGTGCCACATGCCGTTCCAGCCGGGCGGCCATGGCAGCGGTGGACCGCTGTACTCGGGTACGTTCTTGCGCACTGGGATCACCGGCAGGCTTGGCGGCAATACGCCGCCGCTCCAGCCGAGGCTGAACGCATAGTCGGGCAGCAAGGCGTCGCAGATGTGGGCAAACCAGTTGCTGTGATCCTCGTCGCGTCCCAATGCCTGCGCCAGGCCGTGCGGATCGAATTGCGCCAGGGCGCTCGCCAGTTCCGGCACTGAAGCGCCGGGCTGGTCGCCCCAGCCGAGGATCGGATTGAAATTGTAATCGGCGCCGGAACCGTACCAGCCTTCGCGCCATGGGCGTTCCATCCAGTTGCGGCGACCGCAAAATAGGTGCCAGCGCCAATGCAGGCCGGACGGTTTGGGCCAGTTGTACAGATACAAACGCTGATAACCGGCGCGATGCAATTCGCGCACCAGCGCCATCAGGCGCGCATGCGGCATGCGATCCGGTGGCGCCCGCCGGAACAGGATCGGCTCGCCATCGGCATGCTGCAATTCGTCGGATGACAGGTTCATGTCGAGCGTTCGCACTTCACTACCGAAGCGCGCGGCGACCCAACCGGTCAACAGGTTGACCGAGGTGATCACGCCATAGCCGCGATAGCGATGGAAAATAACAGTGCCGGGTGCGATGGGTTTCATGTGCGATGCTTAAAAAAGGGCTTATGCTGAAATCAAACGCTACCAGTGTAGCTGCTGCGCCGCGTTTTCATAGATAGCACGCTGTAACAATCTTTGATTGATACAGCCCGCCCGTAAAAACACGAGGCAGTGATTTTCTTTGCCATGTCCTAGTATAATCAGCCAACCCACAAGGCAGAAAGGACTAGCCACATGAAGCAACGTCCACACAATGCAAGTGAAAAGAAAGTCGATCCGCCCGATGCAGTGCCAGACGGCAGTGCGTTTTCCGCCAGCAGGCGCAATGCCATATTGCTGACCGGCGTCAGTTTCGCATTGCTGAGTACGCCACGCTGGATGCGGCAAGCATCCGCCCAAACCCAATCCCCCCTCCCGTAACACCCGCCGCATCCGCATCCTCTCCGCAAAATCCCGCCAATCAGCAGCAAAGTAATTTCCTGGCTCTATCGACATTGTTGACCGGTACGCAAAAACTCAATCCGCGCACCGGCACGAGAATCTATGGCGCGCTGAGTACGCAGGCGATCGAGTTTGAAAAGCAGGCTGCGGCGCTTTGGCAATACGCGCTCGATCATCAGATCAAGGATGTGGATAACCTGGCGGCGGCGGTCGGCAACGATTCTGCGCTCTCGCTGGTATTGCATCGGATTATCAGCGCCTGGTATCTGGGCGTCGTCGGCGACGACGGCGTAACCGGCGGCGCCAAAGTCGTCTCATTCGAGTCGGCGCTGATGTTTGACCAGGTCCGCGACGCGGTGGTGGTGCCGACCTATTGTCGCGCCGCTCCCGGCTATTGGGTGACACAACCGGCAGTCTTGAAAGCGGGGGGTTGAACATGGCCGATAACTTGTCTGCCGATGTCGTGATCGTGGGTTCCGGCGTCGCCGGCGCTTTGGTTGCGCATCAACTTGCCTTGTCTGGCGCATCGGTACTGGTGCTGGAAGCCGGGCCGCGGATCGAACGCTGGCGCATCGTCGAAAACTATCGGAATACGCCGAGCAAAGACGATTTCATGGTGCCCTACCCGTCCACCAAATATGCGCCGCATCCGGAATACACGCCGGAAAACAATTACCTGATCCTCAAGGGAACACACAAATACAATTCGCAATACATCCGCGCAGTGGGTGGTACGACCTGGCACTGGGCCGCCGCTGCATGGCGCTTCCTGCCTAACGACTTCAAGATGAAAACCTTGTACGGCGTCGGCCGCGACTGGCCGATCAGTTACGACGAGCTGGAGCCGTACTATTACCGCGCCGAAGTCGAGCTTGGAGTATCCGGCCCCAACGACGGCACCGATCTCGGCTCGCCGCGCAAACAGCCGTATCCGATGGATCACCTGCCGCTCTCGTGGAATGACCAGCGCTTCAGCGCCGTCGTCAATGCCGCCGGCCATAAGGTCGTGTCGGAGCCGGTGGCGCGCAACAGCCGCGCTTACGACCAGCGGCCGAACTGCTGCGGCAACAACAACTGCATGCCGATCTGCCCGATCGCCGCCATGTACAGCGGCATCATCCACGTCGAGAAGGCCGAGAAAGCCGGCGCCAAGGTGCTGGCCGACGCGGTGGTCTACCGCATTGAGGTGGATGCCAAGGAACGCATTAGCGCAGTGCATTACAAGGACCCGGACGGTGTCACGCATCGTGTCACCGGCAAGTATTTCGTGCTGGCGGCGAACGGCATCGAGATTCCGAAACTGATGCTGATCTCGACAGACGACAAGCATCCTAACGGCGTCGGCAACAGCTCCGACCAGGTCGGCCGCAACCTGATGGATCATCCCGGCACCGGCGTCACTTTCCTCGCCAACGAAGATTTATGGCCGGGACGCGGGCCGATCGAAATGACTTCCTTGGTGGATATGCGCGATGGCGCTTTCCGCTCCGAATACGCCGCCAAGAAGCTGCATCTGAATAACATGGCGCAGACTAATCATGCGGCGCAAACGGCGCTGAAGAATGGATTGGTCGGCGTCAAGCTGAACCAGGAAATCCGCCGCCGCGCGGCGCGCACCGTCAATATCAACAGCTTCCACGATATCCTGCCGAATCCGGAAAACCGGATCCGGCCGAGTGCCGACAAGCGCGATGCATTGGGCATCCCGCAACCGGAGATCACCTACTCGATTGATGACTACGTAAAGAAAAGTGCGGTGCTGACGCACCAGACCTACGCCAGCATCGCGGCAATGTTCGGCGGCACAGAAATCCAATTTGCAGACGATTTTGCGCCGAACAATCACATCATGGGCGCGGTCATCATGGGTGGCGATCCGCGCGATTCGGTAGTTGATGCCCATTGCCGTTCGCATGACCACGAGAACTTGTTCATCGCCAGTAGCGCCGTGATGCCGGTGGCCGGTACGGTGAATTGCACCCTGACGATCGCGGCGTTGTCGCTACGCATCGCCGATACCTTGAGGACAGTGCTATGACGGCCCGCCATCACTTTTCCCGCTGGATTGGCGCTGTGGCCTTGGTCGCCGGCGTGGTGCACGGCGCGTATGCAGCCGATGTCGTCAATGCGGCCAATCCGCCCCCCGGTCCCGGTCCGAACGCCGACCAGATCAAGCGTGGCGAATATCTGGCCAAGGCCGCCGACTGCATCGCCTGCCACACGGTAGACCCGGCCAAGCCATTTGCCGGCGGTTATCCGCTGGCGACGCCGTTCGGCACCATCTACGGCCCCAACATCACGTCCGACAAGGAAACCGGCATCGGCAACTGGAGCGACGAAGATTTCGTTCGTGCGCTGCATGAAGGCATCGACGACGAAGGCAAGCATCTCTATCCGGCGTTCCCCTACGCTTCTTTCACCAAGCTGTCGCGTGACGATGTACTGGCGATCAAGGCCTATCTGTTCAGCCTGCCGCCGATACAGCAGAAAACCCCGGAAAACAAATTGCCGTTCCCGCTCAACCAGCGTTGGGTCCTGGCGGGCTGGAATCTGTTCAATTTCAAGCCGGGCGAATTGAAGCCCGACACCGCCAAGAGTCCGGAATGGAACCGCGGCATGTACCTGGTCGAAGGGCTGGCCCACTGCCAGGAATGCCATACCCCGCGTAACGTCACCATGGGCGTCGACGGCAAGCGCGCCTTCGGTGGCGCTCAGCTGGGCGGCTGGACCGCGTTCAACATCACGCCCGATCCGGTCAGCGGCGTCGGCGGCTGGAAAGATGAAGAATTGATCCAGTATCTGAAGACCGGCCTGGTTCCCGGCAAGGCCTCGGCCGCCGGCGGCATGGCCGAAGCGGTCGAACACAGCTTGCAATACCTCAACGATGACGACCTGAAAGCAATCGTCACTTATCTGCGCAGCGTGCCGGCCATCAATGATGCAGCCGACAAGAAGCCGCGTTATGCATGGGGCCAGCCGTCTGACGACGACGCTGATTTGCGTGGCGTTGCAACGGTATCGGTCAGCAACAACGCATCCGGTGGCGTTGAACTGTTCAGCGGCAATTGCGCAAGTTGCCATTCAGCCAGCGGCAGCGGCGTGGTCGGCGGTTATTACCCGTCATTGTTCAGCAACAGCGTGGTGGGTGCGCGCGATCCGGGCAATCTGCTGATGGTGATCCTGAATGGCGTGCAGCGTCGCGGCAAGAATGACGAGGCTTTCATGCCCGGCTTCGCCGACCATTTGAACGATGCCCAGATTGCCACGCTGGCCAATTACATCCTCAAGCAATACGGCCATGCCGACGCGCCGGCTATCACGCCGGAGCTGGTCAAGACCCAGCGCCAGGGTGGGCCGGCATCGCCGTTGCTGACTTTATTGCCGGTGGGGCTGGCGGCAGCGGCGTTGATCGTGGTATTTATACTGTTTTTACTGTTCGGACGGCGTCGGCGCAAACCATCGCCGTGACAATCGACCGGCAATAATTGCAGAAAAGGAAACGGAATACCATGGCTTTACGCATCATCGCCACCGGCGGAACCTTCGATAAACACTACGACGAGATCGCCGGTAAATTGACCTTTGCCGCCAGCCATCTGCCGCAGGTGATCCAGCGCGCCCGGATCACCGTCGACATCGCGCTGGAAGAATTGCCGTTGCTCGATTCGCTCGACATGCAGGACATCGACCGTCGCCGCGTGCTGGCATCCTGTTCGCACGCGAGCGAGCAGGCGATCGTGATCATCCACGGCACCGACACCATGCGCGATACCGCCGCCGTACTGGGCGCAGCTGCGCTCGACAAGACCATTGTGGTGACTGGCGCGATGATTCCCTATTCGATCGATAACTCAGACGCGTTGTTCAATTTCGGATTTGCCTGCGGGGTCGCGCAAGTGTTGCCACCTGGCGTCTATGTGGCGATGAATGGCAAGATTTTTGCGTGGGATAAAGTCGAAAAGAATCGTGCGGCAGGGGTTTTCGAGCCACTTTAATTTCGCTCTGACACCCGCTGCAATTCGAGCAGGCAAAAAAACGGAGCAGGCTAGCTGCTCCGCATCGGTAATCAACCACATTAGCAAACCGGGGATAGCCTTCGCCGATCCCCGTTCAATACCCTCACTGGGTCTTGGCAGTTTGCGCCATGCCGCGCGCTTCCAGCAGCGGTCCGACATCGGGACCACGTCCATAAAAATCCTTGAATAATGCGCTCGGATCTTCACTGAAGCCGCGCGACAGTATCTTGGCCCGCAGCAGGTCGCCGTTGGCGCGCTTGAGGCCGCCGTGGGTGTTGACCCAGTGCTCGGTATCCTTGGCCAGCACGTCGCTCCAGATATAGGCGTAGTAACCCGCCGAGTAGCCGCTGGCGAAGATGTGCTGGAAGTATTGTGTGTGATAGCGCGGCGGCACCACGTATCCTTCACCGCCGGTCTTCTGCAAGGTTTGCGCTTCAAAATCCATCACCTCCGTGGCTGACGGCGTCTGCCCTGCCGGCAACTGGTGCCATGCCTGGTCGAGAATCGCTGCTGCCAGATACTCGGAAGTTTCGAAACCGGCATTGAATTTGTGCGCGGCCAGCACTTTTTCCATCAGTGCGCGCGGCATCGGCTTACCGGTTTTGTAGTGCTTGGCATAGTGCGCAAGCACTTGCGGATTATGCGACCACATTTCATTGAATTGCGACGGATATTCGACAAAATCTTCCGGCACCTGGGTACCGGCGAACATCGGATACTGCACGTTCGAGAACAAGCCGTGCAGCGCGTGGCCGAATTCGTGGAATATGGTGTTGACTTCGTCGAAGGTCAGCAGCACCGGCTTGCCTGCAGGTGGCTTTGGAATATTGATATTGTTCGACACCACCGGTTTGGTGCCAAACAGGAGCGACTGATACACATAGCTGTTCATCCAGGCGCCGCCCTGCTTGTTGTCGCGTGCAAAGCCGTCGAACAGGTACAGGCCAAGCGGCGAGCCGTCGGCGTTGGACACTTCGAACACGCGCACATCCTGCTGGTACACCGGCAGGTCGGAGCGTTCTTTGAACGTCACGCCATACAATTCATGCGCCGCATAGAACACGCCGTCTTTCAGTACGTGGTTCAACTCGAAGTAAGGTTTGACCTGGGTTTCGTCGAAGTTGTAGCGCGCCTTGCGCACCTGTTCAGCATAGAACGCCCAGTCCCACGGCTGTAGCTTGAATGGCTTGGTGTGCGCGGCCTTGGCCTGGCGGTCGATCAGCTTCTGGATTTCGGCCGCTTCCTTGTGGGCATTGGCCGCAGCGGCGGGCGCGAGTTGCGCCAGCATCCGGTTGACGGCTGCCGGTGTGCCTGCAGTCTCGTCTTCCAGCACATAAGCCGCGTGGTTGGGATAACCGAGCAACGTCGCGCGTTCGGCGCGCAGCTTGACGATCTGGGCGACGGAGGCGACGTTGTCGTCGCTACCGCCGTCGGCGCGGGTAATGGAGGCTTTATAGATGCGTTCGCGCAGCTGGCGATTCTTGAGCTGCGCCAGCACCGCCTGGTCGGTGGTGTTTTGCAGCGGGATCACCCACTTGCCCTCAAGGTTGCGGCTCTTTGCCGCCTGCGCTGCAGCGGCAATTCTTTCTGGCGGCAAGCCATCCAGGTCGGCCAGGCGGTCCACCACCAGCGCACCGTTGTTGTTCGCCTTCAGCAAGGTTTGCTGGAATTGTGTGGTGAGTGAGGAAATCTGTTGGTTCAGTGCACGCAACCGGTCTTTGTCTGCCGAGCTCAGGCGCGCACCCGCACGGACGAATTTGACGTGATAGCGCTCCAGCAGCCGGAGCGATTCCGGATCGAGGCCAAGGCCGGCGCGCTGCTGATAAAGCTGGTCGACGCGGGCGAACAGCGCCGGATCGAGCAGGATGGCATCATTCTGCGCCGCCAGTTTTGGCGCCACATCCTGCTGGACCTGGTCCAGCGCAGGGCTGGTGTTGGAACCGGTGAGATTGAAAAACACGTCCGAAACGCGCGTCAGCATCTGGCCGGAGCGCTCCAGCGCGACAATCGTATTATCGAAAGTCGGCGCCGCGGGATTCTTGGCGATTGCCGCCGCTTCCTGGCGTTGCTGGGCCATGGCCTGCTCGAAGGCAGGAGCGAAATCCGAATCCTTGATCTTGTCGAACGGTGGCAGGTTGTATGGCAGGGAACTGATTTGGGCGAACGGCGATGGCGCCGTTGCTGGACTTGTTGCTGCCGTTGGAGTGGCGATGGAGCTGTTCGGTTTGGTGCCGACATCGCAGCCCATCAACCCTGTGCCAATGGTCAACATCAATCCGCATGCCGAGATACGTTGTATGGAAGCTTGCATCAATTCCCCTTGTCTATTTGAACTGGATATTGTTTGCGCAATAACAAAAATCAACGCGAACCTTGTGGATTGGCGTTGAGATCTCGTTTGCGTGCAGCAACATTCTACGCTTTCGGCGTTAATTCGCAGCATCGCCAAAAGGTCTAGTGCTGATCAAGGCCTATGCAGATGTTTTGCGCGGCTGAGGCGATACAGGGAGAGAAAATCGCCGGACGCAGTGAGTGTGCGTCCGGCTTGATACCAGTTGCCGTTAGAACCGGTGCTGGATACCGGCAATCACGCCAGTTTGGCTGTTGCCGTAGGCCAGGTCGTCACGCGACAGGCCGACCAGTTGCTGGTTCTTGGCCTTGGCGTAGGCCGCGCTCAGGTACAGGTCGGTACGTTTCGATAATGCGTACTTGCCGCGCACCGAATACATGATCGGGTCCGCATCTTTGCCATTGGCGACGTTCTTGATGTCCTGATAGTAGATCGCGCCGATCAGCGTGACTACCGGCGTCACTTTGTAAGTGGCGCCGCCCCAGAAGAAATCGCTGCGCAGGTCGGGTGCGTTGCTGGCCAGCGTCTTTTTGTAGTTACGATAGCCGAGGTCCAGTCCCAGGTTGCTGGTGACCTGATAATCGCCGGCCAGGTGGATGCTGGTGGCTTTATCGTAACCGCTACCGAGCGTTGCCGCTGCGCCGTTGACGCGGTCGAATGTTGCGGCGATCCGGAACGGACCGTTTTCATAGCCCACGCCGAGCGCGTACTTGGCGCTGTCGCCGTTGCTGCCGGCAACTTCACCGAAGCCGTAGGTCGCACCTAGCTTGAAGCCGCCGAATTTACCCTGGTACTTGAGCATGTTCGGCAGGTTGGTCAGCATGCCGTCCTTGCGGCCGCCGGTGGCGCCGGCTGATGTCACCCACGAATACTGGCCCGAATAACCCATCGGATCGAATGGCAGGATGAAGTCATAGGTAGTCGAATAGGAACGGCCAGCGACGATGCGGCCGAAGCTGCCTTCCAGGCCGACATTGGCTTGCCGGCCGAACAGCAGACCGGCGCTGTCGAATTCGCCGGTGTCGGTCTTAAAGCCGTTTTCCAACTGGAACACGGCCTTCAGTCCGCCGCCCAGATCTTCCGTACCGCGAAAGCCGATGCGCGATGTGTTCATCGCGCCGGAACTCAAGCGGAACAAACCATCCTTGCTGGCATTGGCGTTGTTCACATATTCAACGCCGGTATCGATCAGGCCGTAGACGCTGACGCTGGTTTGAGCGTGCGCGCCGCAGGCTATCGTGCCGAGTGCGGCGAGCGTTGCCGTCGCCAGGTATTTTCTTGTCATGTTGCTTCCTCCGGTTTGATTTTGATGACTATTTTTTTGTTGCTTGTGCTGTTACCGCTGAGCGGCACAAACGCTACTGCGTGATATCGACCTGAGTCCCCCCTTTCCCCGTGATGTCTTAGAACGCCCACAGCGCGTCTTGCGGCAATTGCAGCCAGTACTCCCCCGGCGACAAGCGATGCCGCGCATAGGCGCGCAGGACGGTGCTGTCAGCGCCACTCTCGGCGCCGTTGCGGAACACGCACTCCCAGCGGTCGCCCAGATACATGCAGGTCGACAGCGGCAGCTTGATGGCGTTTTCCAGAGGTATATCGGAGATGTTGACCTGCTCGACGCGAATGATGGCGATGGCCTCTTTGCCGTCGTTATTGACAGCCTGGCCGCGCAGCGTTGCCTTGACGTTGCCGCCTTCCATTTGCAATAGCGCCTGAGCGCCATCGCGCTGCAAAATCTTGGCCGGCAGGCGATTGTTGCTACCCATGAATTCGGCGGTGAACAAGGTATCCGGCGTCTCATACATGTTTTGCGGCGTGCCTTGCTGTTCGATCTTGCCGTTGTTGAGCAGCAGGATGCGATCGGAAATCGCCATCGCTTCGGCCTGGTCGTGCGTGACCATCAATGCCGACAAACCAAGCCGCACGATGAGTTCGCGCAAGAAAGCACGGGCTTCCTCACGCAGCTTGGCGTCCAGGTTCGACAAGGGTTCGTCGAGCAGGATGACCGGTGGGTTGTACACTAGCGCGCGCGCAATCGCCACGCGCTGCTGCTGGCCACCGGACAATTGATGCGGGAAGCGGTCGCCCAGATGACCGAGGCCGAGCTGGATCAGTACGGTATTGACACGTTCGGCAATGTCGCTGCCGCCCATCTTGCGCAACTTCAGGCCATACGCAACGTTGTCGAACACTGTCTTGTGCGGCCACAATGCATAGGACTGGAACACCAATCCGAGGTTGCGCTCTTCGGCTGGGATTTCCAGCTTGCGCTCGCCGTCATACATG
This sequence comes from Collimonas arenae, assembly GCF_001584165.1. Classification (NCBI taxonomy): domain Bacteria; kingdom Pseudomonadati; phylum Pseudomonadota; class Betaproteobacteria; order Burkholderiales; family Oxalobacteraceae; genus Collimonas; species Collimonas arenae. The sequence goes on from NZ_CP013233.1 coordinate 4,703,677, forward strand.
GCGCGCGCACCGATCTGGATGGTGCCGGATTTTGGCGATTCGAGACCGGCTACTGCGCGCAGCAAGGTGGTTTTGCCGCTACCGGACGGTCCTAGCAACGCGACCACTTCGCCGCGTTGCAACTCCATCGATACGCCTTTGAGAATCGGATTGGCGCTGGCGCCGCTGCCGTAGTCGAGATGCAGGTTGTTGACACTTAATTCGCTCATGATGATTTCCTGGATTAGTCGTGCAACTTGACGCCGAAGCGCAGTGCAATGCCGAGGCCGATGGCCACTAGCGTGATGTTGATGAAGGACAGCGTGGCAACCAGATCGACCGAGCCCGAGGCCCACAACGAGACGATCAGGGCGCCGATGACTTCGGTGCCGGGCGACAGCAGATAGACGCCGGTCGAATACTCGCGCTCGAAAATCAGGAACACCATCAGCCACGCACCGAGCACGCCGTAGCGCACCAGCGGCAACGTGACGTCGCGCGTCACCTGCGAGCGGCGGGCGCCGACCGCGCGCGCCGCCTCTTCCAGTTCCGGGCCAACCTGCAACAATGCCGTGGTGATCAGGCGCAGGCCATAGGCCAGCCATACCACCGAGTACGCCAGCCAGACCGAGAAGATGGTCGAGCGTAATTCGCGCAATTGCGGAATGAAGTTTTCCACCAGCCACGCCGCGATGAAGTTGTCATGGCCTTGCAGCAGCTTGTCGAGGAACGACGGCACAAACAGGAACACCCACAGGAACGACAGTCCGGCCAGCAGGCCCGGCACGGCGCGCGGGATCAGCACGCTATAGTCGAGGAAGCGCGTGATGCCATCTGATTTGCGATGCATCGCCAGCGCAATGCAGCAATAGCAGGCCACCGCCAATGCGCCGCCGATGACGCCGATCATGATGGTGTTGACGATGCCGCGCACCAGCGATGGTTGATCCATGATGTCGCGGAAGTGCTGCAAGGTCAGCGCATCCATCAGCGACACGCCGTAACCCCAGTGTGAGACAAACGCACGCAGGGCGATACCGGACAACGGAATTACGATGGTGAACACCAGCCACGCCGCGATCAGGCTGAACGCCAGCCATTTCCATTTACCCAGCGGCAGCGCCTTCTGACGTGCGCCCTTACCCTTGATCGAGACGTATTTATTGGCCGAGCGCAGCAGCCAGCGTTGGATCATCACCAGTGGCAAGGTCACCGCCACCAGGCAAACCGCCACTGCCGCCATCAGATGATAGGACGGTGTGCCAAGTTTGTTCGTCAGTTTGTAGAGATAGGTCGGCAGCACCAGATGGCCTTCGGGATCGCCCAGCACCAGCACCAGGCCGAACACTTCAAAGCCGAGGAAAAATACCAATACGCCGGCATACGACAGCGCCGGCAGGATCATCGGCAGCGAGACATTGAGCGCGACCTGTAGCGGCGATGCGCCGGCCACACGTGCTGCTTCTTCGACATCGGCGCCCAGGCTCTTCAGTGCCGCCGATGCATACAGATAGACGTGCGGCACGTGAGTCAGGCCGGCGATGATGACGATGCTGGGGAAGGCATACACGTTCCACGGTGTCGCCTCGATGCCGATCATGCGCAGCAGATCCTGCACCCACACGGTATAGAAACCGACCGGTCCCATCGATACCACGTAGCCGAACGCAATCACCATTGGCGACACGAAAATTGGCACCAGCAGCATCGGCGCGATCCAGTTGCGGCCCGGCAGATCGGTGCGCACCATCAGGAACGCCAGCATGCCGCCCAGCGGCACGGCGATCAGTGCCAGGCCGGTGGCCAGCAGCAAGCCGTTGATGAAAGCCTGGCGGAAATCGGGATCGTCAAAAATGAAGCGATATGGTTCCAGGCTAAGGGTCTTGATCGGCGCAAAGAACGGGGCCGACAGAAAGCTTTGATAGAAAATCAGGGTCAGCGGCAGGAAGATGGCTATTGCTGCCAGCGTGACCACCAGTCCGCGCGGCCAGTTAATGCGCGCCAGCCGGGAGCGGCTGGCCAGCGGATGGGGAGGTGAAATGGATGACATTTTGTACCTTGCAGAAAAACCTGCGTTTAAAGAATCTGTCATCCCCGCGCACGCGGGGATCCAGGTTGGCAAACGAAATAGGCAAAAATGGATTCCCGCGTGCGCGGGAATGACAGGGACGCCAAGTTTGGGGCGCCAAGTCGGGAGCGCCGGCCGTCGTTAATTTATTTCTTTCCTGCGGCGGCTTTCCATTGCTTCAGGAATGCCAGGCGCTTGGTCTGGTCCAGGTATTGCAGCAAGGCCGGTGTGACAGGAATCGGCTTGAGTGCTGTACCCAGTTGCGTAGTCAGTGTCGCCAGAGTGGCGTTACCGCTGACATCCGAGCGCAGCGCATACAGCTGCGATTCGTTCGAGATGATGGCTTGGCCGCGCTTCGACAGCAGGTAATCGATCCACAGCTTGGCGGCATTCATGTTCTTGGCCGATTTGTTGATGAACACCACGCGCGACAGCACCAGGTTGTAGTCTTTGGTAAAGGCAACGCCGATCGATGGATCTTTTGCCGCGCGCGCCTGCGCGTAGGAACCGATCACGTTGTAGCCGATCAGGTTCTCGCCGGAAGAGATGCGCTCCAGCATGGTGCCGGTCGACGATTGCACGCGTACGCCGACATCACCCAGCGCCTTTGCCAGATCCCAGAATTGCGGATTCAGCTGCGCATCTTCGGTGATGAAGGAAAAGCCGACGCCGGATTTTTCGATATCGTAGGTGGTAACCTTGTTGCGGAACTTGTCTGCCTTGGTGGTCAGCAGCTTGGTCAAATCGGCATGCGTGGCCGGCACTTCATCGGCGCTTACCAGGCGCTTGTTGTAGACGATGGCAACCGGCTCGAAGGTGGTGCCGTAGGCGGTGTCCTTGAAGTTGGACCAGGCTGGAATCGCTGCGGCTTCCGGCGATTTGTATACCGCACCGTAGCCTTCGCTGACCAGCTTCACTTGCAGGTCCATCGACGAAGACCACAGCACGTCAGCCGTGGCGCCGCCAGCTGCCGCTTCCGAAATGAAGCGGTTATAGACTTCAGTCGAATTCATGTCGTTGAATTCCACCTTGACGCCTGGGTACAGCGCGCTGAAATCCTTGATCAACGGTTCTGCGGCCTTGGAATCGGTGGCGCTGTAGATCACCAGCTTGCCTTCCTTCTTGGCGGCATCGACGATCTTGGCGTAATCGGCCGGATAGCCGGCAGGGGCTTGCGCCGAGGCGTTGAGCGCGAAGCTCAACGACAAAATTGCGAGTGCGCTTGCCAAAGGTTTTTTGATAAACATGCGTGTCATCTCCTGGTGGGTTGAGTTATTCGTTATTCAAAAAGGCGCAGACGAGCCGCAGCAAGCCATGACATGGCTGCCACTTTCTGTACCTGGCGGAATTTTTTGCCGACGTTGTCGGCGCGGTCCGGCTTACCTGATCAAGCCAAGCTGGTCCGATTGCTTGCGATAGTCTTCGACGGTCTTACGGATGTATTTGGTCAATTGGTCACCGCTCATCGTCATTGGATAAAGGCCGTTGGCGGCGCGCAAGTGATTGAATTCCTGACTTGCCATCATCTTGTCGAAAGTCCTGACCCAGCGTTGATAGTCATCGTCGCTGACTTGCGGGCCCATGTAGACGCCACGGACGACCGGCCAGCTGATGTCGATTCCCTGTTCACGCGCGGTCGGCACGTTAGCCAATGTACCGGGCAAGCGTTTGTCGGATAGCACGGCAAGTACCCGGATTTCACCGTCGACGGCGTGTAGTGTGGCTTCCGAGGCATCGCCCGACACCAACTGGACATGGCCCGCACGCAACGCAGTAAAGGCTTCACCGCCGCCTTCCAGTGCGACGAAGCGCAAAGTTTTTGGATCGATCTTGCTGTACTTCGCCAGCATTGAAATCTTCAGCCAGTCCTGGCTACCGACGGTGCCGGCAGCGCCGATGGTGACGTTGGCAGGATTTTTCCTGAGGGCTTCCATCAGTTCGCGCAAGGTCTTGTAAGGCGAATCGTTGCGCACCGCGACCATGCCGTAGTCAACGCCGACAGCGGCTACCCAGCGCACATCGTTGACATCGGCGCGGCCGTATTTTCCTTGTGCCAGATTCATCAGGGAACCGCCGGAGAACGCTACTAGCGTATCGGCTTCGGCGCGTCGCTGTGTGACGATGGAATTCCAGGCGACGGCGCCGATGCCTCCCGGCAGGTAGCTGATCTTGGCGGCAGTCGGCTCCTGCGTTTGCAAGCCTTGCTGGATCAGTTTGCAGGTCACCGCCATGCCGCCGCCGGGCTTGGCCGGGGCGATGCATTGCACCGGCGCTGCATGAGCGCTGAGTGTGATGCATGCACCAAGTGCACAAATCCAGTTGATCGGGGAAGTCATTGTCTCCTACCCATTCTTTGTAGTTATATTTGCAATGCGTCGTAAATTTCCTTGCAGATAATTTACGCGGACTGATCGTGCATCCGGAAAGATCGAGCTAACCAGTCGATGCGCGCGTGCAGCCAGGGTTTTATTGGTTTTTCGCATCATAGCGGGCCGAGTCTTTCATTTTCCTTTCACTCGGATTTTGCCAAGCACGGCGTTCTGTGTGAGTATTGGCGCCTAATGTTTCCATACTTTCGCTTACAAGGCCATGCGGATTTTATTAATTGAGGACCACGTTGAACTATCGCGTTGGCTGACCAAGGCATTGCGAGATGCGCACTGGTCGGTCGAGTGCGCCATGAACGGCGCCGATGCCGACAGCTTGCTGCATACCCAGCAATACGCGCTGGTGATACTCGATTTGAGCTTGCCGAAGATGGATGGCCTGGAAGTGTTGAAGCGTTTACGTGCCCGCGGCAGCAAGACCCCGGTTCTGATCCTGACCGCGCGCGGTGGCTTGCAGGATCGGGTACAAGGCTTGAACTTGGGCGCTGACGATTACCTGGCCAAGCCATTCGAACTGGTCGAGCTGGAAGCACGGGTCAAGGCCTTGCTGCGCCGGGCTCAAGGCGGCGAAGCGCCGGTCTATAGCTGTGGCGCCTTGAGCTTTGACACGGTGTCGCGCATGTTCCGGTACGGCGACGCCGCGCTGGCGCTGACGCCGCGTGAACATGCGGTGCTGGAAGTGTTGATCAGCCGCGCCGGACGGGTGGTGTCGAAGGAAAAATTATTCGATGAAGTGTTTTCATTGGTCGACGACGCCAATCCCGACGCCATCGAAATCTATATCCATCGGCTGCGCAAGAAATTGCAGCGTAGTGAGGGTGGCCAGGAGGTCGCCATCACCACGTTGCGCGGCCTCGGTTACTTGCTGGAAGCCGTCGCCGAAAAATGATCCGCGCCTCCAAGCCGGCTTCGCCAACGGCGACCCGATCCCTCGGCAGCCTGCGCACCCAACTGTTGCGCTGGCTGCTGATTCCATTGCTGGTGCTGGTCGGACTCGACGCCTTTTCGGTATACCGCAACGCGCTGGACGTCGCCGACCTGGCGTATGACCGCGCATTGCTGGCGTCCACCCGGGCGCTGGCCGAGCGCGTGTCGGTAGTCGATGGCAAGGTGGTGGCCGATGTGCCGTACGTGGCGCTCGATAGCTTTGAAACCGACACTCTCGGACGCATTTACTACAAGGTCACCGGTACCCGCGGCGAATTCGTTTCCGGCTACGAAGACTTGCCGGCACTACCGCCCAACGTGCCGCGTTCGGAAATCTATCCGGCGCTGGTGCGGTTTTACCATGCGGACTATCATGGCCAGCCGGTGCGCATCGCCGCACTGTACCAACCGGTATACGACGATTCGATGCGCGGCATCGCGTTGATCCAGGTTGGCGAAACCATGGATGCGCGCAGCGACCTGACTCGCAAGATACTGTTCAGCACCTTGTGGCGTCAGGGTTTGCTGGTGACGGTGGCGGCGTTGCTGGTGTGGTTTGCGGTGCGCTTCGTGCTGCGTCCGCTGATGCAGCTGAAGGCGGAAGTGGAGGCGCGTTCACCAACCGATCTCGCTGATTTCGATGCCGATCGCGTGCACAAGGAAGTGCGGCCACTAGTCGCTGCCATGAACGGCTACATGGGGCGCTTGCAGGCGCTCATCACCGGCCAGCGTCGCTTTATCGCGGATGCATCGCATCAACTGCGCACGCCGCTGACGGTACTGAAGACCCAGGCCGAACTGGCGCTGCGTGAACTCGATCGCAATCCGAACGATGCGCGCGCCTGGCGCGACATGCGTGAGATCGTCGAAAGCATTGCTGGCACCACTGACTCCACGGTCCATCTGGCCAATAGGCTGCTGACCCTGGCGCGCGCCGAACATGGCGTGGTCGAGAGCGGGTGGTGCCGGTGTCGCTTACCGATGTGGTGCGCCAGGTTGGGTTGGAGTTGGCGCGTACGGCGGTCAAGAAACAGATTGATCTGTCATTCGATGCCGATGAAGGTGTCATGGTCAATGGCAATGCCTTGCTGTTGCATGAGCTGGTCAGTAACCTGGTCGACAACGCGATTCACTACACGCCGGCACACGGCAGGGTGATATTGCGAGTGCGACGCGACGATGCTGCGCAACGCGCGCTGCTGGAAGTGGAGGACAGCGGCATGGGCATCCCCGCAGAAGATCGCGAACGCGTATTTTCAGCGTTCTACCGCTCCCCGTCAGCGCAGCAGCAGAATCCGGGCGGCGCCGGCCTTGGTTTGTCGATTGTGCGCGATATTGCGCTGTCGCACGATGCGCAGATGAAATTGACGGCGGCTGAGGACGGCAACCCTGCCTGCCCGGGCCTGAAAGTGTCGATCAGCTTCCCGATGCCCTGATTCGGTATAGTATTGCGCAAACCAAGGAGGCAGATCTTGAACGATACTCCCAGCAAAGTGGTGCATGGCACGGCGTTGAGCGACGAACAGAAGAAGGACCTGCTGCATCGTTTGGCGCGCGTCGAAGGACAGATTCGCGGAGTCCAGAAACTGATCGCCAATGCTGCGGTGCCTGCCGATTGCGAGGGCGTCGCCCAGCAGCTGGCGGCCGCCCGCAAAGCGTTGGACCGCGCTTTCGTCACCTTGCTCACCGATGCCATCGTGACTCACACCGCCGCTGCCGCCACACCAGAGGAAGTGCAACAGCGTGTCAAGGATCTGGCGGCATTGCTGGATAAATTTGCCTGACCCCGAGTGCATCCGCCCGACAACAAATTAAGCGCATCCCGCATTTCTGGCAACTGACGCAATTCCTATAATGCAATTTCAGGCGAGCACTGAAAAAGGGGAAGCGGCATGGCGCCAGTCAACCACATAGCGACGACACAATCAGGCATCGGCATGATAGAAGTGCTGGTTTCGCTCGTCATCGTCGGCGCCGCCCTGCTAGCCCTGGTCGATGTCCAGACAGCTGCGCTGCGCGCCCAGAAGCTCGCGCATTTTCGTTTGATGCACAGCCATTTCAGCGCCAATCTCGCCGAGCGCGTGCGCGCCAATATGCGAGGCGCCCATGATGGCGGCTATAGTCTGTCGGGGCAGGTCTATCCACTGCCCCCTTCCGCTGTGCCGTCGTGTATCGAATCCGGCATTTGTTCGCCGCAAGAACTGGCTGCTGCCGACATTCACGAATGGCGCAACTGGCTGGCCTATTCATTGAGCGGCGGCTGGGGTGACATCAGCGGTTCGGTCACGCGGGTTTTACTGTCCGCATATATTTCAAGGCGCCGGAAGGACGGTGTGAATCGGACGCCGTCGACGTAGCGCACCATCCTGACGTGCATTGTATGTCGATGCATTTTTCCCATGAGCCAAAGCATCAGTGGACCGATGGCCGGAACGATTCGAATGTCGCCGCCACGTTTCGTATGTGCGGCAGGCGTAGTGCTTCCGGTGTTGCTGATTTTTCTGCTGGCGACGATGGTGCTGGCTTTTGCCGCATTGCGCAGCGCGACGGTGGAAGAGTTGATGGCTGCCAACGCCAATGACCGATTGCTGGCTTTCCAGGAGGCCGAACGGGCGTTGCGATTTTGTGAAAACCAGCTGCAAATGACACCGATTCCGGTTACGTTGCCGCAACTGGAACAGGGACCACAGCCAGCTGGTGGCAAAGTCACGAAAAGCCATTGGGAAATTGCGGAAAACTGGCGCAGCGATAGCGTTTCCGTCGCTGTCCCGGACATCTCCGGACCAGCCACGGCAGCGCGTTGCATGGTTGAGCGTTTGCAGTTGCAACCCGGCATGCGGTTTCACCTGGAGCCGCCGCCGCCAAGACCCGCCTTCAGAATTACTGCGCGCGCTGTCGGCGCCGGCGGCAGCGCAACGGTGATGCTGCAAAGTTATCTGCTTTTATGATACGGATTTCCATGACATCGAGAGAGTACCGCCAATGAAGGCGCAACTGCACTGCGTCATTGGGATCATCGTGTCGCTATGCGCGGCCGTCGTGCATGCCGGTAGTCCGCCACATCAACCTCCGTTCATCTACACTGCCAGCTATGAATCGGATTCATGGCTGGGACACCTCAAGGCCTTTCCGATGACCGACGATGGCGTCTCCGGCGTAGCGCAATGGGATGCAGCCGATTTGATTCCGCCATGGTCGCAACGCAGGATATTTGCTGCCGGCGCGGCGTTTCAGTGGCAGCAATTAGATGACGTGCAAAGAGCCATGCTATTGTCGGAGCCGGTCGTGCAATACCTGGCCGGCGACGATGCGCTGGAGGTTGCGCATGGCATCGGCCGGTTCCGCAATCGCAACGGCAAGCTGGGCGACATCATGCACTCTTTGCCTCTGTATGTGGGGCCATCCGATTCCGTTTATCACCTGATTCCGCAAGCCGCCGGTGGTGGTACATACAAGGAATTTGTCGGCAACAAGCGGCAGCGTCGCGCGATGCTGTATGTCGGCGCCAACGATGGCATGCTGCACGCTTTCGATGCGGTCACCGGCGTCGAAACGATGGCGTTCGTTCCGTCTGTTGTTTTTCCCTATTTACACGAACTGAGCGACGTCGCTTATCGGCACCGGAGTTTTGTCGATGGCCTGTTGACCGCCGGCGATGCGTATCTCACGCACGGAGGAAAGACCGGCTGGCGGACGATATTGCTCGGTTCAACCGGCAAAGGCGCAAAGAGCCTGTTTGCGCTGGATATCAGCGATCCGGAGAGATTGGACGGCAGCAGCGTGCTGTGGCAAAGAAGTGCCGACGACGACGGCTTTGGCGCTGCGGATGACGACATGGGTTACCTGCAGGGAGAAGTCTTCGCGGTCCGCTTGCGCCATGGCGGCTGGAGCGCGCTATATGGCAACGGTGACGACAGCAGTGAACGGCGCGCCGTGCTGTATCTGGCCGATCTCGCCAATGGGAGCCTGATCTGCAAGTTATACGCCGGAGTGCGTGATGCCGCGTTGCCAAATGGCCTGTCGACACCGGCGCTGGAGTTCAATCCGCAACGTGAAATCGTCGCCGCCTATGCAGGCGACCTGCTGGGCCATCTTTGGAAGTTCGATCTCGACCACGTCGAACCGGAGAACTGGGGAGTCGCATTCGATGGCGCGCCTCTGTTTGCCGCAACGGATGACCTTGGGCAGCGTCAGTCGGTCACACAGCAACCGTTGCTGGCGCTGCATCCGAAAGGCGGGAAAATCGTCATGTTCAGCGGCGGCGCAAGCACCGATATCGTTGGCCCGGACGTCAAGCGCGTACAAACTCTTTACGGCGTACGGGAGAAAATAGGTGCCGAGCCAATCTCCGGTCGCGCGCAGCTGCAACAGCAAACCTTGACGGCAACCGGCGACGGCCGCTGGACGTTAAGCCGCAATCCAATCGATTGGAGTCGCCAGCGTGGATGGTATGTTGATCTTCCCGAACAGGTGGGCCAGGTGGTCGGGAAATTGCAAATTGCCGACGGCGTATTGTGGGTGCTGACATTTTCTGCCGAACACCAGAAGTCGCATCTGCTTGCGCTCGATTACACCATAGGCGGGGCAACGGTCGGCACTGCGCAGGCGACATTTTTGCAAAAGACTTCCATGATCGAAGCGGTTGCTTCCACGACTACGCCCACCTTCATCAGGCTGCCTGACGGTCGCCGCAGATTTGTGGTTATCGACCGCAACGGCGTGCCGCGAGCGATTGAACTTGATACTGCGCGTGGGCCTGTGTTCAGGACCTGGCGTCAATTACCCGTGCCGCCAGGTCTTTCCGATTAAACGCGCATCATCGATAACGGGTATCGATTGCACAACCCGTTATCGATCGTAGTATTCGCGATAATGTTCATGCCGCCACTCGCGACGCCGCCATTCTTCACGACGCCATTCCTCGTCGCGACGCTCGCGCCATTCGCGACGTTCGCGCCAGTCTGGCTCGACATAGACTTCGCGCGGCGGGTAATAGACCGGCGCAGGGACGTAGCGCGGTTCGTATTGCACTACCGGCGGGTAATACGGTTGAGGCGGCGGTTGAACGTAAATGCCTACACCGATATCAACATGGGCCGCAGCACTGCCGCTTGCGCCAACGATGATCGCGCCAAGGGCCAGACATACCAAAAATTTCTTCATATATTCCTACCTTGCCAGTATTGCATGCGGCGATTTCGCCAAATTGTGAATTCAGTGTACGGACGATGTGCCGCCGGAGGTGTACCGAGGGGCAACAATTGTAACGTTAAGTAAATGCATGTAGTAAAAATGGAAGAGCTATCGCTGAATATTTGTTCGCCAGCTTGTCGTGCAGGCAATTTTGCTGCGGGGCGGCATTAAGTCCGGTAATCAGCGGCAAAGCCAATGTGGGAAACGTATTTGCCTTTTTCAGAGAGGCCCGCGGACTTGTCGTTGCAATACGAAAATCAACCGGCAAAGCGGAGCGCAGCTTGTACATGCCGTTGCTTTTTGTTTCACGCCCTGAACTTTTTGGATTTTTTTTAGCGGGCTTTTCCGTTGTATAGTTGGCGCAAAACGGGAGAATCGCATGAAGACCATCATTCTCGCGGCGTGGCTACTCGTTGTGTCGTGCGGCAGCAGCGCCGAAGAGATATCGAAAGAGGCGTGGTGTTCATCAACATCGCAAATCTATGAAACAGCTGTTTACGCGCGGGATATGGGCAAGAGCCAGAAGACCGCGCTCGACATGGTGTCGAAGTTCACGGCGATTCCTGTTGATGTGCAAAAAGGCATAGTCCGCCAGGTCTACTTCTCCAAGGAATTCCAGAATGTCGGCAGCCAGGGATTGCGCTGGGCAATCCTCAACATCTGCCTGCATGAGTCGAAGAAGAACAAACCCCTCAAATAGCATCTGAATCTCGAATTCGTCAGCACGCGCGGCGCCAAATCCCTTGGGTTAGTATGTCTTCCTGCACAATATAGTGTTTCGGAAAACAGAGGGAGCTGGGAATGGGTAAAGGCAGGCTGGAAGCGTTTAGCGATGGTGTCATCGCCATCATCATCACCATCATGGTGCTTGAAATGAAAGTGCCGCACGGTACCGATCTTGCCGCGCTGCAGCTGGCCTACCCGGTATTTCTCAGCTATATCCTTAGTTTCGTCTATACCGGTATTTACTGGAACAACCATCACCACATGCTGCACGCGGTGCAAAAGATCAACGGTCCGGTGTTGTGGGCCAATTTGCATTTGCTGTTTTGGTTGTCCCTCATTCCTTTTGCTACCGGCTGGATGGGCGAAAATCATTTCGCCGAGCTTCCGACCGCCCTGTACGGCGTGGTCCTGCTGATGACCGGTATCGCCTACTACATTCTGAGCCGTAGCCTGATCCGCATGCATGGCGACAATTCGCAGCTGGCGCAGGCGATCGGCAACGATGTGAAAGGCAAGCTCTCCGTCGCCGCCTATGCGCTCGCCATCCCGCTCTCATTCGCCAATCGCTGGCTGGCGCTAGGGATGTATGTCTTGGTGGCAATCATGTGGCTGATTCCCGATCGCCGCATCGAGAAGGTCATCCACAACTGATGCTGGCGGCGTTCAGCTAGGTGATATTGCCATTGAGACAGTTTTCTTGAAAAGGGAATAAGAACAAAATCGCATTCCGTCCCTCTAACAGGAAGCGCCGCCTGCTGCGCTCAAACCAGAGGGGATAAAAATGAAAAATGCACATCGTTTTTTCACCGCAACCAAACAAGGTTACACACTGATCGAACTGATGCTGATTGTAGCGATCATCGGTATCCTGGCGGCGGTGACCATACCGGCCTATCAGGTCCACGTGAAGAAGGAAAAATTCGCGCAAGTGGTGGCGGCCGGTTCGACAGCCAGGGCCGCAGTTGAGGCTTGTGCGCAGCAGCTGAAGACTGTCGCCGGCTGCAATGGCGGCAGCAACGGTGTTCCTGCCGATGTCACTGGCAATGCCGGCAATTATGTCGCTTCGGTTAGCATCAAGGACGGGGTAGTGACGGTTGTACCGCAAGAGAAAGACGGCATTCTTGCAAGCGATACGTATGTAGCCACGCCAACCATGCACGGCGCTGATAATCCGCTGCAATGGTCAACGGCCGACAGTGGCTGTATCGCGACAGCGCTTTGCAAGTGATGCCGTCAGCGCCTTGACGCCTGCGCAGCCAGTGGGCCTCCCGGTGGCGCTGCGTCTCAGCCCGCTCCGCGCAAAGCGGTCAGGTCCGGCGTGATGCGCAGCGGACGCTGCACCGGCGATAGCGCTTGCGGACGCTGTTTCTCCGCCACGTTCTCGACGCCGTCTGCAGAGATCGCTTCAAGGAAAGCCAGCACGTTGCGGTGGTAATCGACACGCATCTCCGCTTCCAGCAACTGCCGTTCTGCTTGAAACAACGCCAGGCGCGCATCACCTAATTCGCGGTCCGCGACCTTTTCCGGCGTCAGGACATACTTCATCGCCAATCTGTTAAGCCAGCTCATGTTGGCACCTCATTTGTCAGGAAGACGCTCTGATCATAAAGCGTTCTGGATAAAGCTGCTGGGAATTGACATCATTTAACAACTGTTGTGGATTCTCAACATCGAACACCGGGAAAACGGGGGGGCAATTCGATGCGCCGACTGTGAACCGCAATTGGTGTCAGACTAGGCCATTCCCCCAACAATAAGGAGTTCACATGAAACGCTTGACTCTTTTGTTTGTACTTACGGCACTGCTCGGCGGTTGCATCGTGGTACCCGATCATCCGAGAGATGGCGATCGTTACGAGCATCGCGACGATCGCGGTTATGGGGATCATCGAGGTGACAATCCGAACCGTTATTAACCTCTGGTGTTAACACCGGCAACCTCGGATCGGCGACGATCCGAGGTTTTTCATTTCTGCACCGACGATAAAGTCTCCGCCTCGTTGGTAGCCGATATCAAATGAAGTCACATTGCAGGCAAAAACTTCGACAACGACAGAGAATTGGCATGCCTATCTGTTAAATTAATATGCATCTATCCGCGCAACACGGCAATGCCGTGGCGTCGATTAAATTCTTTGACGGCAGATACGGATAAATCCAGGTCGGAAGCATACCAACAGGAAAAGAAATCCCATGACCCAACGCAAGCCAGGCGAGTCCGAACCGAGCAACAAGAAAATCCAGCATGCCGCGTCGACCGTGCTTTACGCGCTGCTCGTCATTCTCGCGCTGTGGGTGGTGCGCGATTTTATTCCTGCTGTAGTGTGGGCTGCAGTCATTGCAATTGCGTTGTGGCCGCTGCTGCAGCACCTGGAATCCCAGCCGGGATCGCGTGCTCGCTCGACGGGCGTCGCTCTGCTGCTGACCGCCGCCGTTGGGTTGTTCATCGTGCTGCCCTTCTTGCTGGTGCTGACACAAGCGGCGCACGAGTCGCACGAGTCGCACGAACTCATTGCCTGGTTCAAGCAAGCTGAAGCGAACGGCATTCCACTACCGAGCCTGGTTGAGCATTTGCCGTTTGGCTCACAGCAGGTGAGCAGCTGGTGGCAGGAGAATCTCGCGCGCCCCCTGCACGAGTCGCCGGTGGCGAATGGCTTGCATGCCGAGTCCGTGCTCGCCTTTAGCAGGCATTTCGGCGCGGTCGCGGCGCATGGGCTGATCCTGTTCGGCTTCATGCTGGTCACGCTGTTCGTCATTTTCCAGGCCGGTTCGAACATGAGCGGCAATCTGATCAAGGCTACCCGCCGCGCATTCGGCGTCGATGGCGGTCAGCTCGTGGAACAAATGGCGGCCGCCGTGCGCGGTACGGTGTCCGGGCTGGTTGTCGTCGGTATCGGCGAAGGATTGTTGTTGGGCATCGCCTACGCGATCACCGGCGTGCCGCATGCAACGTTGTTGGGTCTGCTGACTGCAATCGCGGCGATGCTACCTTTTTGCGCACCGATCATTTTCTGCGCCGCCGCCCTCTGGTTGTTCGTGCAGGGCGCAACCGTCGGCGCGCTCTGCGTACTCATATTCGGCTTTGTCGTCGTCCTTGTGGCCGAACACTTCGTGCGTCCACTGCTGATCGGCAGTTCGACACGCCTCCCCTTCCTCCTGGTCCTGTTCGGCATCCTCGGCGGCGCCCAGACATTCGGACTGCTAGGCCTCTTCATCGGTCCCGCGCTGATGACGGTGCTGACCGTGCTGTGGCGCGCTTGGGTGAAATAGGTTTGCCTCTCGATAATCCGTGAAGATGCAAAAAAAAGCCCGCCAGCCTTGCGGCAGCGGGCTCTAAAATCCAAAACTTAGGGAGAGTTGGAGGAGACTTAACCGATATTGAGCCATCGAGATCATTTTCAATAGCCTTTCGGATTATTTTTTAAGGAAGTCTCCCCCCCGAACTGGCAACAGGCTGAAACGCGAAAAATTGTTCATATGTCAGCAATATCTCCTTGTCACAGCGAGGTGATCACACCAATAAATGCGAAACATTCGAGCCCGGTAGCACTTGCTTGACTCGGATTTCCTAGATTGACCAGCCTTCTCGTTGCTTATAGACATTTTTTGAATAGCTATTTAAGCTGCGATTTGCCAAGCCCGATTTCTATATCAAAGGAAATTGATCCAATGGAAACGCAATCGCCTGTTCTTGTCAGTTCTGGATATTGTTCCACTTGCGCTAGTGAAACCAGCTTCTCAGCGTCCAACGCTTGGTTACGAGATCATTTTCTTTGCTCAAACTGTGGCAGCATCCCGCGTGAACGGGCGTTGATGCAAATAATCGAAGCTTATGTTCCTAATTGGAGGACGGCGAAGGTCCATGAATCGTCTCCCTGCGGACGCGGTGCGAGCGCGCGTCTAACCAGAGAATGTCCTCGTTATATTTCATCGCAATTTTTTACCAATCACCCGCTTGGAAGTATTGTCGGCGATATGCGGTGTGAAAATCTTGAGGAACTCACGTTCGAAAATGAGAGCATCGATCTGCACGTTACCCAAGATGTGTTGGAACATGTTTTTAATCCAACCAAAGTCTTCCGTGAAATTTCCCGCACACTAAAGCCAGGCGGAATGCATATTTTTACCGCCCCTCTGGTGAACAAGTATTCGCCCTCCAGAGTACGCGCTACCATGCAAAATGGCGAAATTAATTACCTTGAGCCTGAGATATATCACGGCAATCCAATTGGAGACGGCAGAGCTTTGGTCACCATGGATTGGGGTTTCGATATCTGCCAATACATTTTCAACGCATGCGGACTATTTACGCAGATCTTTTACATCGATGACCTTAGCAAGGGCATCAGGGCCGAATACATTGAAGTCCTCATTACGTTCAAGCCGCTTCGCAATTAACTTTAGGGTGAGTGCCAGGCTCGTACTTATTTCCCGATACAAAACCGCGAAAAAATCACCCCCAACAAATCATCGGGCGTAAACGCTCCGGTGATGCTGCTGAGTCGGTCTTGCGCGAGGCGCAGTTCTTCCGCAAACAAATCCAGCGACTGATCGTTGACGTGGTTGTCGAGCGAGGCGTGTTGCTCGGCTATTTCCAGGTGGTCGCGGGCGGCTTTGAGGGCTATCAGGTGGCGTTCGCGGGCGAGGTAACGGGATTCGCCGGTTTGCTGCCAGCCGGCGATGCGTAGCAGTTCGGCGCGTAGCAGGTCGATGCCGAGGTGGTCGGTGGCGGACAGGTAGATGTGGGTGGCGTCGTTCATGACATCGACCGCGGGTTTGTGGCCGGACTGGTCGATCTTGTTCCAGATGCGGATCACCGGGGCATTGGTCGGGAAGCGGGCGATGATTTTTTCGTCGGCCAGCGCCGGGCCGTGGTTGGCGTCTAGCATATGCAGGATCACATCGGCCTTAGCGACGGCGGCCCAGGTGCGTTCGATGCCGATTCGTTCGACTTCGTCGCTGGCGTCTTCGGCGTCGCGGATGCCTGCGGTATCGATGATGTTGAGCGGGATGCCTTCCAGCTGGATCGTTTCTGTCACCTTGTCGCGGGTGGTGCCGGCGATTGGTGTGACGATGGCGACATCGGCGCCGGCCAGAACGTTGAGCAGCGACGATTTACCGACGTTCGGTTTGCCCGCCAGCACGATATTGAGTCCGTCGCGCAGCAACGCGCCTTGGGCGGCCTGGCTAAAGACGTTATCGAGTGTGCTGCGGATGTTGGCCAACTGGCCGCGGGCGTCTGACTTCTCGAGAAAGTCGATTTCCTCTTCCGGGAAATCGAGCGTCGCTTCAACCAGCATGCGCAGGTTGGTGACTTGTTCGACCAGTGCGTGGATCACCTTGGAAAACGCGCCGGACAACGATTCGGAAGCCGACTTGGCAGCCGCCTCGGTGGATGCCTCGATCAGATCGGCGACGGCTTCGGCCTGGGCCAGGTCGAGCTTGTCATTGATGAACGCGCGTTGCGTGAATTCGCCCGGCTCCGCCATGCGCAAGCCGATATCCTGCCCTGCCGCCAGGCAGCGGCTCAGCAGCATCTGCAGCACCACCGGTCCGCCATGTCCCTGCAGTTCGAGCACATCCTCGCCGGTGTATGAATGCGGCGCCTTGAAATAGATCGCCAGGCCCTGGTCGATGACGCTGCCGTCGGCGTTTTTAAATGGCAGATAGGTGGCGTGACGCGGCGTCAGCTTGGTTTCGGCGATGCCGCACACTGCTTCAATCAGGGAGCCGAGATGCTTGCCGGAGATGCGGACTACGCCGATGCCGCCGCGTCCGGGAGCGGTGGCGATGGCGGCAATTGGGGAGGAATCGAAAGACATGGAATTATTCTACGAGTGTTGTTGAGGATTGGAAACAGCGTTAAGCGCAAGCCAACAAAAAAGCCCGTGAATTCTTGATTCACGGGCTTTTTTACGACAGTCTGAACTGACCGGCTTTAGGCCTTGGCTGTTCCCATCTTGCGGGTGATCACCCATTGCTGCGCGATCGACAGGATGTTGTTGGTAACCCAGTACAGCACCAGACCGGATGGAAGAAGAAGAACATGACCGAGAAAATCAGCGGCATGAACATCATCACCTTGGCTTGCATCGGATCCGGTGGGGTCGGATTCAACTTGGTCTGGATGAACATCGAAATCGCCATCACGATCGGCAGGATGTAGAACGGATCCGGTGCTGCCAGATCGTGGATCCAGCCGAGCCATGGTGCGTTACGGAATTCAACGCTGGCCAGCAATACCGAGTACAGCGACAAGAACACCGGGATCTGAATCACGATCGGCAGACAGCCGCCGAGCGGGTTGATCTTTTCTGTCTTGTACAGCTCCATCATCGCCTGGTTCATCTTTTGCGGTTCGGACTTGTAACGCTCGCGGATCGAAGTCATCTTCGGTGTCACCAGCTTCATCTTGGCCATGCTGCGATAGCTCGCTGCCGACAATGGGAAGAACGCCAGCTTGATCAGAAGCGTCAGGCAGATGATGGTCCAGCCCCAGTTTCCGAGGATTTTGTGGATTTGCGTCATCAGCCAGAAAATCGGTTCGGCGATGATTTTCTGCCAGCCGTAATCCTTGACCAGGGTCAGGCCAGGCGCCAGTTTTTCCAGCACGGCGGTTTCTTCCGGACCGGAGAACAGGCGCGCATCCATGGTGACGCTGGCGCCCGGTGCAATCGTGCCCAGCGGCAGGATATTGCCCACTGCATACAGGTTGGTTGCCAGCTTCTTGGTGAAGATTTCACGTGGCGCCTTGTCCTGCGGGATGAATGCCGAAACAAAGTAATGCTGCATCAGCGCAAACCAGCCATCGTCAGCCTTGAAAGCGTGCTCGGCGTTGCCCTTTTCAATGTTCTCGAAAGTGAATTTCTGGAACTTGCTGGCATCGGTATAGACCGACGCGCCGGTAAAGGTATGCACGAAACGCTGTTCGCCGGCCGGCGCATTGCCGTCACGCACCAGTTGCAGGTACAGCGAAGGCGAGATCGGCGCACCAGTATCGTTGGTGACGGTGTGCTTGACGTCAATCGTGTACTCGCCGCGTGTGAAGGTGAACGTCTTGGTCAGCTTGACGCCGCCTTCGGTCGATTCCAGCACCAGTTGCACCTGGTTGCCGTTGTCCAGCGTACGCGGACCAGGCAAGGCCGTGAACGGCGACTTGTGGTTAGGGAACGGACCGCCGATCAGGCCGGTTTCAGCCAGATAGGTGCGGGTTGGGCTGGAGTCGAACAACACCAGGTTCTTGGTTGGGTCAACCGTGTCTTTTTGCGTCAGCAGTTCCAGGCGCTTCAGTTCGCCACCGACGGTATCGATGTCAGCTTTGACGACATCGGTAGTGATGGTGATGATTTCGCCCTTGGCGGCAACAGCCGAGGTTGCAGCAGGCACGGCGCCTGCGCCGGCGGCAGTTGTCGCCGAAGCTTGTGGCACGTCGGTGCTGGCGCTGGCGGCTGAGCCGGCAGGACCTGTAGCAACGGGAGCTGTCTGGTTGGCGCTAGGGAAGAACAGCGACGGTTGGCCGTTATGGCGCTGCCATTGGTCCCAAAGGAACAACAGCGAGACCGAAAATACAACCCACAGGACGGTACGTTTGATATCCATAAGAGTATTTATCTATGATTCAGGAATGGCTGCAACCGCACGATCGGGAAGCCGATGCGGAAGTAGTTGCAGAGGGGGATGTCGATGACTGATGTGGCGGAACCGGATCGACGCCGCCGGGATGCCAGGGATGGCATTTGCACAGGCGACGGCCAGCCAGCATGCTGCCCTTGAGGGCGCCATGCGTGCGGATTGCTTCGGCTGCGTAATCGGAACAGCTTGGATAAAAACGGCAATTCTGTCCCAGAAACGGGCTGATGCCCAGTTTGTAGAGTCGCAACAGGAACAGTAGAGGCATTTTCATGACAGCTTTCTTCCCTTTTTCATCCAGCCCCGGCCCCAATTCGTCCTGGCGCTGACTGCCTGGCAGCAGCGTGGCTGTTGCCGGTTGTCATTGCCGCAGTGAAGCGGACGATGTAGGCCAAATTACGCGCCGGCGGACAGGCGTTGCGACGAGAACAGTTGCGTCAACTCGTTGCGCAGTTCCTGCTTCAAGCGCGCGGTGGTAGCCGGACCAGCCTTGGTGTTTACCGGTTTCGATAAACGCACAATGCAGTCGATTGGCGGCAATGGTGTCAGACGAAACAATTCGCGCGTAACCCGTTTGACCGTGTTACGCGTGACAGCGCGCGGCGCCAGCCGTTTTGCCGCCACCACGCCCAGACGGGCATGCGGCAATGCATTACGGCGGGTGTACAAAACGAAATGCGCCGTTCTGTAGACGGGGCGCAAACGAAAAACGGATGAGAACTCATCCGTTTTAACGATGCGCCGTTCACGTGAAAAGTCTTGGACGCAGTTCTGTGAACGGCCGTCTGTAGTTTCTGTCACGCAAGCAACGCTGTTTGCGTCCGGCTTTAGATTAAGCTGCCAGACGCTTGCGGCCTTTGGCGCGACGTGCATTGAGCACAGCGCGGCCACCGCGGGT
Organism: Collimonas arenae; assembly: GCF_001584165.1. Lineage (NCBI taxonomy): Bacteria > Pseudomonadati > Pseudomonadota > Betaproteobacteria > Burkholderiales > Oxalobacteraceae > Collimonas > Collimonas arenae. The sequence continues at coordinate 4,723,484 of NZ_CP013233.1, forward strand.
TGCCATACGGGCGCGGAAGCCGTGAGTACGCTTACGGCGCACGACGGAAGGTTGGTAAGTACGTTTCATGTTGGTCTCGCTAATCAGCAAAAATAAATCGGATCATCACACTCAGAGCGCTGGGTTTCTACCCTTTCGCTACCTGATATGACCTGGCTGCCACGCCATCCAAACAACGGATCCGGGACAACGACAGATATCAATCAATGCGCAAACTGGCAATTCAGCGGACAGTGAACCTTGAATTAGAACGCATTTTCTGCTTGTTTGTCAATCACTTAGCTGCCTTTTACACCAAGTCGTTTTACTTTGTCCACATGCAATAAATGCCCGCGCCTGTGGATAACTTGCGTCAGCAAGGGTAGAATAGCGACTTATGTGTGGCACGCCCGCCAGTTACGTATTGCGCAGTATTGAGTATTCACTACTGAACCCGCGTGCAATAAAAAGACCAAGCCAGGGCGTAAAGAACCTCATCCCGCACACTTTCACTTAGAACGATTC